>JAVBRR010000149.1:0-3154 GCA_031547705.1 Rikenellaceae bacterium | reverse complement strand
TCTCGGCGATTGTGCTGGGCACCGTCGTCTACTTCGCGGTGGACGGCTTCAGCAGCCTGCTCACCGTCGAGGAAGACGACCCGCTGGCCTGGATGATCCCGGCCGCCTACCCGGTCGTCGCGCTGCTGGGCATCCTGTGGGCGCTCATCCCACCGAGGCGGAGATCGACGAACGGCCGGTCAAAATAGCGATAACTAAGTCTTAAATATATTTGTTTATTAGGAAAATTTTATTTAATTTTATGAAACTTTATTTTTAAGTCATACCATTATGGCCGAAGTTGAAAAAACCCGCTATTCGGACGAGGAGCTCTCCGAATTCAAAGCGATCATACTCGAGAAACTCGCAAAAGCGAAGGAGGACTACGACCTGCTGCGCGCCACGATAACCCACACCTCGTCGAACGACACCGAGGACACCTCGCCCACGTTCAAGGTGCTGGAAGAGGGCGCCGCGACCCTCTCGAAAGAGGAGTCGGGCCGCCTGGCGCAGCGTCAGCTCAAGTTCATCCAGCACCTCGAGGCCGCGCTGGTGCGCATCGAGAACAAAACCTACGGCATCTGCCGCGAGACGGGCAAGCTGATCCCCAAGGAGCGCCTGAGGATCGTCCCCCACGCCACGCTCTCGATCGAAGCCAAAGAGGGCGAGAAACGCTAATGGATCGAAACGACCGGCAATTCACGGTGGGCGCACGGCGCGTCCTCGTGAATTGCGCTTTTTTAGCCGTGTTACTGTGCGCCGCGACGCCGGCCCGGGCTGTTTATTGGGACGAAATCCCCTCGCAGGAGCAGGCCGAGGCCAAAGCGTCGGGCAGTATTCCCCTTTCGGTGCGCCGCTACGTGGCGCGCGCGCCAGGCATGAGCCCCAAAGAGAAACTTTTCGCCCTCGACCTGATGGCCGCCCTGCCCGACGCCGACCCGGCGGTGAAGGCATTCTATTTCCACCTGTTCAACGAGCGCTGCCTGGCCGCTGACGGCGAACAAACAGAGGTGATGGGCAAATACTGCATCAAGGCGATGCTCTCCGATCCGGCCTATGTGGTGACCTACCTGAAAGGCCACCCGGAGCTGCACGGCAAATACGCCCTTTTCATGGGCACCGAATTCTATTTCAAGGTCGGCGGCCTCTCGTCCATCGAATACGGCTACGACACTTTCCGCCGCGAGGTGGAAAAGGCCCTGGGCGAAGACGAGGCGCTGTGCGGCAGCTTCGGCGAGCTGTGCACGGGCATCGAGGCGGCCATGAAAGCGGCCCGGTAACGTATGGCGGAAAACGACGGTAAAATGGTGCGGGTGACGATGTACACCGACGGCTCGGCGCTGGGCAACCCGGGGAAAGGGGGCTACGGCGTTGTCCTGCTTTGCCCGCCCCACCGCCGCGAACTGAGCGGCGGATACCGCCTCACCACGAACAACCGCATGGAACTGCTGGCCGTGATCCGCGGCCTGGAGGCATTGAAGCTCCCTTGCGAAGTGACCGTGTACAGCGACTCGCAGTATGTGGTCAACGCCGTCGAGAAGGGCTGGGTCTGGGGCTGGGAGCGCAAACGCTTTAAGGACAAGAAGAACCCCGACCTGTGGATGCAATACCTCGCCCTCTCTCGCATTCACCGCGTAAAATTCATCTGGGTCAAGGGCCACGCCGGCACCCCCGAGAACGAGCGTTGCGATCGCCTGGCGGTCGCCGCGGCTTCGGGCGCAAATCTGCCCGACGACGTGGGTTACCAGGGTGCGGACGAGTAGGGGCCGCTTTTAATCCGCATAGGCTCCGTACTTTCCGGAAAAATTTGTACATTTGCCGGGAAATTTTCCGACCCCTATGCATACTCTCAAGAAAGCCTGCCGCCATCTGGCCGACGCCAAATGGTTCGAACTGATGATCGTCGGCGTGATCCTCGCCAACTGCATCCTGATCGGAGTGGAGACCTACCACCACCACCATTGGATCAAGTTCACGCAGAGCGTTATCCTGGCGATCTTCACCTTCGAGATCGCCGTCCGCTTCATCGCCCGCCACAGCCTTAAAGAGTTTTTTACCGGCGGTTGGAACCTGTTCGACCTGTCGCTGGTGCTGATCAGCTACGTCCCCGAGTCGATGTTCAGCGACGTGTCGACGATCATGATGCTGCGCGTGCTGAGGGTGTTCCGCGTGCTGCGCCTGCTGCGCACTTCGCCCGAGATCAAACTGATCGTCTCGGTGCTCAGCAAATCGTTCAGTGCACTGTTCTACAACGGGGTGTTCTTTTTTCTCTTCATGTACCTGTTCGCCATCATCGGCGTGTCGATGTTCCGCCTTCCGGATCCGGCGACGCTCGATGCCGCGGGCAAAGCGAGGTATGAACAGCTCGTGGCCGAGGCGCCGCCTACGCCCACCTGCTCGCCCGACCCCTATGGGACGCTCGGCGAGTCGATGTTCACGCTTTTCCGCGCGCTGACGGGCGAGGACTGGACCGACCTGCGTTATAACCTGGTCAAGGCGCACGAATACGGTCTGGTGCATGCTTCCTCGCCCGTGATCACCGCGTTCCACGTGGTGTGGTTCATCCTCTCGGCGTTCCTGCTGCTGAACCTCGTGGTCGGTGCGATCGTGAACAACTACCAGGTGATCATGGAGGAGACCCGCGAGAAGAAACGGCTCGACGCACTGGCCGCCGGGGCGGCCTCCGCGCAGGAGAGGTAAGCGGCTGCGGCGCAATCATACCACCGAAGGACGGTGCGGGACCCAAGGCGGGCCCCGCACCGTTTTTTTACATCGTCCGGCCCCGGTTTTGTACAAAAACAAAAACCCGGTACACAAAAACGATAACCGCGCGCCGGGATCGACAATTATTTACGCGCCGTCGAAAGCGTTTTCGAACTACTTACCCTAATTTTGTATTACGAGCAAACCTAAAACCTATACCGCAATGAAAAACTTCCTCGTCAAGACCCTCGCCCTTTCTGCCGCCGTGCTGATGATGGCCGCAGGCGCCCACGCGCAAAAATTCACCTCGGTGAGCTATGGTAACAACCTGGAACTCGCCCCGGCGAAGGACTACGCCAGCCAGTTCCGCTATATGAGCGCCGACGAGATGGCCAAGGTCTCGCTCACCCCCGTGACCGACCTTCCGGCGGGCGTGCAGGCCGAGTGGAGCGTCGAGCCGAAATACTTTATG
>JAVBRR010000005.1:0-12663 GCA_031547705.1 Rikenellaceae bacterium | reverse complement strand
TGCGGAACGCTAGTTGGAATGCAGACGATCTGGAGGCGGTCGTGCGCGATTTCGCGGCCGCGGAGGGGATGAGCCTTGGCAAGGTCGCCCAGCCGCTGCGCGTTGCTCTTTCCGGCCGCACCGTTTCCCTGGGCGTCTTCGACATGATGCGGATACTCGGCCGCGACGAGACCCTGGCCACCTGCCGGGCGCTGGCCGCGACGGGTGCCGTGGACCTGTTGCGGGGCGGAATATGGAAACCGCGCACACGCCCGGGCTGCTTCGAAGGCTCGGGACTGAAAGGGCTGGCCTGGCTGGCCAAGGCCCGCGAGGTGACGGGGTTGCCGATCGCCGTCGAAGTGGCTACGGCCAAGCATGTCGAGAGCGCCCTCGAATTCGGGGTGGACGCATTGTGGATAGGCGCCCGGACCACGGGCAATCCCTTCAGCGTACAGGATATAGCCGACGCCATCGGCCGCAACGACGTGGCCGTGATGGTCAAAAACCCCATGAACCCCGATGTGGAACTGTGGGCCGGGGCCGTTGCGAGGCTCGAGAACGCCGGTATCGCCATCGAACGTATCGGATTGATCCACAGGGGATTTTCGTCCTACGCGGGGGTTCTGCGCAACCCGCCCATGTGGCACCTGGCGCTCGAAATGCGCAGCCGGTTTCCCGGGATGACGATGGTGTGCGACCCCTCGCACATCTGCGGCGACCGCGAGCACCTCTACGAAATATCGCAAAAGGCGGCCGACCTGCGCTTCGACGGACTGATCGTCGAGAGCCACGCGTGCCCCGCCGAGGCGTGGAGCGACGCTTCGCAGCAGCTTACGCCCGTCGATTTCCGGGCGATGATCGACCGCATCCGCTGGCGCGCCGGCACGACGGACAACCCCGAGTTTATCTCGGCTTTGGACGAGTTGCGCGGCCGCATCGACCAGATCGACGCCGAGGTGTTCGAACTGTTGAGCCGCCGCATGGCGATCGCCGACAGCATCGGCGCGGTCAAAAAGGCGAACAACGTGGCCATCCTGCAGGGTGTGCGCTGGTCCGAGATCCTGGAGCGTTTCCTGTCCCAGGCCCCGAGGCTCAACCTGAGCGAGGAGTTCCTGCGCACGGTGCTCGAAGCGGTGCACATCGAGAGTATCAACCGCCAGAACGAAGTGATGAACAAATAGCCGAATCGCCGGATGCGCCTGCCCACGATCAGCCAGTATATCGATTCGCTGCTCAATCCCTCGGGGCTGTTCCGCAGCCTGGGCGATTTCCGCGTCGACACCGACGCCCGGGGCAACGTGCGGATGATGGCGGGCAACAACGCGGTGATCTTCAGGGTGCTGTTCGGCGAAAAGCCGGCCATGCTCAAGTGTTACATCCGGCCCGGACGTTTCATCGAGAAAGTCTACGGCTATGCTGCGGAGTTGAACGAGGATTTCCTGTGCCGGACCAGGCTCCTGCCCGCCGAAATGCTGGTCTTCGACCACGCAGGGCAGGGGGCGTGGTACGACGTGGTCTTCTCGGAGTGGGTCGAGGGAAGCACGCTCGAACGCGAGATCGCCCGCACCGCGACGTTCGGCAACACGGAGCGCCTCGGACGGCTGGCTTCGGCGTTCGATGCGATGGCGTGCAGGCTGCTCGACTGCGAGTGGGCGCACGGCGATGTCAAACCCGACAACATACTCGTCACCCCGGACGACGCCCTGGTGCTGATCGACTACGATGCGATGTTCGTCCCCGGACTCGCGGGCGAACGTGCCGCCGAGATAGGCACGCATCCTTACCAGCACCCTCTGCGCGACGGAAATATGTTCGACCGCCACATCGACGACTATTCGCTGGCGATCATCTCGGTGAGCCTGCACTGGCTGGCCGAACACCCCGAGAGTTTCGCGCGCTGGAACAACACCGAGAATATCATCCTCAACCCCGGCGAGATCCTCGCGGGACGCTCGCCGCTCTACGCCGAAATTTGCGACCGCTGGGCCTCGGAGGGGCGCCATGCGCTGCACCGGCTTGTCCGTGCGCTCTCCTCGCACACGCCCCGCATCGGGCGCCTGGCGCAGATCCTGGCCGATGTCCGGGGAGCGGGCGCCGCGGAGGACATGGCACCGGACGACCTGGAGTCGTTCTGCGACGGGGGTTTGTGGGGATTCCGCGATGCGCGCGGCCGTGTGGCGGTCGAGCCCAAATACGACGAAGTGCTCGAGTTCAGCGAGGGCCTGGCCGGGGTGTCGCTGGGCGGCAAGTGGAGTTTCATCGATGCGGCAGGCCGGGTGGTGGTGCCGTGCAACGCCTGGGAGCGGATCAAGTCGTTTTCCGAAGGGCTCGCGGCGGTCTATGCCCGGGGTGTCTGGGGTTTTATCGACCGCAGCGGGGCGATCGTGGTCGAACCCTGCTACGAAGTGGCGAACTCCCTGCGCGAAGGGGCCGCCGCCGTTAAATCCGGCGGTCGCTACGGATACATCGATCGCTGCGGTGCATGGATGATCCCGCCGCGTTACGATTATGCCGAGAGTTTCCGGGAGGGTGTGGCGTGTGTACAAAAAGATAAAAATGTGGTAAAAATTGACAAAACGGGCAAAGAGTTGGCCGCAATATAGTATTTTATGACTATCTTTATCCGTCTTTAACCCCAGACTATTATGACCCACACATCGCAAATAACCCGGCAGCACCCCACTGCTTTTGTGTTTCTGATCGACCAATCGGGGTCAATGGAAGAAAAGGTCCGGTTCGGCGGCGAAATCATGTCCAAGGCCGATGCGGTCGCCATGGTGTGCAACATGCTCCTGGAGGAGTTGCAGAACCGCTCGAGCCGCGAGGAGGGCCTGCGCGACTATTTCGACGTGTGCGCGCTGGGATATTCGGGCGCCGGGGTTGTTCCCCTTCTGGACCCCAGCGGGGATTTCATTTCGATCAGCCGTTTGGCCGCGCTCGATCCGCCGCGCCGCCTGATCACCAAGAGACGGGATAATACGGGAGGGTTCGCCCGGATCTCCACCACGGAACAGCGCTACTGGATCGAACCCCGTGCCGAAGGCGGCACCCCGATGTTCCAGGCGTTCGTCGTTGCCTACGGGCTGGTGAGCCGTTGGTGCAAAAACCCGGCGAACAAGGCTTCTTATCCGATCACGGTCTTCAACATCACCGACGGCGAGGGCACCGATGCCAGCTCCGACAAATTGCTCGACATCACCTCGCGCATCCAGGAGCTTCGCACCGACGACGGTCGCGTGTTGGTGATCAACATCCACATCTCTTCGCACGAAGGGACTGACCCGGTGATCTTCCCGTCGTCGATCCGCGAACTGCCCGAGAACAAACACGCCCGGCTGTTGTACGACATGTCGAGCGAAGTGCCCCTGTGTTACAACAACAGCATTTGCGAGATCAAGGACGCCGTGCCGGGCACGATGTTCCGGGGGATGAGTTTCAATACCTCGATCACCGACCTGATTACGTTGATGAACATCGGTTCGATGAGCGCAAACCTAATGTAGGACAACGCGTATGGCCACCAACTCCGTAATGGATTTTAAGGAGAGCATCTCCAATCCGGAGGGGCGTTTCAAACGCCTCGACGGGTTGTATGCTGTCGCCGAAAAAGAAGGCGTCCGTCCGTTTATGATGTCGACCACCACGGTCAACTTCGATGTCGTGTGGAATGGCAACCCCTATGTGCTCAAGTGTTTCATCAAGCCCAACCGCGAACAGCAGAACCAGATACGAACCCTCGGGGTGCGCATCGCCGGGCATACCTCCCCTTTCCTGACCTCGCTGGAATACCTGGACAAGGAGATGATGGTGGCCGATCTGCACGGGCGCACGGCGCTCCACGACGTGGTGCTGCAGAGGCTTCCCGCGGGAATGGCCTTGGGTAACTTCCTGTCGGAGTGCAGCCGGCTCAAGGACTCCAAAGCCCTGATGCGCGTGCTGCAGGGCATTTCGGCCCTGTCGTACTGGTTGTCGGACAATCTTTTCATCCACGGGAATCTCAAGACCTCGAATATCATCATCGGCGCGGACTGCATCCCCATCCTGATCAACTACGAACTTTCGCGGATGCTCACTCCCGAGGAGGCCGCCGCGAATCCCGATGCGATCAACCGCGACAACTCGGCGCTGGCCGCCCTGGCCGTTACGGTCTTCATGGCCGCCTGCGATCCCGATATCTTCGACTTCCTGGACCGCCATACCCAGACGGTGTCCCAAACCACGCGGATCAAGAATATGTACATCCCCCTGTTGAAGTGGGCGCAGAAGATAGGCAACAAACCCATGCAGGAGTTGCTCCACATCGCCGTGAGCAAATACGCCGCCGACCGTCCGAAGCTCAACGAGTATATCGAAGCCCTGGCGGAGTGCAAGCCTTTCGATTCGGCTATTCTGCGCGAGGTGTTTACCTCGGCCGGACGTGCCGGGAGCGTGATTAAGTCCGAGGCCGACAGCCTGGTTGCCGACCTGCTTCCCGAATTCACGGGCAGTCTGGACGAAGCGCTGAAAGGCTGCGATTTCGATTCGCGCGGCGAGATGAGCGACTCGCTGGTGTGGCTCGAGAAGGGCCGTTTGTACCGTTGCGTCGACGGCCAGGGGCGTCAGGCTTTCGAGGGCGTCTTCGAGTGGGTTACCAACTTCGAGGAAGGGCGTGCGGTGGTCGATCTCGGAGGCAATAGGTTTGGAATGATCGACAAGGAGGGCAATTTCCTGATCTCGCCCGTCTGCGAAGACATGGAGTGGATCCACGAAATGGGCACGGTCAAAGCCGCGATCGACGGCAAGTGGGGCATCTACGACCGCATGGGCGCGGTTATCGCTGAAACCAAATACGATTGGATCGGCGGTTTCGCGTCGGGGCTCATCCCCGTCAGGATCGAGGACAAAGCGGGTTACCTGCGCCGCGACGGCCAGGTGGGGATTCCGCTTATTTACGACGACACCGACACGTTTTATAAAGACCGCGCTACCGTCACCCTCGACGGGGAGACATTCGAAATCGACCCCGAAGGGAATAAAATAGGATAACTATATACTATGGCATCAAAAGTTTACTTTACCGATCTCAAGGCTTCCGCATCGGCGAACCTGCCCGACAAACTCGAGCGCCTGGTACGCGCCGCCGGCATCGAATCGCTCGACTGCAAGGACAAATTCACGGCCGTGAAGATCCATTTCGGTGAACCGGGCAACCTGGCCTACATCCGCCACAACTACGCCAACCGCATGGCCTCGGTGCTGGGGTCGCTGGGTGCGCGTGTTTTTTTCACCGATGCCAACACGCTCTATTCGGGACGTCGCTCGAACGCCATCGACCACCTGGAAAGCGCTGCCGAGAACGGTTTCAACCCGATAAGCGTCAAGGCGCCGGTTATCATCGCCGACGGGCTGAAAGGAACCGAATACCGCGAATTGCCCATCGACTCGCCTATCTGCAAGTCGGCCAAGGTGGGCTCGGCTGTGGCCGACGCCGATGTGCTGGTGTCGATGAACCACTTCAAGGGGCACGAGCAGGCCGGTTTCGGGGGTGCGTTGAAGAATATAGGCATGGGGTCGGCGAGCGTGGGCGGCAAACTCGACCTGCACTCCTCGTCGAAGCCCCGCATCTACCGCAAGAATTGCACGGGCTGCCGCCAGTGCGTGAAGGATTGCAACTACGGGGCTGTGACGCTCGACACCGAGCGCCGTGCGGTGATCGATTATGAATTATGCGTAGGTTGCGGACAGTGTATCGCCGTGTGCCGCTTCGATGCCGCACAGCCCGTGCTGGACAACTCGACCGAGGTGCTCAACCGGAAGATCGCCGAATACACCCAGGCTATCCTGCGCGACAAACCCCATTTCCACGTCAGCTTCATCATGGATATCTCGCCCGAGTGCGACTGCTGGGGGCACAACGACATCCCCATCGCCCCGAACATCGGCATGGCCGCCTCGTTCGACCCCGTGGCGCTGGACCAGGCGTGCGCCGAGCTGGTGATGAAAGCCCCCGCCGTGCCCGGAAGCGTCGCCAACCCCAAAGGGGAGCACGACCTGGCGGGCAAGGACAAATTCCGCCACATACATCCCAACACCGACTGGCAGGTGGGACTCCAACATGCCGAGGAGATCGGGTTGGGGACCAGGGCCTATGAGTTGATCAAGGTCTGACCGGCCGGAAAGCGTCAGAATTTCAGGTATTTGGACTGGTGGGTCATACAGAAGGGGCAGTAACCCTCCAGGCCCTCTTCCCCGAAGGTGTTGCCGCAGGTGGGGCAGACCCAGAAATGTGCGTCTCCACTCTCTTCCGCATCGAAACGATCGAGGAAACGCGTCAGCAGATTGTAGTGTTTGGCGTCGCTGCCCGAGGCCCACAACAGGGTGCGCGCGGCGTAGCGCGAATGGTCGTTCAGGGCGCGGTCTATCAGCGAGGGATGGATGTGGATGAATTGCCGTTTCTCTCCCATAGAACTGAGATATATGTTGTTGCGGGTATCCGACACTTCCGGCATGAGGTGGGCCGGAGGGTTGGCGTGGTCGTACGAGGGATCGTTTTTTTCCCCCATGTTTTTTAGCGCCACGATGTGGTTTTTGAGGTGTATCCCTTCCGAAACGGCCAGTGCCTGGAACAACCTTCCGGCGCCCAGGTGCCCCTCGGCGAAAGCCACGCGGGCATACTCGCGGTAGGCCGCAGCCAGACGGCTTTTGCCCAGGGCGCTCTCGTGGAGTGCCCCGGCGGCGGCCGACCCGGGGTCGTTGGGATTACGCCTGCGTTCGGCAGAAGAGATCATCACGGTGATCGCCACCGCCGCAAGGCAGACGGCCGCAGGAAGGACAATGCGTTTGGACAACGACATAAACAGAGGATTTTTAGAGGATTAACAGGGCTGTAGCCCCATTGCCCAATCGGCACATATTATGCCAAAAAAAGGCGGGAATCCAAATTCCCGCCTTAGTAATAATAATTACCTTTACAATGGGAGGAGTTTCGTGCGCCAGTCGGGCGGGACGGGGATGGGTTCCTGGCGCAGGAAATCGAAGGCTACCATTACCGAGCGGCTTTCGGCGTTGATCTGGCCGGTGGTCGTGTCGACGAGGCGCTGGGCGAGCACGAGGCTCTTGTTGCCGATGCTTTCGGTGAAGGTTTCGACGCGTACGTTTGCCCCGGGGAGTGTCTGGTGCAGGTAGTTCGACGTCACGGAGGCGACGATCAGCCCCTGGCTGCCGCCCGCGTCGCGCAGCCCGAGGGTGTGCAGCATCAGGTCGCTCTTGCCGAGGTCGAAATATTGCTGGATGTGGATATTGTTGACGTGACCGAGCCGGTCGACGTCGGCGAATCGGATCTGTATTTCGGTAGTTATCATTCTCTTATTACTTTCACTTCTCCTTTTTCGCCGAGCTGGATGATCGACGATGCGCGGCGTGTGGGGCGGCCTTCGCACCCGATGGGAACGACGTAGTCCACCCCGGCGACGATGCGCGGGTCGATGTCGTCGAAGCCGCGCGGGGTTTCGACGCCCGTGGGGTTGGCCGAGGTCGATACCAGGGGGCGTCCCAGGCGTCGCATCAGTTTGAGGCAAAATTCGTGGTTGGGAATACGCACGCCGAGCGTCCCCGTTGCGGGGATCAGCGCGGGCGCCACGCCCGAGGCGTTACCCAGGATGAGCGTCAGGGGTTTGTCCGTGAGTTCGATCAGGTCCCAGGCCACGTCGGGCACCTTGTCGAAATAGCGCGACAGGGTGTTGGTGCTGTCCATCAGCACGAGCATGCTTTTGCCCGTTTCCGAGCCTTTCAGGCGGCTGATGCGTTCGATGGCGGCGGCGTTGGTGGCGTCGCAACCGATCCCCCACACCGTGTCGGTGGGGTAGAGGATGATCCCTCCCCGGCGGAGCGTTTCGAGTGCTGCGTTTACGGCTTCTTCCATGGCGGCGCTATGCTTGAATTCCCAAAAGTACAAAATCTTTGCGATTCGCCGAAATTTGGCTAAATTTGCGGACAGAAAAAAATCGCACTATGGGACGCGCATTCGAATACAGAAAAGCGACAAAACTCAAACGCTGGGGCAACATGGCCCGCACTTTCACCCGCCTGGGCAAGCAGATCGAGATCGCGGTCAAGGCCGGCGGTCCCGATCCCGAGAACAACCCCGCCCTGCGCGCCCTGGTGGCCAACGCCAAGGCGGAAAATATGCCCAAGGACAACGTCGAGCGGGCGATCAAGCGCGCCGTGTCGAAGGATACGGCCGACTACAAGGAGGCCGTTTACGAAGGCTACGGCCCCTTCGGGATCGCCATCGTGGTCGACGCCGCCACCGACAACAACACCCGCACGGTGGCCAACGTGCGCAGCTATTTCAACAAGGCCGGCGGTTCGCTGGGCACGAGCGGCTCGCTCGATTTCCTGTTCGAGCGCAAGAGCATCTTCAAGGTGGCGCAGTCCCCGGATATCGACCTCGAAGAGCTGGAATTGGAGTTGATCGACTACGGCGTGGACGAGATCGACGCCGACGAAGGCGAGGTGCTCATCTACGGTTCGTTCGAGTCCTACGGCAAGATCCAGCACTACCTCGAACAGCGCGGCATCGAGATCCTCAGCAGCGAGTTCGTGCGCATCCCCACCGACACCAAGGAGGTGACCGCCGAGCAGCGCGCCTCGATCGACAAGCTGATCGAAAAGTTCGAGGAGGACGAGGATGTGGTCAACGTGTTCCACAATATGAAGCCCGAGGAGGAATAGGGGCTCTTCCAGCTGCACATAGCGTACACCATCTTCCGCTTATCCTCCTGCGCTCAAATCCTCACATACGTAAAGTATGCTGCGCCTTTGATGCTCGGACGATAAGCAAACCGACGAACGAAGCGGGTGCAGAAGCCAAGCTTGCTTGGGTTATGCCCTGTAAGGAGGAGGAAACGGGCGGTCTTTTTTGCCCGTAAATCTGACGTACGCTATGCACAGCAGAGTTCGAGGGAAGTTTATTTTCTTAAAACAAAGAAGCACTGCGCAAGCAGTGCTTCTTTGTTATTATTTAGTGAATTCATTAGACAGAACCTCGTCGTTGAATTCGACTTTGGAGATATGGCGGACTTTGCCGTTCCAGTCGAGGGGCGTCCAGTATTTTGGATATTTCAGCGTTACTCGATTTCCTGTAAGTTTTTCCTTCAGATCCGCAATCGCCAAACCACGCTCCGCGCCTCTGTTAATATAATAGGTGGTGTTATCTCCCTCTAACTTGAATGCTATATCATCAGCTCCTTTTTCAGATATGTCCGCCACTACGCCGCTGACCGTAATAGCCTTGGATTCTTGTCCGATGGGGACCGGCCTGAAAATCAGGAAACCCGCTATGCATACCAAAACGATGATGCTGATAAAAATAATTTTCTTCATGTCGATAGTTATTTAAGGGTTTATAAAAACATTACTTTTTCCGCGAAAAACGCCCCAAAATGCGTGCGAGCCACAACTCGAACCGCGAGGGCTCGTAGCCCGCGTCGCATTGGTAGCCCCCTTCGTTGAGGATGCGGGCGGCCTGCTCGGCGTCGGCTGCTTCGACCTCGATCCGGATGCCGCCCAGGGCCATCGAGCGGAAGGGGTGGACGTTAACGGTGTGTTCGTCGCGGATAAAATAACGGATACCCCCGGCATCGAGCAGGCTGCACGGGACGAATATCTCGTGGGGGTAGGTGAAGGTGATTACTGTCACAAAATTATCCATCGCACAAGTCCGTTTTTACAAAAATAACAAAAAACCCGGGTTTTGGTTCCGTTGTTGCGGATAAAAATCGTACCTTTGCAGTCGTTAGGGGTCCCGCGGGGGTCAATCCGGTGGCGGCCAAATGTTTAACTAATTTATACGCGAGTATGGATGATGGTCCTGGGCAGTGTTGCAGCGGTGTCGTACCTGAACACCATACCGTTTATTTACGGTATCGAGCACGCGGTTGATCTGCGCGCCGACCTGCTGTTATCCCCCCCGAGCACCTGTACCCGTAATTTTGCCGAAGGCCGCGCCGACGTGGCGCTCGTCCCTTCGGGCTCGCTTCCCTCACTGAAAGATGCACGTATCGTCACCCCGTTTTGCCTCGGGGCGAGCGGCAGCGTGCGCACGGTGGTGCTGGTGAGCGATGCGCCGCTCGACGGGATCCGCCGCATCTGGCTCGACAGCCACTCGCTCACCTCGGTGCGCCTGGTGCGCATCCTGGCCGGCGAGTTGTGGGGCATCGACCCCGAGTGGGCCGACCTGGACGACTACGCGGCCGTCGACGACGCCCGTCCGGGCGACGCTTTCCTGCTGATCGGCGACAAGGTTTTCGGTTACGAGGGGCGCTTCGCCCGTTCGTGGGACCTGGCCGACGAGTGGCGCCGGCTCACGGGGCTGCCGTTCGTGTTCGCCGTGTGGGTGGCGCGCGGCGATCGCCCCGAAAACGAACAGGCGCTCACCGAGGCGCTCCGTTACGGCCTCGACCACATCCCCGAGGCGATCGCCCGCTACGGTTACACGCAGCCCTACGCCCTGGAATACCTCACCCGCAACATCGACTACAAGCTCGACACATTCAAACGCCAAGCCCTGGCCCTGTTTCTGGACAAGGCTGAAAAACAGAATACAAACCTCGTAAAAAAGTAAGGATATGATTACCATATACGAGAAACAGTACAACAAGATCACCCGCAATGCCGACGTAAAACTGTTCGACGAGCTCGGTTACGACGACATCCTGTGGATCGACCTCATCTCGCCCACGATCAAGGAGCAGAAGGCCGTCGAGAACTTCATGGAGATCAACCTCCAGACCCGCCAGCAGATCGAGGAGATCGAAACCTCGTCGAAATATTCCGAGACCGAGAACGCCATCTTCTCGAACTCCAACTTTTTCATCCCCACCGACGACGGTTTTGTCGTCGAACCGGTGTCGTTCATCATCGCCGAGGGGGTGCTGATCTCGGTGCGCAGTTCCGAATTCCGCACCTTCAACGAGGCGGCCAAGAAGCTGCAAATGAACTACAAGGCTTATCCGACGGGTTACCACCTGCTGATCTCGATCATGGAGGTGCGCATCGATTTCGACGCCGACCTCGTGGAGGCCCTTTCGCGCCAGATCGCCGCCCTGAGCAAGGACATCAGCATCAACGAAATTGTGGACAAGGAGATCATCAAACGGATCAACCACCTGCAGGAGAGTACGATGTCGATCCGCGAGAATATTTTCGACCGCCAGCGCGTGCTTTCGGGCATTCTGCGCAGCGAGCGCTTCCCGAACGACATCTACCCCAAGCTGTCGCTGATGATCAAGGACGTCAACTCGCTGATCAACCACGCGGATTTCAGCTCCGAACGCCTCGATTTCCTGCAGGATACGGCGCTGGGGCTTATCAACCTGGAACAGAATAAGAGTACGAAGATCTTTACCGTGGCCGCGCTGTTCTTCATGCCCCCGACGATGATCGCCAGTATCTACGGTATGAACTTCGCCCACATCCCCGAATTGCAGTGGAAGTGGGGTTTCGCCGCTGCTATAGGGCTGATGGCGGTAACCTCGATAGGAACGTACTACTTCTTCAAGTGGAAAAAATGGCTCTGACGCTATGAAAAAGCATGGTCCGGACGTAAAGCGTCTTACGAAAAACAAGCACGTTAAAGCCTTATGGCTGATCCTGATCGGCATAGTGCCGATGTGGTTCCTTGTGCACACCTGCATAATCGCCGCAGACGGCCTTACCGACCGCGGCGAAAAGGGCGATTTCGCCGTGGTGCTGGGCAACCGTATCAACGTCGACGGCTCGCTGTCCCACCGTCTGGAAGCCAGGTTGGAATGCGCCATATCGCTATACCAGAACGGGCGCGTGGGCGGGATAATCGTCAGCGGCGCTTATGGCAAAGAGGGCTTCCTGGAGGGTGAACGGGCACGCGACTACCTGCGCTCGCGGGGTATTCCGGACTACGTGATATTCGTGGACAACAACGGCGGATCGTCGCGCCGCACGGTCGATAACGTGCTGGCGATGAAGGACCAACTGCATTTCAACAGCCTTATAGTAGTGACGCAGTATTTCCACGTCACGCGCTGCAAGATGCTGTTCCGCCACCGCGGTTTTCGCAACGTGAGCAGCGTGGCGCCCGAGTATTTCGAGTGGCGCGATTTCTGGTCCGTGCCGCGCGAATTCTTTCAGTTCTATACGCAACTATAGTGGGTATTGTCTTTTTATCCTTTGTTCCGGATCTGTACAACACGAATAAAGCGTGACCGTGAAGAACCACTCCAACGGTTTCATCGCCAGATAAACCGCATCCGAGCGCCATGGCGTGGTGATATGGCGCGAGAGCGGTAGCCCGCGGCGGTCATACGCCCGGCGGATGGCCCCATGCAAGCACGGCGCGCGCTGCTTCAACAACTCTTCCCATGCATTGGCCACCATAAGTTGCCGGTTGACGATAATTTCGTTTCCGTGGCGACGGCCCAGGCGCGCGGGCCTCACCACACGCGGATGCCCGCAGGCGGCCACAGTGCACAGGTCATGCCCCTCGTGCCCCAGATCGGGCGGGTGGGTCATCTGCGAAAAGTTCCATGTCGTGGTCTCGGTAAAAACTTTCACCATCGAATCCGGGTCCTGCCCGAAAAGTACCAGCACGGCCGTAACCACCGCGAACACAGGCAGTAGCAGGGCCACGGTCCACAGCGGCTGGCGGCGCGTATCCGCCATCATCCG
>JAVBRR010000050.1:0-8251 GCA_031547705.1 Rikenellaceae bacterium | reverse complement strand
GAGCCGTGCACTCCGGGCCCGGGGGTTGCGGGCGATCTCCTCGTCGGACGGGGCGACCCCTTTGACGATCACCTCCAGCGGCGCCGACGTGCGTCCGTAGAAATCCTTCTCCGCCACGCCCGAAAAGTTGCCGCTGCGCATAAAATTCTTCACCATCCGGTCCTCTAACGAGTGGTAGGAGATCACCACCAGCTTCCTGTCCTGTTTCAGCACCTTGGCGCTCTGCTCGAGCGCCATGGCCAGCGCGTCCATTTCGCGGTTGACCTCGATGCGCAGGGCCTGGAAGAGTTTCGACAGGAATTTGTTCGCGTCGCGCGCCGGCGTGCAGGGGGCTACGGCCTCGACCAGCGCTGCGATCGTGAAGATCGGGTCCTGGGCGCGTGCGCGCTCGATGCAGTTGGCCACCTTCCAGGGGGTCGACACCTCGCCCCAGTCGCCCAGCACGCGCGTCAATTCGTCGTGGGTGTATTCGTTCACGATCTTCGCCGCGGTGGTTTTGGCCAGGCGGTTCATGCGCATGTCCAACGGCCCGTCGAAGCGGAACGAGAAGCCGCGCTCGCTGGTATCGAAGTGGTGCGACGAAACCCCCAGGTCGCCCAGCACGCCGTCCACCGCTTCCACCCCGTGGAACCGCAACCACGAGCGCATGAAGCGGAAATTACTCTGCACGAACGTCAGCCGGGGGTCTTTGGGCAGGTTTTCGGCGGCATCGGCGTCCTGATCAAACGCAAACAGCTTCCCGTTGCGCCCCAGGCGCCGCAAAATCTCCCCCGTGTGCCCTCCTCCCCCGAAGGTAAGGTCCACATACACTCCGTCGGGCCTTATCTCCATAAGGTCGACCGACTCTTCCAACAACACCGGCACATGATATTCTCCCATCTGTAACTCTATACTCTGAATTTCGATGCCCAAAGATAGGATTTTCCCGCGGTTTTTGGAATTATTTGGTTACTTTTACGCTAAAATTGCAGCGGACAACAGGATGCAGATCGACGTAGAGGAAGTGTTGCGGGAAAAGGCGCCGGGCCTGGCGCGCTGGACGCCGGGTTTTGCCGTGGCCTACCTGCGCCGCATCGTCCACCAGGACGAGGTGAACCGGATACTGGCCCTCTACGGGCACCTGACGGGTGTGGAGTTCATCCGCGCCTGCCTCGCCGACCTGGGGATCACCTACACGGCCGTGGGGATCGAACGCCTCGATTCCGCGGGACGCTACCTTTTCGCCTCGAACCACCCCTTCGGCGGGGTCGACGGGCTGATGCTGGCCGAGCAGGTGAGCGAATATTTCGGCGACGTGCGGGTAGTGGTCAACGACATCCTGATGAACATCCCGCCCCTGGCGCCGATCTTCGTGCCGGTCAACAAGCACGGCCGCCAGAATCCCGCCTACGCGGGGTTGTACAACAGCGCCTTCGAGTCCGACCTGCCGATCATCACCTTCCCCGCCGGGCTTTGCTCGCGCCGCCGCCGCGGCCGGGTGGCCGACCTGCGCTGGAAGCCGAGTTTCGTCAAAAAGGCCGTCGCTTCGGGACGCGACGTCGTCCCGGTGTTCTGCGAAGGGCGGCTTTCGAACTTTTTCTACCGCCTCTCCTCGCTGCGCACCCGCCTGGGGATCGGGGCCAACGTCGAGATGCTCTACCTGGTCGACGAGCTGTTCCGCCAGCGCGGGCGCCATTTCGACATCCACATCGGCCGGCCGATCCCCTGCACCGACCTCTCGGACGGACGATCGGCCGGGGAATGGACCGCCGAGATCCGCCGCCGCGCCTATGCCCTGGACCCCGCCGGAGAGAAAACTTTGTGAAAACTTTCCGCCCGAAAGTCGCATTCTGTAACCGAATTATTATATATTTGCAAGTTAATAACCGTTTGCATCCCAAATCCATCTCCGCATGCAACCTATGATCCCGCCCGTAGCCAGGGAATTGATCGAACGCGAGCTCACTACCGAGCGCCTGATGCGCGCGACCAATAACGCCGGCAACTTCATCTACGTCGTCACGGCGGCCGATTCACCCAATACGATGCTCGAGATCGGGCGCCTGCGCGAGCTGTCGTTCCGCGAGGCGGGGGGCGGCACCGGTGCCGAGGTCGATATCGACGAGTTGGACCGTGCGGAGGGAGGATATAAACAGCTGATCGTGTGGGATCCTGCGGCCCGCGAGATCGTGGGGGGGTACCGTTACATCGTTTCGCGCGGCAGCCACACGCCCCATCTCTCGACCGAGCACTATTTCCGTTTCAGCGACCGTTTCCGCAAAAAGATATTACCTTATACGATCGAACTGGGGCGCTCGTTCGTGCAGCCCCACTACCAGGGGACGCGCGTCAACCCCAAGGGTATCTACGCCCTGGACAACCTCTGGGACGGTTTGGGCTACCTGATCGTGGCCAACCCCGATATGAAATATTTCTTCGGCAAGGTGACCATGTACGGCGACTACAACCGCCGGGCGCGCAACATGCTGATCTACTTCCTGCGCCGCTATTTCCCCGACAGCGACCAACTCGTGGAGTCGATCCATCCCGTGGATATCGAACTGGACGAGGACTTCGATGCGCTCTTCGCGGGCGAAAACTTTGCCGAAAACTACAAGATCCTCACCCGCGAAATCCGCGGCATGAACGAGAACATCCCGCCGCTGATCAACTCCTACATGAACCTCTCGCCCTCGATGCGTGTTTTCGGCACGGTGCGCAACCCCGATTTCGGCAACGTCGAGGAGACGGGCATCCTGATCACCATCAAGGACATCTACCCCCGCAAGAGCGAGCGGCACATGGTGATCAAGCGCTGATCCCCATCCTTTATTTTATGATCGCTATCCCGATGTTCACCTGCTGGACGTCGGGTCCCTGGCCTTTTTTGAAGATCGACTGGGGGTAGTACGACGCCGTCAGGGCCACGCAGCTGTAACCCACGTTGACCGTCGCGCCGTAGTGGAAATTGGCCAGGCAGAGGTCGCCGCGGTCCTTGCGCTTGCCGTCCAGGGCGGGGGTGTGGGCCTTGATCTTGGTGTGGCCCGCGAAGCGCCAGCCGCCCACGGCCCCGAAGTTGACGAACCCCCGGTCGCCGCGCCCGAATTTGAACTCGGCCGCGAGCGGCAGGTTGAGGTAGCCGGTCGTGAGTTTGCTCTTCTTGAGGTCGATGCCGTTGTAATAGTAATACCAGTTGGGGGCGATGTGTCCGTCGTCGTTGCGCAGGGTGACGTTCTGGGCGAAGCGGAAGTTGTTCCACTCCAGGCCCAGGCCGGTGAAGAGCACAAAATGGGGCCGGTTGACGATCGAAACGTCGAACACGTTCCACGTGAAGCCGATCGATTTGGCATCCTGGGTCATGTAACGCGCGTCTTCGGGCAGCGAGAAATCGGCCAGCGAGCTCACCAGACCCGAGTACCCCAGCGACACACCCGCCCAGTGGCCGCGCGTACGCTCGCGCCATTTGCTGCACCACCGGTTCTCTTTTTTCTTGGCATTGTCCCCGATCACGACCCACGTGCGGTTTATTTCCATCCGTTTCTCGCGCCAGTTGTCCGGGCGGCGGAAACGGTCTTCGATTTGCTTCCTTTCGATGGTTGTCGTGTCGCCGTTTTCGATGATGCGTTCGATTTTGGTGACCTCACCGTCGCGGACGATCACCTCGGACTGCACCACACGCTTCTGGGCGCTGGCGCCCGCGGCAAAGGCAACGAACATTGCCGCCAGCAAAAAAATCCTGTACCTGTACATATTCTTGGGATTAGTAGTTGAAAAATTATTTGGTTGCGATCTTGATGTTGCCGTAACGCGAGGTGACGGTAAGTTTCATGGTGGGGGTACCTTGCCCCATCTGGCCCGTGAAGTTCTGGCTGGTGGCGCTCATGTTGCCTTTGTAGTTCATTATGCCTTCCAAGGGCATCGACAGCTTGCCGTAACTGACCGACATCCGGAGCTCGTGGCACATTGCGGCGGGGATCCCCAGCAACAGGTCGGTATAGTCCAGCCCGAAGGTCAGTTCCCGGGCGGTCGGTTCCACGGTTTTCACTTCGACGCCGCCGTATTTGGCCGTCACGGAGATCGAACCGGCGACCGCCCCGACCTTGATCTTGGTGTAGGCACCCGTGATCTGGAAGTCGGCGGCACGCTCGATATTGTAGCGGTCGTAGGCCGATGTGGCGTGGATGGAATTGCCTCCCTCAGCGTTGACTTCGCCGTACTTGCTGTCCACCGTCAGGTTGCCGTAGGTTTCGAGGTACATCTTGCCGTAGCGCAGGTAGATCTTCAGGTTGCCTGCGGGACCTAAGTGGGCGTTGCCGTATTCGAGGTTGATCTTGGCGTCGGAGATCGTCCCGCAGGTCAGGTCGCCGTACTTGATTTCGAACTTGGTCCGGGAGCCGCCGCACCGGTCGATCTCCACGTCGCCGTAGTGGTTGCGGATCTCCATTTCGATGCCGCGCGGTACTCTGACGAGGTATTCGATCTTGAAGCCGCCGCCCATGCTGCGGGTTTGGCTCTTGACCGTGGTGAGCGCGCGCACCACATCCCCCTGGCTGGAGAGATCGATGGTGACCCGTGCGTTATGCTCGTCGGCCTCGGCCTGGCTGCGGGGGCTGGTCCCGGTGACGGTGACCGTGAAGCGGATTTCGTTGCGGTCCCACGTCTCGATGGTGACTTTGCCGTAGCGGTTGTCGATGTTCAGCAGGGTCGACGCCGTGGCCGGAAAGCTTTTTTCGATCACGCGGCGCGTCTGGTACTGGGGGGCGGCTGTTGCCGCGACGCTCGCGGCAATGAGTGCCGCGATAAGGATTAACTTTTTCATAACAGGGTGTTTTTAAGCGATTCGACCGTCATCTCCATCGCATCGATCTGGAGGCGGTAATGTTCAACGACAAGGATAATGGCCTGCGAAGTGTCGATCTCGGCCTGGCAGAGGGTTGCGAGCAGCGCGTCCGACTCGCGGTGCATCTCGGCCACGGCCGCCATCAGTTCGAGGCGCTCCCCGACCCCCCGGCTGCGGACCAGTTCTTCGGCGCGGGCGACCTCTTCGGAGAGTTCGTAGGAGTAGTAGGCGTTCACGTCGGCCAACTCGGGCGACAGGCGGCAATTGTTCTTTTCGACCCCCTGGAACCACACGACCGCCGCCACCATCGCCGCCGCAGCGGCCACGCCCGACAGGCGCACAACGATCCTGCGGCGGCGCACCCGCGCCAGGCGGGCGGCGAAGCGCTCGCGGTGGCCTTCGGGCAGCGGGGCGTCGTCGAACGCCGCGCGGTTGTTCCGGATATATTTTTCCATAGTCATAATTTTTTCAATATTTCTCTGAGCCGCGCTTTCCCGCGCACATATTGCGAGCGGACGGTCGAGGGCGTGATCCCCAGCGCTTCGGCCGCTTCGTCGAACGAATACCCCTCGACGAGGTGGAGCGTCAGCACCAGCCGGTACCCCTCGGGCAGGCGTTGCATCCCCTCGCGGATCGCCGCCACGCTCGCTTTCACATCCTCCTCGTGCTCCGGCTCCTCGTCGGGCAGGTTTTCGTTGAGGCTCGTGAAGACCATCTTCCGGCGCCGGAGCACGTCGATCGAGGTGTTGATCGCCACCCGGCGCAGCCACGCCTCCAGGGGTATGTCGTCGGGCAAGCGGCCGAATGCCTTGATGAAGGAGTCCTGCATGGCGTCTTCGGCGGCAGCCCGGTCGCCGAGGATGCGCAGGCAGGAGTTGTAGACGCCCGGGGCGAAACGATCGTACAGCTCGGTCTGGGCCCTGCGGTCCCCGCGTCTGCAAGCTTCTATGATCTCCTTCATACCCTATTTACGCAACGACCTTGTGTTTTGCTGCATAAAGTTAATAATAATTCGGTGCAGTTTTCGAAGCCGGCGGCTTTCCGAAGAAAACCGCAATTCATTTTTAATTCATAATATTATTGTTACCTTTGAGGAAGGTATAAAAAATCGCCGTTCCCCAAGGCGCGGTTTTTGCTTATGGCTTCCCCTAACTCAATGTGATTATGCGTAAAAAGATCGTTGTCGGAAACTGGAAAATGAACACCACCCCCATCGAAGGGCTGGAACTCGTGCGCGCCATCGCGGCGGGCCGCAAAACGGTGCCCAACGACGTCACCCTGGTCGTCGCCCCGCCCTATACCCACCTGGCCGAGACCGTCAAGGCCACGCGGGGCCGCGGGATCGCCGTCGCCGCCCAGAACTGTGCCGACCACGCCCGGGGCGCCTACACGGGCGAGGTATCGGCCGCGATGATCGCTTCGCTGGGGGTCGAATACGTGATCGTGGGGCACTCCGAGCGCCGCGGCTACTACGGCGAGGGGGGTGCGATGCTGGCCGAAAAACTGGCCCTGGCATTCGACAACAACCTGGTGCCTATCTATTGCGTGGGAGAAAAACTGGCCGACCGCCAGGCCGACGAACAGTTCGACGTGGTCGGGCGCCAACTGGCCGAAGCGGTTTTCGGCCTCACGCCCGAGCGGTTCGCGCGCCTCATTGTGGCCTACGAACCCGTGTGGGCTATCGGGACGGGCAAGAACGCCTCGGCCGCCCAGGCCCAGGAGATGCATGCCCACATCCGCGGGATATTGGCGGAGAGGTTCGGCGACTTGGCCGCTCAAACGCCTATCCTCTACGGCGGAAGCTGCAATCCGGGAAATGCCGCGGAGCTATTCGCAGGCGAAGATGTCGACGGCGGATTGATCGGCGGAGCGTCGCTCGTGGCCGAGGATTTCCTGGCCATAGGAAAGAGTTTTTAGGATTATAGCATATGAAACATAGAATCGTCTTGCCAATGCTATTGTTCCCGCTGTTTCAGTTTGCAGGATATGCGCAGCCCGCAATAAATAAAATCAGGGTATCGGACGATATCGAACTGATCCGCCTTTCACCGAAGGCTTATGTTCACGTATCGGTTTGCGAAATAAAAGGGTTTGGAAAGGTGTCTTCCAACGGATTGGTTCTGATAGATAAAGGTAAGGCTTTTCTTTTCGATACGCCTGTTACTGAGGAACAAACTAAAACGCTGGTCGATTTCATCGCAGACTCTCTGTATGCCAAAGTTTCCGGTTTCGTGCCCAATCATTGGCACGAGGACTGCATGGGCGGTTTAGCATATTTGAATAAAAAGGGCATAAAGTCATATGCCAACCAGAAGACAATCGACATCGCGAAAGAGAAAGGGTTGCCCGTTCCGAAAAAAGGGTTTAAAGATTCGCTTTACCTGAAACTGAACGATGTCGAAATAGAATGTTATTATTTCGGCAGCGGTCACACGACCGATAACATCGTGGTATGGATCCCTTCGGAGAAGATCCTCTTCGCAGGTTGTATGGTGAAAGAAATGTCGTCGAAAACACTGGGGAACCTTGCGGATGCTGATGTTGATCAATGGCCTTCCTCCGTTGGAAAAGTAATTTTCAAATTTCCATCGGCGGAAATAGTAATTCCGGGACACGGGCGATTCGGCGGAAAGGAGTTGCTGATACACACGCAAAAACTGTTGGAAAACAATTAAATGGGAATACAGTTATTAAGGAGTCAAGTTTTTGTTATTTTCTCTGTGTTGCTGTTTCCTGATGGCTTTATTCTTATATTTGTATAACCGTTAGCAATAAATACACTGCCTATGAACAAAAGTCAACTTGCCGATGCCATCGCCGCCGAATCCGGCATTTCGAAAACCGACGCCCGCAAGGCGCTGGACGCCTTGATCAAGGTTACGGGCAACGCCCTCTCCGCCGGCGACAAGATCACCGTGGTCGGGCTGGGGTCGCTGGTCGTAACCCGCAAATCGGAGGTCACGGGGCGCAATTTCATCACCGGCGCCGCCATCCGTGTGCCTGCCAAAAACGTAGTGAAGTTCAAAGCCAGCGCCGAACTCAACTCGCTGCTCAACTGACCGCAGCGACCGGAAAAACGAAAAACCGCTCCCCGAAAGGAGCGGTTCTTTGTTTGTATACGGATTACTTCCGGCGAATGGGCTATTTGTTGTTTTCGAACATCCACTTGCCGTCCACCAGCTTCAGGTTGGTGGTGTCTTCGTCCGTCGTGCCGTCGCCGTAAGTGGTTTTCACCTTCACTTTGGCCGTGTTGCCGTCTTCGCTGATGGTTTCCTCGATGACTTCAGTGCTTTTGATACCTCCCTTTTTCTCGGCTTCGGCTTTGAGCTTCGACGAGAAGAGGGTTACAGCCTGTTCGTATTCGGCCTTTTTCGAGGCGTCGGAGAGCTCTTTCTTGTCAACGCCGTCCATGTTGTCGAACATGAACTGCAC
>JAVBRR010000022.1:0-11660 GCA_031547705.1 Rikenellaceae bacterium | reverse complement strand
GATCCGCGACGAAGTAGCCGAAGCCAAATTCGGCAAGACCTTCTACAGCCTCAACGAGGAGCAACGCGGCGCCGTACAGAAAGCTATCCCGCTTCAGATATCTGAAGCCGAACCACGTAATATCGGAGGAAACTAATATGGCAGTAATGAAGAAAAAAGGGGGCAAAGAAACCCCCGCGCTGTCGACAGCATCGCTTCCCGACGTTATTTTCATGATCCTGTTCTTCTTTATGGTGTCGACCACGATGCGCGAACAGGACCTGTTGGTTCGTTTCACGGTTCCTGCAGCCACGGAAGTTCAGAAACTCGAGAACAAAGCCCTCGTTTCTTACATCTACATCGGCCCGCCGACCCCTGCATTGCAGGTTAAATTCGGCACCACGCCCCGTATCCAGCTGAACGACAGCTACAAAACCACCCAGGATATCCTGGAGTTCGTAGCCTCGGAACGCGACAAGCTCAACGAAAGCGACCGTTCGAAAATGACCGTCGCCATCAAAGCCGACATGAATACGCGCATGGGTATCATCACCGACGTGAAACAGGAACTTCGCCGCGCCAATGCACTCAAAGTGAGCTATACAGCTTCGAAGTCTTTGGGTTACAACTAAACAGCGGCAACGCTTATATCAAACGAGGCGTCCTTTGCAGGGCGCCTCGTTTATTATTATGACAACGGCCGGCCCCGCAGGCGACGCACCAGGCGGCTCAGGCGGCGGCGGATGTTGGTCTTGTATTTGGGGACGGGGTTGTGTCGTTGGCCTTCCGGGAGCCACGAGCCGGTAAAATGGTGGATGGCGTAGGTACGGCGGGTGATCCGCATTTCGCCGCTCGCAAAATCCTTGGGGCAGAAATAGTCGCGCGGAAAAATATGTATGTTGCCATCGTCCAGGACCTGGTAGCGGTTGCCGGGGACGAAACCCCTGCCGGCCATCAGTTCGGTGGCGATCTTCACATTGGTCTTGACGTCGTAGCTTCCGTCGGGCAGGACGAAGTGGCGCCCGTCGTAGTAGTCGAGCATCGACCGCACCCAGACGCCCCCTTTCTCGCTCCCGAGAACGGCCATTTGTATGTGTACGTCGTCTTCGAATCCGGTAAATGCCTTCAGGGAAAGCAACTTATCCATGCTGCGTTTCACCTCGACATCGGAATCGAGGTAGATGCCCCCGTGGTGGTATAGGGCGTAAAGGCGCACATAGTCGGCGGCAAAGGCGTATTTTTTGGCGGCGAAAGCCTCGCTGACAAAGGGGTGGCTCTCCATATCGAAGGCGCTGGTGTCCCACAACATAATCCGGTAATCGGGCAAGTATTTCCGCCACGAAGCGATGCACTTCTGTACCAGTTCGGGCAGGGGATCGTTGCTGAACCAACAATAGTGGATGATCTTAGGAATTCGCTGTTTCATAGAGTTTATGTTCGTGTTTGTGGCGTTTCCATCCGTCGCGCAGCAACCTGTAACGGTACATCCACAGCGGCGGGCGACGCAATTCGCGTTCCAGGCGTCCCGTACAAGCGTAGCGGTAACGCCAGTATTGTTTGGCGTGGTCATCCCGGCATTCGGGGGAGAGGCTTTCGAGCCGGGCCAGGTCGAAAAAATAGAGCGCCGAGCTGCGCGGGCTCAGGTAGTGATGTCGCAGGATGGAATGAGAAAGCCCGTCTTCGAGGTATTCGCAAAAACAGATTTTTTCGTAGAAATAACGCAGTTTATACCGCTCGGCTATGCGGTTCCAAACCACCGCCTCCGACACGAACTTCTCGCCCGGGTATTCGGGGAAAGGGTAGGCACGCAGGATCGCCGTGCGATACGCTTCGGCCATATCACCCCGGATCGAGTGCGTTTCGCGCAACTCCATGGAGGTGCAGTCCATAACGCCGAAATCACATTCGCCGCCGATCCGTTCGCCCGAAAAATGGGCCCTCAGCCCGCTCACGCCCGCAAACGATTCGTCGTCGCGCACCGCATCGTAATGGTATGCGACCCGCTCGACGGCGTTGTCGGCCAGGTAGTCGTCGCTATCAACAATAAAAAACAACTCGCCGCAGGCCTCCTTTACGCCGAGGTTGACCGCCCGGTGCTTGCCCCCGTTCGGGGTGCGGAAAATGCGCATAGGGATCGCCCCCTCGGCCTGAAACGAAGCGAGCAACTCGGGGGTGTTATCGGTGCTGCCGTCGTCCACGACGATCCACTCGAAATCCTTCGACGTCTGGCGGCAAAGGCTCCGGTAGAGTGCCTCGATAATATAAGCGCGATTATAAGCGGGTGTAAAGACCGTAATCATTATCAAACAGTCTCCGGGATTCTCACCAGGCGCATGATCCGCCGCGTACGCTGCAACACAAGCACCCCGGGGTCTTCGGCGTAGCGGCGGTAAAGTTCGGGGGTATAGCCGCGGACGGTGAGCAGTTCGGCGTTGTCGTTGGTCACCACGCGGAATTCGCCGCGCAACTGTTCGAGCACCGCCTCGAGCGTGCGTGAACGGTCGACGCACACCGTCAGGTTCACGGCCGAGCTCTGTATCAGATTTATTTTCACCTGGTTGCCCTCGAGCATAGAGAATATCTCACCCAGGCGGTCTTCGAGCACGAACGAGAAATCCTTGGGCCGGATCGACACCAGCACCTGCCCGCGTTTGAGGATGCGGATCGGCACGTCGATGTTGCCGGCCATCTCGCCACGCACGACGCTCCCGGTGCGGGACGCGTCGCCGAACGGGCGGACATAAAGCGGTATCGATTTGTTCTGCAGCGGCTTGATCGTCTTGGGATGGATGATCTGCGCACCGGAATAGGCCAGCTCGATCACGTCGAGGTAGGTCAGTTCGGGGATGTGGACCGCGTCGGGGAAGATCTTGGGGTCGGCGTTCAGGATGCCTTCGACATCCTTCCAGATCGTCACGCTTTCGGCATCGAGGATGTGGGCCGCCACGGCCGCCGAGTAGTCCGAGCCCTCGCGCCCCAACGTGGTAGGTTCACCGCCGGGTGTGGCGCCGATAAAGCCCTGCCCCACGACGACTTCGCCCGGATGCGCCGCGACCACCGCTTGCAGCAACGGCGCCGAGGCTGCCAGGTCGACGTTGGCATCGCGGTGGCGCGTGTCGGTGACCAGGCACCGACGCATGTCGCACCAGTGGGCGGGGATCCCGCTCTCGACGAGGAACGCCGCGACAATGGCCGTGGAGATCAGCTCGCCGTAGGGCACGATCCGGTCATACCACAAGCCGTAATCCGCCTCGGACACCTTTCCGGCATCCCGGGCGCACTGCTCCAACTCACTCCACAGCGCCGTCACTCCGGCAGGCTCGCCGGCGGCGAACAGTTCGCCGCAGATCGGGCGGTGGTAATCCCTCAACCGGCCGATGCGTGCCGCCGCATCCTGCCCATCGCCGCGCACCAGGGCCTCGACCACGCCCTCCAGGGCATTGGTGCTCTTACCCATCGCCGACACGACGACCAACAGCCCCCCGGGGGCTTCCCCGCGGACGATCTCCGCCAGGTTCCTCACCCCCGCCGCATCTCGCACCGATGCGCCGCCGAATTTATATACTTTCATTATTCAATCTGGGTTAAGAAAAAAACCGCCCCGAATCAAAGGGCGGCTCTCTTTTTGAAACCTGTCCGCACCTATGCGGGAATGATTGCCTCTACGGGACAAACATCGGCGCAGGTGCCGCAATCCGTACACGTCGACGGATCGATCGTGTAGACGTCACCCGGGGAAATTGCCTCTACGGGGCACTCATCGATACAGGTACCGCAAGCGGTGCAGGTATCTTCCAAAATTTTGTAAGCCATTGTTCGGTTTTTTAAAAATTTGTTCTACAAAGATAAAATTTGTTGTCGCTCTTTCAAAATATTTTACACAAATTCTGAATAAATTCCTCGCTTTACCCCCGACCTATTATATAACGACTTTTCCGCTGCATAAAATATGCCGGAAAGGGGTTTATATTTTTTCGAAACGGGTATAAGGACGGAGCACTTCGGGGATTACGATCCCGTCGGGGGTCTGGTAATTCTCGATCAGCGCGGCCACGATGCGCGGCAGGGCCAGCGAACTGCCGTTGAGCGTGTGGGCCAGTTGGGGCTTGCGGTCCTCGCCGCGGAAGCGCAACTTGAGGCGGTTGGCCTGGATCGTTTCGAAATTCGACACCGACGACACCTCCAGCCAGCGTCCCTGCGCCGCCGACCACACCTCGAAGTCGTAGGTCAGCGCCGAGGTGAAGCTCATGTCGCCGCCGCAAAGCCGCAGGATGCGGTAAGGCAGCCCCAGCGCCTGCAGGATCCCCTCGACGTGGGCCACCATTCCGTCCAGCGCCTCGTACGACGCTTCGGGGCGGGCGACCTGCACGATCTCGACCTTGTCGAACTGGTGCAGGCGGTTCAGGCCGCGCACGTCTTTGCCGTACGACCCGGCTTCGCGGCGGAAGCAGGGCGTGTAGGCGGTCAGCTTCAGGGGCAGCTCGGCCCCCTCGACGATCACGTCGCGGAAGATATTGGTCACCGGCACCTCGGCCGTGGGGATCAGGTAGAAATTATCGACCGTGGCGTGGTACATCTGCCCCTCCTTGTCGGGCAACTGGCCGGTACCGAAGCCCGAAGCCTCGTTGACCAGCAGCGGGGGCATCACCTCGGTGTAACCCGCCGCGGTGTTGCAGTCGAGGAAATAGGCGATCAGCGCGCGCTGCAGGGCCGCACCCTTGCCTTTGTAGACCGGGAATCCGGCCCCGGTGATCTTCACGCCCAGCTCGAAGTCGATGATGTCGTACTGCGCCAGCAGGTCCCAGTGGGGCTTGGCATCGGGACCGAGCGCGGGGATCTCGCCGCCTGTGCGCACCACGACGTTGTCCTCGGGCGTGCGTCCCGCGGGGACCAGCGGCGAGGGGAAGTTGGGCAACGTGACGATCAGGGCGTTCAGCTCCGCCTCAGCAGCACGCATCTCCTCCTCGAGGGCCTTGGCCTCCTCCTTGAGCACAGCCACCTGCTCGCGGGCGCCGGCCGCTTCGTCTTTCTTGCCCTGGGCGAAGAGCGCCCCTATCTCCTTGGCGATCGAATTCTGGGATCCCAGGTTGGCGTCGAGTTTGGTTTGCAGTGCTTTGCGGCTGTCGTCGGCCTGTTCGATGCGCGCAATGGTTGCGGCCGCATCGACGCCCTTGACGGCCAGGCGCTCGATGGCAAGGGTTTTGTCGTCGCGGATCTGTCGGATGGTAAGCATAAGGCGGAGTATTTTTATTGACAAAGGCCCGCTACTTGTTGTCCGGGCCTTTTTCCTGTGCGCTGTAGTGGACTCGAACCACTGACTTCCACCCTGTCAAGGTGACACTCTAAACCGACTGAGTTAACAGCGCAGGCGATTCGACCGCAAATATACGATTTTTTTCGTACTTTTGTTCAAATTTTCGAATTTATGGTAAAAAGCGGTATATGGATGGCCCTGGGGGTGTTGTTGTTCTCGTGTTGCGGCAGCGGCACGGGCAAAAACGCACCCGCACCCGAAGGCGGAACCGACGCGGCGGCGGCGCAGCAAAAACGGATGATCGCCCGGGTAACCGCTTCGGCCGAAGGCAAATACCACCAGGGCGAGAAAGCGGTTTTCGCGGTCAAACTTGCCGGGGACGAGGCGGTCGACAGCCTGGTGCTGTGGATCGACTCGCGGCGGGTGGCGGCGGGCGAGAACGGCGCGGCGACCTGGGACATCCCGGCTACGCAGCGCGTAGGGCGCCACGCCTACCGGATGGTCGCCCACCGCGGCGGCGAGGAGTCGTCCTACGGCGGCAGTGTGACGGTGTGCGCGGCCAAGGCCCCCGTGGAAACCGGCGTGCGGGTCGTGAAAACCTACCCCCACAGCACCTCGGCCTATACCCAGGGGCTCGTGTGGCACGACGGGTTCCTCTACGAAGGGACGGGGCAATACGGGGAGTCGGTGCTGCGCAAGGTCGACCCGGCGACGGGGAAATCCCTACAGGAAACGCGCCTCGAAGGCAAGTATTTCGGCGAGGGGATCGCACTGCTCGACAACAAGATATACCAGCTCACCTGGCAGGAGGGCAAGGCGTTCGTCTACGACCTGGGCACGCTCAAACGCACGGGCGAATTCGCCTACACGGGCGAGGGCTGGGGCCTGACCACCGACGGCAGGGTGCTCTACATGAGCGACGGAACGGAGAACATCCACCTCGTCGACCCCGCGACGTTCGAGCGCAAGGGCACGATCCAGGTCTACACCGACCAGGGACGTGTGCTCTACATCAACGAATTGGAGTGGATCGAGGGGATGATCTGGGCCAACGTCTACACCACCGACCGCATCGTGGTGATCGACCCGGCGACGGGCTGCGTGGTGCAGATCGCCGACCTGGCGGGGCTGCTCGCTCCCGAAGACGTCACCTCCGCGACCGACGTGCTCAACGGCATCGCCTACGACCCGGCAACCAAGCGCATCTTCGTGACGGGCAAGAACTGGAATAAACTCTTCGAGATCGAACTTCTCAAAAAAGCAAAATAACTGCGGCTCGCAGAATTAAACACTATGAAAAACCTATACACCCAACTCGAACGCCGCATCCTCGTCCTCGACGGAGCCCTGGGGACCATGATCCAGGCCCACAAACCCGTGGAGGCGGACTACCGCGGCGAGGAGTTCGCCGACTGGGCCACGACGCTGGCGGGTTGCAACGACCTGCTGTGCCTCACCGCACCCCGCATCCCGCAGCAGGTGCACGAAGCCTACCTGGACGCCGGGGCCGACATCATCTCGACCAACACCTTCAACGCCAACCGCATATCGCTGGCCGACTACAGTCTGGAAAACTACGCCTACCGCATCAACCGCGCCGCCGCCCAACTGGCGCGCGAGGCCGCCGACCGCCATACCGCCGCCGACCCCGCCAAACCCCGCTTTGTGGCCGGATCGGTGGGGCCCACCAACCGCACCGCCTCGATCCCGCTCGATATCCTGCGCCCCGACTCGCGCGGGGTCACGTTCGATGAGCTTGCCGGGGCCTACTGCGAGCAGATCGAGGGGCTGGCCGACGGAGGCGTGGACATCATCCTGGTCGAAACCATTTTCGACGCCCTCAACGCCAAAGCCGCCCTCTATGCCATCGACAAAGTACTGCGCGACAAAGGGATAGAAATTCCCATAATGGTTTCGGGGACGTTGTCCGATGCCGGAGGACGCACCCTGTCGGGGCAGACGGTCGAGGCTTTCTACACCTCGCTCGAACACGGGCCGCTGCTCTCGGTGGGGCTGAACTGCGCCTTCGGGGCGCGGAAACTGCACCCCTACCTCAAACGCCTGGCCGAGGTGGCGCGTTGCCGGATCTCGGTGCACCCCAACGCCGGGCTGCCCAACATCTCGGGCGGCTCCGACGAAACGCCCGACATGATGGCCGCCGACGTCGAGCGCTTCCTGGCCGACGGGCTGGTGAACATCGTGGGCGGGTGCTGCGGGACGACTCCCGCGCACATCGCCGCCATAGCCGCCGTGGCGCAGCGTTACACGCCGCGTCCGGTGCCCGCACCGCGTTCGGTGACCGCCCTGAGCGGACTCGAAAGGCTCGAGGTGACGCCCGAGCGCAACTTCGTGAACATCGGCGAGCGGGCCAACGTCGCGGGATCGGCCAAATTCGCCCGCCTGGTGCGCGAAGGGTCGTGGGAAGAGGCCTTAGGCGTCGCCACGGAGCAGGTGGGAGCCGGGGCGCAGATCGTCGACGTATGTATGGACGACGGGATGATCGACGGCCGCGAGGCGATGACGCGCTTCCTGCTGATGGCCTCGGCCGAGCCGGAACTGGCGCGGGTGCCTTTCATGATCGACTCGTCGTCGTGGGAGGTGCTCGAGGCGGGGCTGAAATGCGTCCAGGGCAAAGGTATCGTCAACTCGATTTCGCTCAAGGAGGGCGAAGCGGAGTTCCTGCGGCGCGCACGCGCGGTACGCAGCTACGGTGCGGCGATGGTGGTGATGCTCTTCGACGAACGCGGCCAGGCCGACACCTTCGACCGCAAGGTCGAGGTGGCGAAGCGCTCCTACGACCTGCTGACAGGCGCCGGGATCGAGGCCGAAAACATCATTTTCGACCCCAACGTGCTGGCCGTGGGCACGGGGATCGAGGCCCACGCGCGCTACGGCGTCGATTTCATCGAGGCGTGCCGTTGGATCAAGGCCAACCTGCCGGGTGTGCGCATCAGCGGCGGGGTGAGCAACCTGTCGTTCGCCTTCCGCGGCAACAACCGGGTGCGCGAGGCGATGCACGCCGTGTTCCTTTACCACGCCATCGCCGCCGGCATGGACATGGGGATCGTAAACGCCTCTATGCTGGCCGTTTACGACGACATAGAACCCGAACTGGCCGAGCTGGTCACCGATGTGATCTTCGCACGCGGGGACGACGCCCCCGAGCGCCTGGCGCGTTATGCCGAAGGCGTGTCGGACAAAGTGCAGACCGCCACCGAGGTACAGGAGTGGCGCACGCGGCCGCTCGAAGCTCGCATACAATACGCTATGGCCAAAGGCGTTACCGATTTCATAGCAGAAGACGCGCTGGAGGGGTACCGTGTCCTGGGGTCGCCGCTGGCGGTGATCGACGGCTGCCTGATGCCCGCGATGGAAGAGGTGGGACGGTTGTTCGGTGAGGGCAAGATGTTCCTGCCGCAGATCATCAAGAGCGCGCGCGTGATGAAACAGGCCGTGGGCGTGCTCACTCCCTTCATGGGAGGCGGGGCGGACGACGGGCAATACACTGCCAAAATATTGATAGCCACCGTTAAAGGCGACGTGCACGACATCGGAAAAAACATCGTCTCGGTGGTCCTGTCGTGCAACGGTTACCGCATCCGCGACCTGGGCGTGATGGTCGACGCCGAGGCGATCGCCGCCGAAGCCGCGGCCTGGGGCGCCGACGCCGTGGGCCTGAGCGGGCTGATCACCCCCTCGCTGGACGAATTGATCCGCACGGTCGAGCGCCTGCGCGACGCCGGGCTGACTGTCCCCGTGATCATCGGGGGCGCGACCACTTCGGCCATGCACACTGCCGTGAAGATCGCCCCGCTCTACCCGGGCCCGGTGATCCACAGCCGCGATGCCTCGGACAACGTGCGCATCCTGGCCGGAGTGCTTGGCAAGGAGCGCGGGGCGTTCGTCGAAGCTTTAGACGCCTCCCAGGAGGCCCTGCGCGAGCGTTTCCGCACCTCGCAGGGCGCCCGCCGGTTGCTTTCGCCCGACGAGGCGCGCGCGCGGCGGCTGGTCAAAACGTCCGGGGAGGTCATCACGCCCACCCACACGGGACGTACGGTATTCGACGACTACCCCATCGCCGAGGTCGAGCCCTACATCGACTGGAACTACTTCTTCCCCGCTTTCGGGCTCAAGGGACGCTACCCCGAGCTGCTCGATTCGCCCGAAAAAGGCGGCGAGGCACGGCGCCTGCTTGCCGACGCCAAAGCGCTGCTGCAGCGGATCAAGGACGAAAAACTGCTCACCCTGCAGGGCGTGGCGGGGGTATTTCCCGCCCGGGCCGACGGCGACGACCTGGTGATCGGCCGCGACGGCCGCGAGGTGCGCCTGCCCCAGATGCGCCAGCGCGATGCCGCGGGCGACGTGTGCCTGTCACTGGCCGACTACGTGCTCGAAAGTGATGATTACAAAGATTATATCGGGGCGTTTGCCGTGACGGGCGGCGTGGGGCTCGCCCAGTTGGAGGACTCGTTCCGCGACGCGGGCGACGACTACAACGCCATCCTGGCCAAACTGCTCTCCGACCGCCTGACCGAGGCGTTCTGCGAGGCAGTGCACCACTTCCTGCGCCGCACCGCGTGGGGTTACCAACAGCGCGACAACACCCCCGAGGAGGTGCTGCGCGGCGCTTACCAGGGTATCCGCGTCGCTTTCGGCTACCCCGCCTGCCCCGACCACAGCCAGAAACGCAGCGTCTTCACGCTGCTGGGCGTTCGCGAAACCACCGCGATGACCCTCACCGAGAGCGACATGATCGTCCCCGGCGAATCGCTCTGCGGCCTGGTTTTCGCGCACCCGGGCGTGCGCTACTTCGCGGTAGGGCCGCAGGAGTAGTCGAGCAACTGCGCATAGGGATCGTCCAGGCCGAGCAGCAGCCCGAAGGCGGGTTCGGTTTTGACGCCGCTGCGCTTCAGGGCGACGATCCGGCGGCGGAATTCTTCGCCTTCCGCCTGCAGGATGGCGTGCTCGGCGAGCATGTGCCGGTAGGCCGGTTGGCGCACGGTCGGTGTGTCCTGAGCGAAAAGTTCGACCGGAAAGCCTCTTTCAGTAAAATTGACCACCAGGCTCGCGACGCCCAGCGGGCTGCTCGTGTGGACGGCAAACCCCTCTTTATCACCGAAGTGCCTGCGGGCGAACTCGCCGAAAGCCTCCAGGTCGCGGGCCCGGCAAACGATGTCCAGGTCGCTGCCCTCGACGTCGATGCCGATGGGCACCGTCCCGGCCAGCAGCGGATCGTAGGGCGCAAGGATCTCCAGGATCCGGCCGCGGGTCAGCACACGGTAGGCCTCGCGCTGGCGGGGGTTACCGGTGCGCAGGTAGGCGATATCTTCGAAATTTATCTCTTGCATTTTGCAGTGATGCCCTCGACCACGATCCGGAAAACGCCGGTGCGGGCAAAGGAGCGTTCCATGTAGGTTTCGCCGGGGACCGTGTGGTCGGGGCAATATTTCCGCACCAGCAGGCGCAACCCCTCGCGCTTCTGGTCTTCGGACAAAGCGAGGTCGGCGACGCCGAAAGCGACGACGCTCTCGTAGCGGGTGGTGAAGTGCTGCGGGACGGTTTCGACACCCCCGACCACGCAGAACGACACCCGGGGGTTGCGGGCCATCAGTTCGAGCTTCTTACCCTCGGGGGCGCAGTGGAACCACAGGCAACCGGCCGCGGGGTCGTAAACGTAGCTCATCGGAACGCCGTAAGCGTAACCGTTCTCGTCCTCGCCCAGGGCCAGGAAGCCGTAGAGCGCAGTTTCCAGCAATTCCACGGCGCGCGCCTGGTCCATCAGGCGGTCCTGGCGGCGGACGGGGCGAAAAGTTTCTGTCGGGTGGCTCATAATCAAGAATCGTTGCCCGCAAAAGTAAGAAAACCGGGGAGTTTTTCCTATCTTTGTAGAAAGCAAAAAACGATATGAAGAAAGCAATGACCCTGGCGATGCTCATCGTCGCCGCCACGTTGGGAGCAATAGCTCAGGAAGTTGTAACGGCAAAAAAGGATATGCGCGGGGGATTCGAGTTCACCGACGGAAAGATCAACCCCGCGAGCGGCGTGCGTAACCAGCAAAGCAGCGGGACGTGCTGGGCCTTCTCGGCCGTGTCGATGCTCGAAAGCGAGCTAATCCGCAACGGCAAAGGCGAATACGACCTCTCGGATATGTGGATCGTGCGCAACAACTACCGCGAAAAGGCGATCCGCTACGTGCGCATGCACGGCAACCTGTCGTTCGAAGAGGGCAGCATCACTCCCAACGTGTTTGATATCTACAAAAAATACGGCATCGTACCCGAAGAGGCCTACCGCGGCCTGGAGTACGGTTCGGAAACACACCGGCACCAGGAGATTTGCAGCGCACTGAAGGCCTACCTCGATGTGGTGATCAAGAATTCGAAACTCTCCGAATCGTGGCTGCGGGTTGTGGACGGCATCCTCGACG
>JAVBRR010000109.1:0-30619 GCA_031547705.1 Rikenellaceae bacterium | reverse complement strand
ACGACAGTCCTTTGGCCGGCGACCCCTGCGGCCAATGCACCGCCTGCGTTTCGGCCTGCCCCAACGGCGCCATCCTGCCCACGCGCAACCTCGCCCTGCGGCGCTGCATCTCGCGGCACACCATCGAGCGGGACGGGCAGGACGCCGCATCCCCGGTTGCGCTCCACGGCTGGATCTTCGGGTGCGAGGCGTGCCAGGAGTGCTGCCCCCACAACCGCCGCGCCCCCGCCGCCCCGTCCGCTACGCGCGAATGGCTCGCCCCGGTGGTCGACCTGCGCACCGCCGACCGCGATTTCTGGCTCGCACTCACCGAGGAACGCTTCGCGGAACTTTTCGCCGGCACCCCCCTGCTGCGCACCACGCTGGCCGGTATAAAATCGCGGTTGTAGGCATTTTATTTACTGCCATTTATCGACTGTAAAGCAAATCGTTATTGGGAACAAGCTGGTGGCGGAGACGATTTAGAAGTGTTTTGATCTCAATGAGCCTGTTTGTTTTGCGCAACTTATATAACTTTAGCGCGAAATATTTTTCGCCCGGCTCCGCCGGTGTTAACCCTGCGGGCTCTTAGAACTGGCACCAAGCTGAGCGCCATCAAATCTATTTGAATGGCCGAGGCGCGAAGAAAGAAGACGAAGCCAATAATCAAATAATCAAACGGACGGCAACAAGCGTCTCCTATTGACTTCGTCTTTAGTCTCCTCGCGGAGCAGAGCTCATGCAAGCATGGCTCTGCTCCCGCTTGTCCGATTATTGGAGGACGCAGCGGACAGTAAAGCCAGATGTGTGATCGCCGCTGAACTGGCGCGCGTAGCCGCCGAAGGAGAAGTGCAGGTACCATGCGCTGTACATTGAGGGGGGCGAACTCGACCAGTAGAATCCGTACAGGCCCGCGGAGGAGAGCGCACCGTTGAAGAGGCGGTCGCCCACGGCGGGAAAGAACAACGAGGCATTGACGTGGGGATTGAAGAACAATCGGCCAATATAAGCAACGTCTTTAGTCGAGGGTGAAACAGCGGATTTTGTCACAATCAATGCATCGGTAATCGCCCGGCGGTCAAAATATCCGTCGGCATAATAACCGAAAAACGAATTGTCGATGTTGGAATCGTAGCCACTCTGCGGGTTTAACCATAACGACTGGCGCATCTCGGAACCAGCGACAGGACCTGTGGCGGTATTGCTGTCCCGCGGACGACGGTAACCCGCAGGGCAGGTCTCGTCGGTAGTGGCGTTCCAAAGCTCGGGGCCGTAATCCGAACTCAACCAACCCGTAATCACGCCTGTGGGGCTGACCGGATGGTAAGCCCGGCGGGGCTGGGCCGTACTCGCCCACTGGAAGAAAGCACCTGCTTTGGTAGGGTAATCGACAAAAACGCCACTTGCAACTGCAAGTTGATTATGGCTAGCCAAAGCCGGGCCACCCACACCCATATTTGGATCAGTCAGGTTATAAGGCGAAAACTTGATCGCTTTCGGGCGGTTGACGTCAACCGCGTTGCCTAAACCGTCCGTATCTCCCGGGCGCATCACATAGTCAGCACCTTCGCCCTGGCGCAGGAACAATTTCTGCTTCTTGGCCGGTGTACCGTATGTAAGCACCACCACAGCATAACGCGCCGGGGCAGTCGAAGCGTTGTATGCCGCAAAAGTTTTGGTAAGGCCGATGCGGAAAACAATATCCCTGTTCAAAGCAACCGTGCCAGAAACCTTGGCCACCGTACCGGAAACCTTGTAGTTCTCGGCGTCGCCGGGGCTGTCCTGGTAGATATTCGCATCAGCACTGACTGTGGTCGAAAGCACAACTCCGTCGCCATTAGAGGGATCCCATTTGCCATCATAGTACGCCACCTCGGCACTCCATGCACCAGTATTGGCGCTCTCTAAACCCACATTTATCTTAATCACGCGCTCGCCCGTTTGAGCCGATTTCCAGAAGGCACCAACATAGGTGCCCGCAACGTCAGAACCTGCGACAGGCACACCCTTACCGGTCATATCCGCCAACAAGGCGGCATTGGCAGCCGGAAGGCTCGGATTACTGGGCACGGGGCCATTATCATCACCTTTGTCTTTTTTACACGAGGCCAGCGCCACCACAGCGACAAGCGTGAGGATTGTATAGTAACAGGTTTTCATAAACAAAATTTCAGGTCCCTCTAAATTCAATACACTGAAAATGCAGGCATAAAGGTATATAAAAATTTGATCCAGTAATAAATCACATACAATCCCGCCCCAAATTGTACCCACGTGGATACCGAAAGGAGCATAACACGCTGTCCGAGTCCAACATTTACTTCTCTTTCGTCGTCTTCAGCTTATTCCCCAAAAACCTATTGCAACACTTGACAGTCAATTCACTGATTTGGTTTTCCAGCAATCTACTTTCTAACCCGCGACTTTTTCGGAAAAATTATATACCTTTGTGCACGCAAACGGAGAAATGGCCGAGTGGCTGAAGGCGCGCGCCTGGAAAGTGCGTATGCTCCAAAAGGGCATCGTGGGTTCGAATCCCGCTTTCTCCGCCAAAGCAAAAAGCGCGACGCCCCCTTTCGGGGGCGTTTGCGTTTCGGGGGATCCCGAAGGAAATTTATTTCCGAAAGGGAGCCCCCGCAACGCCACGGAGCGCAGCGGAGCAGCGCTTTTTGCTTTGAAGCTACCCCACCCCGGCGATCACCGACCGCAGGGAGGTAATCCCGCCAAAAACAAAAGACGCCCCGCAAGGGGCGTCCTTCGTTTACTATTTTTCTTATTTTTTCTTCAGCTCCAGCAGCTTCATGCTGTGCCGCTTGAGGGGGATGTCCAGCGAGAGCACGCCGTCGGGACCCACCGTGGCCGAGCCACGGGCGGTGACGTTGAGCCCGGCGGTCTTCCGGCGCAGCGAGGCGGGCATTTTCGAGGGATCGGCGGGGCTTCCGCAGGCGATCCATTCGGCGTAGCTGTTGTTGGTGCGGTCGTCGAGCAGCACTTCGCTCCACTCGTACTTCGCCCCGGCGGGAAGGTTCGAGAACCGCACCCCGACGGGATCGACCAGCGTGAGGTTGTCGTCCGTCTCGCAGAAATTGTAGGCGATCAGCGACAGCCCGTCGGCGCTGCGCGTGGGGATCACCCCGTAGCGCACGCCCTGCACGAAATAACCGTCGACGGCCAGGGGTTTCACCGCAAGCCTCTCGGGACCCAGCCGGGCCAGCATTTCGTAGGCCGTGAAGATCGGCTTGGGGATGTTGCCGCCGGTGGTCAGGTCGCGGTGGCCGGTGAACATCTCATCGCGGGCGGCCTCGCCGCAGAAGCCCCAGTAGGCCATCATGTCGGTGCGGAAGCCGAAGTTGTCTTCGAGCGCCCACAGGCAATCGACCAGCTTGACCATGAACAGGGGCGAGAACTCGTTGTTGCGGTAGACCAACTGGGGGTACTGCGACACGGGGCGCTCGTAGTTCGAGCAGACGCCCCACTCGTTGAGCAGGAACTGGACCTTGCCGGTGATCTTGAACTTCTTGAACGCGCGCTCGATCCACAGCAGCTCGATCGTGAAACGCTGCACCTGCGGGATGATCTCGGGGGGCGCCGAAAGCCACGCGCCCGAGAGGCCATAGAGGTGGTAGGAAACGAAGTCGAGCGGCGAGCCCTTTTGGCCGGTGACGTAATTTTTGCCGTTCACGGCGTGTTCGAGGAAGTCATACAGGAAGTACATGTTGAAGCACCCCGGCCCTCCGACGCGGAAACCCCCGTCGAACGACTTGACCACCGAGGCGAACGTGTCGTAGAGGCGGAAAAAGACCGGCAGGTGTTTCGTGGGCCAGCTGTCGGGTTCGTTCCATATCTCGTAATACCAGGTGCGCATCTCCTCCACGCCGTAGCGGTCGACGAGGTTCTGCATAAAGGCCCGCTGCAGTTTTTCCCACTCGCCCCAATCGAGCGGCTCGCCCGTGCGGGCGTTGAACCCCTCGCTGTTGGGTTCGCCCCCGAGCCGCTTGGCCCACCCCTCGGGGAAGAAGTCGAACTCGACGACGGGCTTGATCCCGCGCTTCACGTACTCGTCGAAGGTGCGGTTGACGATCGTGAAATCGAAATAGTGGCTGCCGTCGGCGCGGTAACGCACCACGTCGCCGCCCGTGCCGTCCTCGCCCCGGCCCAACGAATTGTGGGAGCGCAGGTAGCTGATCGTGCCGTATTGTTTCGCCCGGTCCATCAGCGCCAGGCCCGCCCCGGAATTGGACGACCCGAAGCGCCACGGCGAGGCCGCCTGCCAGAAACGGGTGTTCGCGCCGGCCGTCTTCGCGGCGTCGACCTCGAAAACGACCTGCTGCGCCCACAAAAGATCGGTGCACGCCGCGAAAAGCAGAAAGATCAGGAACTTTTTCATCGTATAATCTTAAAACATGGCGCAATTACTGTCCGTTGCATTCGACCGTAGTGGTATAACGGCACACTTCACCCCGGTCGGTGATCCCTTCGACGGTTACGTCGTAGAGGCCGCTGTGGTCCGAGGTGTAGAACGAGAGCTTGGCCACCCCGGTGGAATCGGTGTGGATCTTGGGATCCCAGTGGAGCGTGGTGCGCAGGTCGGGGCGGTTGCTTTCGCGGACATTGCGCAAGTGGTATTTGGGCTGGTAAAAATCGACCGGAGGGGTGTAACCCAGCGGCTTGACCACCACCAGCGAAGGCACGGCCAGGCGTGCGCTGCCCAGCGCTGCACCCGATTTGAGGGTGAGGATGATCACCCCGCCCGAAGCTCCGAAACCGAAGATCGAGGCCTCGCCGCCCGTCACCAGGTCGATGCGCTCCACCTGGCTCACATCGATGTCGCCAAGCATTTCAGCATCGATCTCCATGTTGTCGACGTAGACCATCGGGGGATCGGAACTGTTGCGCACCGACACTTCGGTACCGTTGACCCGCACGCCGGGCAGCATCCGGAGCGCCGAATAGATGTCAGTGAAACGCGAAAGCATATCCGCATGGACCGAATGGTTCGGCACGGCATTGTAGAGCGTGGTCGCCGATTCGGAGCGGCGCGCTGTGACCGCCACGCCCTCGATATCCACCACCCGCATACCGCCTTCGTAGTAGTAGCGCTCCTTGGACTGGCGCAGGAAACTCTCGGGCAGGAACGAAGCGGTCGTCGGCAACGGCTTGGGAATGAAAACCTCGGGCACGGGGAATGTTTCGCCTTTCACCTTGAGGGTCACCGTGCGGTTGCTTCCGCCGCGCGCCAGGGCTTGCAGGATGAATTGGGTGCTGTCGGGGAACTCGAGCCCCACGAAGTTGAACTTGTTGCCCGTGAGCTGGAATGTCTCCATAAAACCCGACTTGGGCGCGAAGAGCACGATGTAGGGGTTGCGGGCGGCGTTGCCGAAGAACCCGCGGACTTCGCCGGCGATCGCCTGGCTGGGTTCGTAGGGGTACTCCCGCGTGCGGGTGATGCCGGCCAATACGTCGGAAATATCGAAGCGCGACCACCCCTGGGTCATCATCAGCAGGTTGAGCCGCTCGTCCGACCCCCCCCGGCCACCGTCGAAATACGATCCCGGCGACTCGATATGGCCCCGCAGGTCGGAAGCGGCCAGCAGGTAGGAGCAGATGTTCCCGCCCAGCGTGTCGGGCTTCACGGCGTTGCGGTCGGTGACCGACACGGCGAAAAGGCCCGCCGCGGGTTGGCCGTCGCTACCCCGTACCGTCAGGTCGAGGGCCACGGGGCTGCGGCGCTCGTAGACCTTGCGGTCGGTGTGCGTAACGGCTGCGGCGCGGTCCCGGCCGTTGACGAAAACGAGCCGCTGCGAGATCACCCTGCCCGTGGCTTTCTCGACCACGGCGATCTGGGTGATGCCCGAGGGCACCCTGTCGACGCTCAGCGACTTGGACAGTTTGTCCGCCGCAATCTCCTCGGCCGCAACGATCCGGCCGCGCGACTGGATCACCACAGCCAGTTTCGAGACATCGATATCGGGAGTGGCGAAGATCTGGTAGAGTATCTTTTCGCGGGCAAGGATCACCTTGAGCGCACACCCCGAAGCCTCGGTGCCGGGCAGGGCGAAGCGCTTGGTGACATCTCCCGAGGTGACCTCGGCGGTATATTGCCCCCCCGCCACAGGGATCAGCCCGAAGAGGCCCATCCCTAAGTGGGTTGTCGTAAACTCGGTGATCGTCGCCCCGTCGCCGCCGACGACGCGTCCCCGGACCTCACGCGCGAGGCCATCGGTTCCCACCGCCTTGAAGGCGACGTTCTGCAACTCGCCGGGCAGCAACCGGCCGCCTTCGGGGAAGAACTGCACGTCGAAATCGTCGCTGAACGAGGGCAGGAAGATCTGGCGCGTGATGCGGCGGGCGTTGTAGTCGGTCGTCAGCGCGATGGTGTACTGGGCGCTGTCGGCCGCAGGGGCCGTGAAAGGTATGCGCATACGTCCGTCGGCGTCCGTGCGGACGTTGTACGTTCTGGAGCGGCCGTCGGTATCGATCGTGTAGGAGAACCGCTGGTTGGTCACAGGCAGCTGGCTGCTGCCCGTGATCTGGATCTCGGCAATGACCTCATTGCCCTCGCGGACGTAGGCCACCGATTCCCGGATGGCGTCGTCGATGGGGTTGCCCACTTTGACGATCTTGCGGAAGAAGTGATCCGAACCGTCGTTGCGCATCCACGAGGTATAGCCCCGCAGGCAATAGTCGCCCTCGGGAAGGGTGTTGGGCAGCGGAATGCAGTTGTGGAACCCGTAGTCGTCGGCCATCACCTTCATCCGGTGGGCGAGCGAGTCGCCGCGCCCGATCAGTTCGACGTAGATGTAGTGCGACTGGGGCGAGGGCGTCAGCGTGATGGCGTTCACCACGTAGCCCTTGAACCAAAGCGTGTCGCCGGCGCTGTAATAGGGTTTGTCGGTCTGAATATAGAGTTTCTCGGCAATGCCCTGCTCGTAATAATCCATGAAGCGCCCGAAAGCCCACTCGGCATAGCCCTCCTTGGAAGGGTCGTAAGGTCCGGCGGGTTCCTTGACCGGCACGGCCGGGTCGGCGGCGGGCTGCTCCTTGCCGGAATCTTTCGGAGCTTTCTTGGACGAGGGTTTCTCGTCCTTCTTGGGTGCGGGTTTTTTCGTCTCCCTGAAAGGGTCGTACCGCGCTCCGGCTTTGTCGTACACGGTACTCTTGTTGGCCGGGACCCGGCCTATGCCGCTGGGAGGTGCCGCCAGCACAACAATCGCTCCGGCGAGCAGCACAACGAGCAACAAGCCGAGCCATTTGGATTTTACGTTCTTCATTTCGGGTGGGTGGTTTATTAATACAAAAAATCAAATAATTGCAAGCAGGACGATGGCCGCCAGGGCCACCACGATGCCGGTATAGTTTTTCCAGGAGAGCCTCTCGCCGAAGAACAGCACCCCGATCAGGGTGGACAGCACCACCGCGCCCGAATAGTAGAGCGGGTAGAATACCGATCCGTCGACCAGCTTCAGCGCGTAGAGCATCCCCACGCAACAGATCGCGTTGGTCACTCCCAGAATAACGCCCCACCACACGGCCCTGCCCGAAGGCACGGGCATCCGGCCGCGGTTCTCGACCAGGTAGTAGACCAGCCCCGTCAGCGTGGCCACCACACCCACCGTCCCCAGGAAGAGCATCTCCTCACCCGGGCCCACCAGGCGTTTCTGCGTGAACTGGATCATCGTGTCGTTCACCCCGTTCATCAGGAACACCGCCAGGGGCAGCACCACGCTCATCGCGCCGAAGATCCGTTTGCCCGTACCCTTGGCGTCGGGCGCGAGGATCAGCAGCATCGACCCCAGGATCACGACCAGCAGGACGATCTTCGCCACCGTGGGCTCCTCGCCCAGCACGACGAAGGCGAAGATCACCGGGATCGCCATCGCGGCGCGTCCGGCGATCGTGGTGATCGCCACGCCCGACCGCTGGGCCGAGAGCGCATAGACCACGAACGAAACCATGAACAGGATCCCGATCACCGCCGCCATGCCCATCCAGGGAGCGTTCCAGGCGTACTTTGCGCTCACCCCGACGGGCGAAAGCGCCAGGGTCGCGGCGGCCATCACGACGTAGTTCACCGTGATCGACACCGTGGCATCCAAACCGCGCATCTTTATCATCTTGAGGATGATAACCAACAGCGACGAAGTCACCGTAGCGGCCAGGATGTAAAGGTATGCCATGATCGTTATTCTTTATCTTTCAGATACTTGTCGAGCCATCCGAAGAACTCGCGGTTCCAGACGATCGAGTTCTGGGGTTTGAAGACCTGGTGCGCCTCGTTCTCGAAGAAGACCAGGCGGGCGGGAACGTCCAGCACACGCGCGGCGGTGAACGCCTGGAGCGACTGGGTGTAGGGGATGCGGAAGTCGTTGGCCCCGGTGATGATCAGGATCGGGGTGTCCCAATTCTGCACCGATTTGTGGGGCGAATTGGCGTAGGAGCGCACAGCCGTGGGGTCGGTGCTCCAGTAGGGGCCCCCGAGGTCGTTGTTGAGGAACCACAGCTCCTCGGTCTCGCCGTACATGCTCTCCTCGTTGAAGATCCCGCAGTGGGAGATGAAGGCCTTGAAGCGTCCCTGGTGGTGTCCCGCCAGGTAGAAGACCGAATAGCCCCCGTAGCTCGCCCCGACGCAGCCCAGGCGGTCGGCGTCGATCCACGGCTCGGCGGCGGCGTTGTCGATGGCGCTCAGGTAGTCGCGTATGTTCTGGCCGCTGTAGTCGCCCGAGATCTGGTCGAGCCACTCCTGGCCGAACGAGGGCAGCCCGCGGCGGTTGGGCGCCACGACCACGTAGCCCCGGGCGGCCATCAGCTGGAAGTTCCAGCGGTAGCTCCAGCCCTGGCTGACCACGCTCTGCGGCCCGCCCTGGCAGTAAAGCAGCGCGGGGTATTTTTTCGTGCTGTCGAAATCGGGCGGTGTGACGATCCACACCAGTTCCTGTTTGCCGTCCGTGGTGGGCACCCAGCGCTTCTCGACCGCGCCGAAGCGGATGTTGTCGTAGACTTCCTTGTTGAAATCGGAAATTCTCGTCATGGCCCCGCCGTTGAGGGCGATATCAAAGATCTCGGTCGCCATCGACAGGGTGGTCACCTCGCCCACGGCCACGGTCCCCATGTCGGTCGCGGCCAGCGAAAGCGAGTTGATGTCGTGGTCGCCGGCGGTGAGCACCTCGACCGCGCCGCCGTCCACTCCCACGCGGCACACCTGGTGGGTGGCCTCGACGGGGGCGATGAAACAGAGGCGGTCGTTGCCTTCCCACACCGCACCCAGGGCGTTGTAGTCAAACCCGGCCGTGAGCTCGCGCCTTTCGTCGGTCAGGAGGTCGACCGTAAAGAGGCGCTCCTTGTCCGACTCGTTGCCCTCGCGCTCCATGCTCGTGAAGGCCACCTTGCGGCCGTCGGGCGAGAAACGCGGGTAACGGTCGTAGCCGTACATGCCCCGGGTGAGGTTCATGGTGGACTTGCTGAGCAGATCGTAGAGGTATATATCGGAATCGGTCGAGATGGCGTAGTCGGTGCCCGTGAGTTTCTTGCAGGTGTAGGCGAGCTGGGTCCCGCTGCGGTTCCAGGCGATCTCCGAACCGTCGAAATAGGGCGCCATCGGAGCGTCCCACGGCTCGCCCTCCATGATGTCCTCGCCGCGGAGCATGCGTCCGTCCTTGGTCGAGGTGACGAAAATGTGGAGGTAGCTGCCGTCGTCCCAGTAGTTCCAGTGGCGCGCCATGAGGTCGTCGTAGATCTTGGCCTGCGACTTGTCCATGTCGGGATAGAGCTCCGAGGAGTTGTGTGCGGCGACTTTCACCCGTTTGACGTAGTAGATCCGCTCACCCTCGGGCGACACGCCGAAAGCCTCGATGCCGTCCTCGATCTCCGAGATCTGGACCGGGACGTGGCGCTTGGCGTTCATCCGCCAGAGCTGGGTGCTGCCGCTGCGGTCCGAGAGGAAGTAGATGCGCTTCGAGTCGGCGCTCCAGACCGGGTCGGTGTCGTTGCCGGTGTTGTCGGTCATGCGCCGCAGGCCGCTGCCGTCGCGGTTCATGATCCACAACGAACTCACGCCGCGGTTGTCGGCCATGCTGTATTCGGTCACGGCGCAGACCACCTGTTGTCCGTCGGGCGAGAGCGACGTGGAGGCCACGCGGCGCATTTTCCACATCACATCGGGCGTCAGCAGCCCGGCCGCCTTCTCGGCCGCCGTGAGCGAGTTGTTGATCTCTATCATTTTTTTGTCGGTTTTCGAACACGACTCCGCCGCAAACACTGCGCCAGCCAGGACCAACGCGGGGAGAACAATTTTCAGAAAAAATCTTTTCATATCTTTAATTTTTTTATGACTTCCTTGATCGTGAGGTAGCTTCCTTCGAAGGCCTCGTCCAACTCTTTGCCATCCAGCCACTGTGCGCGGGTGATGCCCTCGGCGGTCTGCGGTGCCGGGGCCTCGCCGCCCGTATAACGCATCTCGTACCACCGGCACGCCTTCATCCACCACTCGCCGTTCATCTCGTATATATGCGTCGTGGTGAGCAATTTGCGCACGATCTCCATTCCCCGGATCCCGCACTCCTCGGCCACTTCGCGCAGCGCGCAGGCACGCAGACCCTCGCCCCGCTCGCGGTAGCCTTTCGGCAGGTCCCAGCGTCCGTTGCGGTAAATGGCCAGCAACCCGCCGCGCGCGTTCCTCACCACTCCGCCCGCCGCGTCGACGCAGGTGAACCGGGCGCAGAAATCGCGGTAAACACCCGCCACATCGTCCGAAACAACGTACAGCGTGTTGCAATTCTCAACTTTTTGCAGCACCTTTGTCCGGTCGATCCCGCCACCGGCGACCACCATGACATCGGCCTGACCGCGAGGCAAAACTCCGGTAAAAATAATGATTTTATTCTCTAAATAGACGCGTCGAACCATAAAAATCACAAAAAAACGATGGAATGTTCAACTTCGGGGATCAACCTCTCGCCGTCGGCAACGCAGCAACATATTGCCAAAAGCCTGTTGCAAATTAAAGCAATTAAACTCAGTCCCGCAAATCCGTTTACGTGGGCTTCGGGCTGGCGGTCGCCTATCTATTGCGACAACCGCAAGATACTGTCGTATCCCGGGGTGCGCGGCGAGGTGGCCGAAGCGTTCGCCCGCCTGGTTTCGGCGCTCTACCCCGAGGCCGAGGTCATCGCCGGCGTAGCCACGGGCGCCATCGCCCACGGGGTGCTGGCGGCCGAGCGCCTCGGCAAGCCTTTCATCTACGTGCGCTCGTCGCCCAAGGCCCACGGGCTGACCAACCAGGTCGAGGGCGAATACCGCCCGGGGGCCAAAGTGGTCGTGGTCGAGGACCTCGTGTCGACGGGCGTGAGCAGCCTGAGCGCCGTCGAGGCGCTGCGCGGGGCGGGGTGCGAGGTGCTGGGCATGGTGGCCATCTTCACCTACGGATTCCCCGCGGCAAGCGACAGTTTCGCACGCGCCGGGGTGACCCTCAACACGCTGAGCAACTACAACACACTGATAGAGATAGCCGCCCGCGAAGGGTATGTGTCGCAGGCCGAGCTCGACACCCTGGCCAACTGGCGGAAAAACCCCTCGGAGTGGGGGCAGGAAAATAAATAATACCATGGAAAAATACGAAAGCAAGCAAGTCCAGATACTGCGTCCGGCGTCGGATATCTACGCCACGCTCAGCGAACTGTCGAATTTCACCCCCTTCGTCGCCGACAAGGTCGAGGGCTGGGAGGCCACGGCGGACACCTGTTCGTTCCGGGCCAAAGGTTTCACGGTCAAGCTGCGCATCGTCGAACGCGAGGAAAACAAGCTGGTCAAGATCACGGGCGACGACCCCACACCCCTCGAATTCTTTTTCTGGGTCCAGCTCCACGAGGTTTCGCCCGCCGACACGCGGATGCGCCTGGTGCTGCACGTCGAGCTCAACATGATGATGCGCATGATGATCGGCGGCAAAATCCAGGAAGCCCTCGACGGCATCGCCGCCCAGGTGGCGCAGGGGATCAACGAAAGAAGCTGAGGATAAGTTCCATAAAAAACACCCCCGAAAGTCACGCTTCCGGGGGTGTTTTTGTTTGGCGAACCGGATTACGGCGCGGTGTGGGTCTGGCCGTTCAGCACGAGGGTGCCGCCGGTCACGTTGTAATAGGTCCCGGCTCCCGGCAGGGTCGTACTGGCCAGCGTAAAAGTGCCGTAGCCGATGTCGAGCATCGCATAACCGGGGGTCACGCTGCCGAAAGCGGCGATGCCCGTGAAGGTATTGTTGGTACCGGTGACCGCCAGGGTCGAAGACGAGATGCCGGCGGTGCTGTAATAATTACGCGTCGCGATCGAAGAGTAGGGACCGTAAGCGGGCGAGTTGTAGGCGCCGTCGAAGGTGTTGCCACTGACCGTATAGGTGCCGCTCATCAACGAGTTGAACTTGATGTTGGCCGCCTTGAACAAACAGTTGGTGACCGTTCCGCTCGTGGAGTTGGGCGAGAAAGTGACATCGCCGCCGTTGCCGCTCCGGTCGCCCGCCCCCACTTTCGTGTTGGGGGTGATCACGCAATCGTCGAGCGTCAGGCCCGAGGCATGGACCGCGATCGCCTTGTTGGCCGCCTCCTTGGGCATGACGGTCACGCCGGCGATCTTCACGTTGGCTGCCGTGACGGTGATCATATCCTGGGTCGAAATGTTGCTGACGGCCACCACCTGGGTTGAGTAGATCACGATCTGGTCGCGGTCGCCGTCGCCGATGATCTCGAAGCCGGGTTTCTCGATGGGCAGGTACCACGAATAGACGGCATTAGCCACATCGGACCCGCCGATCACGAGCGACTGGGTGAAGACGCCGTTGCGGGTATGGTCGTAGTTGCCCGGGGTGAGGATCACGCCGTCCGCGGCGTGGGACAGAGCCGCGTAGGTCTTGATGATATCGGTCGCGGCGGGGCGGTCGCTGTTGCTGCCCAACGCGTAGTATATCTTACCCGTGCCGCTGTTGACGGGGACGCCGGCGACCGTGCCGTAGATCTTGACGCTGCCCTTGTGGACGGTAAGCGTGCCCACGGTCGAGCCCTTCTCGATGGTCAGCGTGGTGGCGGCGGTGGTGGCGGTGAGGTTGTCGGCGTCGCCGGCAAAAGAGACGCTGCTGTTGGGGGTGTTGATGACCACATCCTCCGCCTCTTCGACGACAAGATCTATCGTTGCGAAGCCCTGTACGCCAGCCGGTTGTACAACAGTAACGCTGTTGCCGCCTGCGGGGATCCCGATGGCGAGCGCGGCGTCTGCCGAAGCGGCCGCGGGCAAAGTGACGGTCGCATCCTGGGTGAGGGGTTCGTCGAGCACAACGCCGGTCGCACCCGAGTTCAGCGCTTGCTGCAGGGCATCGACGGTTTCCACATGGACGACGGACGGCGCTCCGCACGAGGGGTCGTCTTTCAGGCAGGAGCCAAAGGTGAGCAATGCTCCGAGGCCCAGAAAAATGATCTTTTTCATAAATACGGTTTTTGGTTAAGGTTATTTTCTCGTGATCATACAAAAAACTACGCCGTAATCGGCCAAACCACAAACATAAAGAGTATTTTATTATTACACAATTATTTGTGAGGAATAATGCAATTTCGGACAGGAATGTACAAAAAAGTATCTCCAACCTTACGAAGCAGGCCGAAAATACAGAAAATCAGCAAGAAAAATATTACCGAAGCGAGGTGACGGGCGCGATGTCGAGCGGGGCGGGGCGGTCGCCGGCCAGGGCGTGGTAATAGCCCGTGATGGCGATCATGGCGGCGTTGTCGGTGGTGAATTTGAATTCGGGCAGGTAGGTGTTCCAGCCGCGGGCGGCGCCTTCGCGCAGGATCGCATCGCGCAGGCCCGAGTTGGCCGAAACCCCGCCGGCAATGGCGATCTCTTTTATCTTCAGATCTTTCGATGCTTTGATCAGTTTCTTGAGCAGCACCTCGACGACGGTGTGCTGCAACGAGGCGCACAGATCGGCGGTGTTTTCCTCGACGAAGTGCGGGTTCTCGATCTTCGCATCGCGCAGCGAGTAAAGGAACGAGGTCTTCAATCCGCTGAAACTGTAGTCGTACCCCCCCACCAGCGGACGGGCGAAACGGAAACGCAACGGATCGCCCTCGCGGGCCAGGCGGTCGATCACCGGCCCCCCGGGATAGGGCAACCCCATCACCTTGGCGCACTTGTCGAACGCCTCGCCGGCCGCGTCGTCGATCGTGGTGCCTATGATTTTCATTTTCAGGTAGTCCTCCACCAGGATGATCTGGGTGTGCCCCCCCGAAACGAGCAGGCACAGAAACGGGAAACGCGGATGGGGCGTCGTGCGGCCGGGCTGGTCGACGAAATGCGCGAGAATGTGTCCCTGCAAGTGGTTCACCTCGAACATCGGGATGCCGCGCGCGATGGCCAGCCCCTTGGCGAACGAAATACCCACCAGCAGCGACCCCATCAGCCCGGGCCCGCGCGTGAAGGCGATCGCCCCCACGTCGGCGAGCATCACCCCGGCCTCGCGCAGGGCGGTGTCGACCACGGGGATGATATTTTTCTGGTGGGCGCGCGAGGCGAGCTCGGGGATCACGCCCCCGTAACGGATATGGACATCCTGACCGGCAATGACATTCGACAGCAACTCCGTTCCGCGAAGCACGGCGGCCGAGGTGTCGTCGCAAGAAGATTCGATGCCGAGGGTGATCATATCCATATTTTTTTGTAAATTTGTTGAATTTATAGAACGACAAATTGCTGGGCAAAGTTATAAAAATATTGGGGACGGTGTTATCGGCGGCGGTGCTGGCGGCGATCGTGCTGCCCATTTTCGTGCTGTTGATGCTCTATCTTCCCGGTGTCCAGAACTTTGCCGTCGACCGCGCCGCGCGGTGGGCCAGCCAGAAGGTCGGCACCACCGTCACCGTCGGGACCCTCCACTGGAAACTGTTCAACCGCCTCGAGGTGACGGACGTCTACGCCGAGGATTACCAGGGCGACACGCTTTTCTTCGTCGGCCGCCTGGAGGTTTCGGTGCGCGACTTCGGCCTGCTGGGTGGCAAAACCCGCCTGGGGGGCGTCAAGCTCTCCGATTCGGGCCTCTACCTCAAGGACGGCGAGTCGGGAAAGCTGAATATTTCCGAGATAACCAGTCGCCTGAAAAGCGACAAGGAGAAAAAAAACAAAGGCGACTTCCGCATGGCCATCGCCTCGGTGGAGATCGACAACTTCGCGTTCCGCTACAGCCGCAGGGAGGTCGAGCAAAAGGAGTTCGGGATGAACTTCCGCGACATCGGCGCCGACAGCATCCGTATAAAACTCGAGGACATCGATATTTTCAACGACAGCATCTCGGCGCGCATCGACCGCATCGCCTGCCTCGAAAAGAGCGGCTTCGAGCTCGACAGGCTCTCGGCCGGGGCATTCCGCATCTCGGGCTCGGGCATGCTGTTCGACGACCTGCGGATCGAAACCCCGGCGTCGGAGATCCGCATGGACTACCTGCGTTTTCTCTACCCCTCGTGGCGGGCCTACAACAGCTTCATCGACCAGGTGCGGATCCAGTCCTCGATCGCTCCGTCGCAGATCAGCTTTTCGACCATCTCCTATTTCGCCCAGGCGCTGCGGGGCTGGGAGACCTCGCTGCGCACGTTCGAGGCCACGGTCGACGGCCCCATAGCGGCGCTGGGCGTCGACATCCGGCAGGCCGCGACCCGCTCGACCGACCTGAGCGGGCGTTTCCGCATCGACGGCATCCCCGATCCCAAAGCCATGCGCTTCCGGTTCGAGGTCGAGCGCCTGATCACCAACGCCTCCGACGTCGAGGCGATCGTGGCCGACATCACGCGCAGCCAACCCGCCTGGGCATCCAAGTTGCAACCCCTGGGCGACATCGCCCTGCACGGCGATTTCGAAGGGCTGTTCACCGACTTCCGGTCCGAGGCCCAGGTCGTCACCGACCTGGGGAGCGCGCTCTTCGACGTAGTGATGAAACCCGACGCCGGGGGACGCCACAAAGTGCACGGCCACACGCGGATCGATGGCTTCGACGCCGGGAAACTGCTCGGCGAAAAGACGCTGGGGCGCACCTCGCTCGAGGCCGATATCGACGGCTGGTTCCGCGAAAAGGAACTCCACCTCAACACATCGGCAGCGATCTCCGAACTGCACTACGCCGGATACACCTACAACCGGTTGCACGCCAAGGGGCTGGTCGACAACAACACCTTCACGGGCGAAGCCTCGTCGACCGACCCCAACCTGACGTTCGACTTCGACGGGCGCGTGGAACTGGCGAACGAAAAACCGAGCTACGACTTCCGCCTGGCGCTCGAGCGGGCCGACCTGGCACGCCTGGGGATCAACCGCCGCGACTCGGTGTCGGTGCTGCGCTGCCGGGTGACGGCGCGGGGCGAGGGAAGGACACTCGACGACCTGAACGGGACGGTCGAGATCGACGACATGCTCTACGTCAACCAGCTCGACTCGGTGCGCACGGGCAAGATAACGCTGCGCGGGGTCAACAGCGACGCGAGCAAGATGCTGGGGATGAACTCGTCGTTCGCCGACGCCGAATTCCGCAGCTCGATGAGCTACAGCGAGCTGATAAACCACATGCGGCGCACGTTCCTCTCCTACCTGCCCGCCCTGACCGACCCCCGCAAAGAAACCCCGGCCCCGGCGGCCGGCAGCGGCGAGGCGAAAGCCAACCTCTACTCGACGCTCAAGATCAACGTCAAGCAGGCCAACAACGTAGCGGGAATCTTCATGCCCGGGCTGAAAGTGGCCCAGGGGTCGCAACTTTCGCTGCTGCTGAACCCCGCGGCGGATAAATTCTCCCTGTCGGTCCACTCCGACTACCTCGACAGCGAGGAGTTCCTGGTGACCAAACTCTCGCTCGACAGCCGCAACGACGGCGACTCGATATCGGTCTACCTGCGCGCCGACGACCTCTACAAGGGACGTTTCCATACCCCCGACCTGGCGATCATCGGCGGCGTGCGGCGCGACCGCGCCAACCTGTCGGCGCGGTTCAGCGACTCGAAGGGGGGCGAGCTCTCGCTGCTGGCCCTCTCGGCGCTTTTCCGACGCGACTCGCTGACGCACGCGCTGCGGACCACGGTACGCGTCCAGCCCTCGAGCCTGGTGATCGGCGACAAGCGGTGGCGGGTCCTCTCGCGCGACATCACCATCGACTCCGCACGCGTGGTGGTCGACAACTTCCGGATCACGGCCCCGGGCGAGGAGCTCTCGGTCTACGGCATCGCCTCGCGCAACCGCCGCGACACGCTCCACGTACGCCTGTCGAACTTCGACCTGCGGCCCCTGAGCCGCATCACCTCGCCCGAGGGGTACACCCTGAGCGGGGTGACCAACGGCTATGCCGACATGGTGTCGGCGCTGGGCGGCGGGGTGCTCTACGCCCGCATCGCCTTCGACGACATGAAGATCAACTCGACCGCCGTGCCCGCCTCGCTGTTCGAGAGCCGCTGGGATTTCGCGGGCGAGAGGGCGCGCTTCCTCTTCTCGCGCAGGGAGAGCGGCGACACGATCCTGCTGGGTTACTACCGCCCCACCGACCGGCGCTACCGGGCCGACATCAAGCTGCGCAACCTCGACCTGGCGCTGCTCAACCCCGTGTTGGAAGACGTGACAAGCGATTTTCGCGGAATGGTCGACGCCAACCTGATGCTGATCGGGGTCGGGGGCAACGCCACGCTCAGCGGGCGGGTCGATGTACGCGACATCTCCGCGCGCGTGGACTTCACCAACGTGACCTACACGGCGCCGGCAGGCACCATCGACGTGAAGGACAACGTCCTCCGCATGCAACCCATGAAACTGCGGGACCCCCGCGGCGAGAGTGCCGATTTCGAAATGACGCTCGACCTGCGCAACCTGCGCAACATAGCCTACGACATCGGCATCAAACCCCGCAACGTCCTGGCATTGAATACAACCGAGGCGGACAACAACGCCTTCTACGGAAAGGTCTACGCCTCGGGGACGATGACCGTAAGGGGCGACAAGCGCGGGACGGTCATGAACATCAACGCCACCACCGACGACAACTCGGAATTCTTCATGCCCCTGCGCGCCACGGGCGACCTGGCCGAGGCCGATTTCATCCAGTTCGCCACCCCCACCGCGAGGATCGACACGACCGACTACCTCGTGCGGCGGCGCATGGTCTTCGAGCGCGGTGAAAACAGGAAGGGCGACGCCCAGCGGGGCGAAATGAACATCAACATGGCGCTCAACGTGCGTCCGAACACCGAGATCCAACTGGTGATCGACCCCAAGGTGGGCGACATCGTGCGCGCACGCGGCAACGGGGTGTTCAACATCCACGTCGCTCCCCGTAGCAACGAATTCACCCTGTACGGCGACTACGAGATCAACGAGGGGAGCTACCTGTTCACGCTGCAGAACGTGATCAACAAGCGCTTCATCATCGAGCCCGGAAGCGCCATCCGCTGGATGGGCGATCCCGTCGACGCCCAGCTCGACATCAACGCCGTCTACAAACTCAAAGCCTCGATAGCGCCCCTGCTGGGGACCTCTTCGACCGGCAGCGGCCAGCGGCGCGTGCCGGTGGATTGCTACATCCACCTCACCGACCGCCTCACCCAGCCGATGACCACCTTCGACGTCCAGCTCCCCAACGTCGACCCCGAAACCCAGAGCCTGGTGACCAACGTGCTCAACACCCAGGAGATGAAAGCCACGCAGTTCTTCTGGCTGCTGGCCGCCAACAGCTTCTTCGTCGAAAGCGCCTCGTCGATGCAGAACATCGGCGCCATGGGCGGCAGCGTCACGGGGTTCGAGTTCCTCTCGAACCAGGTGAGCAACTGGATCTCGTCGGACCGCTACAACATCGGGTTCCACTACCGCCCCAAGAGCGATTTCACCTCGGACGAAGTCGACTTCTCGTACTCGACCGGGCTGGTGGACGATCGCCTGCTGATCGAGGTGGACGGCAACTACGACTTCGGCAACAACGCCGCCGCCACGGCCAACAGCAGCGTGTCGAACCTCTCGGGGATCAACGTGAGCGCCACGTGGCTCGTCGACCGCAACGGCAACCTGCGCGCCAAGGCCTTCACGCGCACCATCGACACCTTCGACGAAAACCAGGGCCTGCCGGAGAGCGGGGCGGGGTTAGATTATAAGGAGGATTTTAACCGATTTAGCGACATTATCCGTAACTTGCGCGAGCGTTTCAAGCGCAAAAACCGCAAAGCGGCGGCAGAACAGGAAATAACCGACACGAATAATAATAAATAAAACCAAGAGTATGAACATTTTATTGCAGGATGCAGTGGCGGCCGTGGCCGCAGAACAAACCAAAACGATGGGGCTCGGCGAACTGGTGCTGGCCGGGGGATGGCTGATGATCCCCCTGGTGTTGCTGGGCGGGGCGACGGTCTTCATCTTCGTCGAACGCTACCTGGCCATTCGCAAGGCCTCGGTGCTGGATATGAACTTCATGAACCGCATCCGCGACTACATCTCGGAAGGCAAGGTGGCCGCGGCGCTCGACCTGTGCCGCTCGACCAACACACCCATCGCCCGGATGGTGACCAAAGGGATCGAACGCATCGGACGCCCGATGGCCGACGTGCAGAACTCGATCGAAAACGTCGCCAACCTCGAAGTGTCGAAACTCGAAAGCGGCCTGCCCTTCCTGGCGACCATCGCAGGGGGCGCCCCGATGATCGGGTTCCTCGGGACGGTCGTGGGGATGGTCCAGGCGTTTATGAACCTTGCGCAGGCGGGCGGCACGGTCGATATGAGCCTGTTGTCGGCCGGTATGTACACCGCCATGATCACCACCGTGGCAGGTCTGATCGTCGGGATCCCGGCCTACTTCGGCTACAACTACCTCGTGGCGCGGATCGAAAAGCTGGTCTTCCAGATGGAGGCCAACTCGATCGCGTTCATGGATATTTTGAACCAACCAGCTCAGAGATAAGGCAATGGCTATAAAAAGAGGCTCGAAGGTCGAGAAATCGTACAGCGCGGCATCCATGACGGACCTGATGTTCCTGTTGTTGATGTTCATGCTCATCGCCACGACCCTGATCAACCCCAACGCCCTGAGGCTGCTGCTGCCCAAAAGCGCCAACCAGCTCAACGAGAAGCCCTACACGACGGTTTCGATCACGGCCGACCTCCATTACTACGTCGAGACCACCCCGGTGGCTTTCTCGCAACTGGAGGCCGCGCTCGCCGAGAAACTCGCGGGCAAGGAAGAACCCACCATCTCGCTCCATTGCGACAGAAACGTCCCGATAGACGAAGTGGTCAAAGTGATGAACATCGCCAAGGACCACCGCTACCGGCTGATCCTGGCGACCAACCCGAATTAACCCCGAGGGGATCCGATGTATTACAAACAGGACGAAGGAAAGCGCAGGAACTTCTGGGCGGCGGTGTCGACCGTAGCCTACGTTTTGGTGTGGCTTTTGCTGATATGGGTCGTGAAGTTCTCGTTCCCCGAGCGGAGCCAGGGCGAAGGCATCATGATCAATTTCGGCGATACCGAGCAGGCCGGGGGCGAGGCGGACCCCGCCGTGAGCGACCGCATCGCCGAGGCCGCGTCGCCCGAAACGGTTTCGGGCCAGGAGGATATCCTGACGCAGGACCACCAGGACGCCCCGGCGGTGACCCAGCCCACCCAAAGGCCCAACCGCCAGACCAACCCCGAGGTGAAACCCACCCAGCGGCCGCCCACCGAAACTACTACCCCGCAGGAGCAACCGCGCGAAGTGAACCGTTCGGCACTCTTTCCCGGGCGCACCGAAGGCAGCACCTCCACTTCGGAGGGCACCTCCGCCGGCGCGGGAAACCAGGGCCGGCCCGAAGGCAGCCCCACGGGCAGCCACGACGGCACGGGCACGGGCGACTCGGGGATTTCGTTTTCGCTGGCCGGACGCCAGCCCGTGGGCGAACTTCCCAAACCCGACTACGGGGGCAACACCCGGGGACGGTATGTGGTGAAGGTGGCGATCGTGGTCAACCCGGCAGGTACGGTGACCAGCGCTTCGTACCAGCCCACGGGGTCGACCACCAACGAACGGGCGTTCCTCGACGCGGCCCTGGCCGTGGCGCGGCGCGCGAAGTTCACCCCCTCGGAGAGCGATGTGCCGCAGCGGGGAGTGATAACGTATATTTTTACTATCCGATAACCGAAAAATGAAACGCGCACTGCCGATACTCTTGCTGTTGCTGGCCCTGGGGACGGGCGCCGGGGAGGGCGGCGCGCGCCTCGGGTTCGACCACAAGGAGTGGGACTTCGGCCAGGTGGCGGCAAAGGGGGGCAAAGTGGCGCACACCTTTTCTTTCACCAACACGGGTGACGCCCCGCTGGTGGTCTCACGCGTAGAAACCGCCTGCGACTGCACAAAAGCCGAATTCTCCAAAAAGCCCGTGGCGCCGGGTGCGGCGGGAACCGTCACGATCACCTACGACCCCAAACGCCAAAGCGGATTTTTCTACAAAGCCATACAAGTGTACAACAACTCTCCGGACAACCGCCTGGTGATCACGATCAAAGGCACGGTCACCGGATCAAAACAGTGATTCCTATGGCTGCTATCTTAATCAACCGTTGCACGGTGGTCCCGATGACCGCCTGCAAAGAAGCGAAATATTTTACGGGAAGCGTCGGGATCGAGGGCAACAAAATCGCCCTGGTCGAAGCGGACGGCGCGGCGTGCGACTGCGGGTGCACACCCAAAGGGATCGACCGCGTCGAAGCGTTCCGGCGCCGCCACGCGGGCAGCCTCACCGAGATCGACGGCCGCGGCAAGATACTGATGCCCGGCCTGGTGAACACCCACTGCCACGTGTCGATGACCCTGATGCGCGGCTACGCCGACGACATACCCCTGATGAAGTGGCTCTACGAGCGCATCTGGCCCTTCGAGTCGCACCTCACCCACGACGACGTGCGCCTGGGCGCCGAGCTGGGCATCGCCGAGATGCTGCTGGCCGGGACGACCACCTTCGTCGACATGTACTGGATGGAGGCCGCCGTGGCCGAGGCGGTGATCGCCCTGGGCATCCGGGCCCAACTGGGCGCCTCGTTCACCGACGCCAACTACGACGCTTTCGAGGCCGACCTCGAGCGGGTGGTAGCCATCGCGCGCGACCCCGCCTCGCAAGGACGCATCGAGCCCATCATAGCCCCCCACGCCCCTTACAGCTGTTCGCCCGGAAACCTGCAGGCTTCGTTCGCCCTGGCCGACCGCTACGGCATCGGCGTCACCACCCACGTTTCGGAAACCCTCGACGAACAGCGCCAGATAGCCGAGCGCTACGGCAAAACCCCGACCGAGCACCTGCGCGACCTGGGATTTTTCGACCGCCGCGCCCTGGCCGTCCACGGCGTCCACCTGAGCGGGGGCGACATCGAGATACTGCACACGGTCGGCGCCTCGCTGGCCCACAACCCGCAGAGCAACATGAAACTGTCGAGCGGCGCGGCCCCCGTGGCGCGGATGCTCGAGGCGGGGGTCAACGTCAGCCTGGGCACCGACGGCACCTGCTCGAACGACGACCTCGACCTGTGGGAAGAGATGCGCAGCGCCTCGTTCCTCCAGAAACTGGTTGCGGAAGACCCGTGCGTGCTGCCCGCCTACCAGGTGCTCGAAATGGCCACCGTGAACGGCGCCCGCGCTATCGGCCGACAGGACCTGGGGCAGATCGCCGAGGGGATGACCGCCGACGTGATCCTCATCGACGGCGAAAAACCCCACCTCTACCCCCGCCACGACCTGATAGCCAACCTGGTCTATTGCGCCAAGGCGGCCGATGTGGACACGGTGATCGTCGACGGGCGGATCGTGGTCGAGGGCGGCAGGATCCCCGGTGTGGATATCGGCGAATTGTGCGCACGCGTCGACCGCCGCGCCCACGAACTGGCCGGAAAACATTAAAAAAAGACCCTCCCGTACTATTGTATTATTTAATCGTACGGGCGTATTGTCCCGTCGGCGACGGATCGTGTAATTTTATCCAAAATTTAAAACTACCGATCCATGAAAAAATCCTTGACCCGAATTCTCGCACTGGCTTTAATAGCCGCAACCGCCGTTCACTGCACCGATGACGGCACCGACAAGGACGGCGCTCTTATCCTGTCGCTGAGCCCCATGGACGCCACGATGGGATCTTTCGCCAACTCCACAACCCATATAACCATCCGGGTGGCCGAAGGCTACACCTGCACGGCCGAGGTACTCCCGGCAGACCGTTCGTGGCTCGTCGCTTCGATCGAAGGCGACCAGTTGACCCTGAAGGCCCTGACCGCCAACATCGGCAGCGCGCGCAAGGGATTCGTGAACGTAGTGGCCCAAAAAGGCGGTAAGAACGTCTCCAAAAAAGCTTCGGTGACCCAGCAGGCCAACGCGGCGCTTCCCACACCCCTGGCCGCAGAGCCCTACAAATGGTCCAACCACCAGGATAAGCTCTACTATCCGTTCATGACCGACTACACCGGTTCGCTGAATCCCACGACGGCCACGTTCTCGCAGGGCAAGACCCGCATCGTGCCCTACCTGATCGGTTTCTCGGCAGACAGCACGATCGTCCGCTACCGCTCGGTGACCAACAAATACGGCAGCCGTACCGACAAAGCCCGGCACACCGCCACGGGTCATTTCTACACCAAAAGGATCGACGGCCGCTGGTTCTTCATCGATCCCGAAGGCTACATCCACCACCACCACGGCGTCACGTCGGTGCGCAAAGGCTCCTCGTCGCGCAACTCCACGGCCTGGAACACCAAGTACGGGACCGACGCCAACTGGATGAAGTCGATCCAGCAGGAGCTGGCCGACATCGGCGTACACGGAACGGGCGCCTTCTGCTCGGACACCTACTCCACGATCCAGGCACACAACACGGCCAACCCCTCCAAACCCATGGCCCTGTGCCCCTCGTTCGGGTTCCTGGCCCAGTTCCGCCGCCAGATCGGTGCGTCGCCCGGCGGCAAGACCTCCAACGACGTGGGCCTGATGTTCTACCCCGGATGGAAAGATTTCTGCAAAACCTACCTGCAGGAGGTGCTCGCACCCTACAAGGACGACCCCAACACCATCGGCTTCTACTCCGATAACGAGTTGCTGTTCACCGACGACAACAACGCCTACATCACCCATGAGTTGCTCAAGATCACCGACCCCACCAACCCCGCACGCAAAGCCGTGGAAGACTGGATGGCCACCAAAGGGATTACCAGTACGGGTCAGATCTTTTTTGCCACCAACGGCGAATTCGCCGGCATCATCGCCGACCTCTATTACAAAGGTGTGCGCGAAGCCCTCGACGAGCTGGGCTACAAGAAACTCTACTTCGGGAGCCGTCTGCACGGCAACCCCAAGGGCATCGAGAGCGTCATCAAAGCTGCCGGAAGGTATTGCGATGTGATCTCAATCAACCTCTACGGCTACTGGGACATCACCAACCGCAACGTCGCGGGCGAAACCTCGCGCGTGTACGACTGGCACCAGTGGACCGACACGCCGTTCTTCATCTCGGAATTCTACACCCGCGCCAAGGAGTCCGACCTGGCCAACACCTCGGGCGGCGGTTACCTGGTCAAAACGTTCATGGACCGCGCCTACGCCTACCAGCACATCACCCTCGGGCTGATCGAATCGCCCAACTGCGTGGGATGGACCTGGTTCAAATACCAGGACGACGACGGGTCGGACAACAGCAACAAACCGGCCAACAAAGGGATTTACGACAACTACTACAACATGTACCCCGAACTGAGTAGCTACATGAAAGCGGTCAACGTCAACGCTTTCGAACTGATCGAGTACTTCGACGGGAAGACATACTAACCCCGCTACGGTTATGCAACGAGGGTTCCGCCGGTCGGCGGAACCCTCGTTCTTTTCAGACACTCCCCGATCAGAGCGCGCCGGCGACGATTTCAGCCAGGTCGTAGACCGGTTTGGCCGAGCCGCGGGCGATGGCTTTCTTACACAACGGGCAGGCGGTGACGATGGCCTGGGCGCCGGTGGCGTCGAAACGGGCGGCAAGGGCCGTGGAGATAGCCCGCTGGCCGCGGTCGTCGATGGCCGTATCGGCAATGGAACTGCCGCAGCAAAGGGCCTGGGCGCGGTTTTCGGACACTTCGGCCAGGCGGCCCACCGCACCGATCACTTCGCGCGGAGGATCGTAAACGCCCGCTCCGCGGCCGAGTTCGCAGGGGTCGTGGTAGGTGTAGGTCACCTCGCCGGCCGTGGGGGCTATGCGTCCTGCGGCGATCAGGCGGGCGATGTACTGCGAATGGTGGAGCACCTCGATGCCGGGCAGGTCGTAATCTTCGGTGAATACCTTCAGGCAGATAGGGCACGAGGTAACCAGTGTCGTGATGCCGTGCCGGGCAAAAAGTCCGGTGTTGAAATCGACCATCTTGCGTGCGGCGGCCACCTCGCCCGAGAGCTTCAGGGGACGTCCGCAGCATACCCCGCCCTCGCGGTCGGCCCACCACACCTCCTCGCCCGCCGCGGCGAAGATCGCCTCCATCGAGCGCAGGATCTTGGGCGTGAGCATGGTCATGCATCCGGCAAAATAGCCCACGCGGCCGGTACCTTCGGAGGTATCGAGGCCCCGGAGGTAGGCATACCGGTCGCCCACCGGGGTGTCGTAAAGCGCATTCCTACTGTTGAGCCTCAGTGTATTGAGTTCGATCCCCACGGGGCACGCCGCCTCGCAGCGCCCGCACATCAGGCAATCGTTGGCCACCTTTTCGGTGAGCATCCCGTAGCGGCGGTCGCGCAGGAAATAGACGCTCTGCACGCCCTCGATCGCCGCGTCGCGCTGCAACTGGCAGGGATCGATACAGATCCCGCAGCGCGAGCAGGCCTGCAACTGGAACTGATCGAAACTCGTGGTTTTGGCCTTGCTGCGCAAACCGTAACGGCGCAGTAAAATGAGCGGTATCTCGGTGAAAATGTGAATGTAGCGCGAGAAGGGCATCGCCACAAAAAAGGTTCCCAGCGCCAGCGAATAGCTCCACCACGCCACCGGTTCGAAGCCGCGCAGTACCTGCGTCCCGACAGATTCGGCCAGGGCGTAACCGATGCTCCCGGTCAGGAACCCGCCCGTGCCGTGGATGCCGCACGTGGTGCTTTCGGCCAGCAGGCGCGCCGGGAAGATGATCCACAGGGCGCTCAGGGCGATGCGGTCGCCGACGGTGTGTTTTGTGGTGCGGCGCATCCCCAGGGCGCGCGACCGCATCCGTTTGAACCACGCCAACGCCACCCCCGAGAGGACGAACAGCAACAGGAAATCCATCACGAAGGCGAAATTCATCACCCCGTGGACCCGCTCGCCGGGCGTTTCCTGGAAAAAGAATTTCGAAAAAATGTGGGTGTGCAGGGGCGCGAATTCGCCGCCCGTATGGACAACCGTCGTTTCGATCCAGCCCACCACGATCAGCAGGAACCACCCCAGCGCCAGGCTCATGTGCATATAGCCCAGCAGGGGATTGGTCCGGAAGATCTTGCGGTGCAGCAGCGACTCGGAAAAGACCTCGCCCACGGCCCCGAAAGTTTTGGTCGTGAAAATACCCTTGGCAACCAGTTTCTTGTCGCTACGGGGCAGCAGCACGAGCCACCGGACGTACTTGTAGGCCACCACCGTGAACAGCACCGCCGTCCCGATCGTAAAAGGCAATATGAAGTGGTCGTAATACATTAATAATCCCCCAGTTCCTTCTTGATCGCCATCACCACGCCCCGGGTGTTGATCCCCCGCGGGCACACCAGGCGGCACTTGCCGCACAGCATGCATTGGTTCATCTCGGCGTAGGCGCCCGCGTACTCGCCGCGGCGGACCAGCGTGTGCACCTTGCGGAAATTGAAATCGGTGAGCGCCCCGGCGGTGCACGTCGCCGTGCAGCCTCCGCAGGCGATGCACGCGCGCAGGTCGGGCAGCACGTCGAGGATGCGCCACATGGACATCAGGTCGTTCTTGTCGAGGTTGATCGTCCGCGGCTTGCTGATACCGTATCCCCAATTAACGCTCATCGGAATATCTTAACATCGTTCAAATATTCGAACGCCCGCATCGCGGCGGCGGAACCTTCGCTGATGCTCTCGCCGATGTTCTTGGGCGCCGTGACCGCACCGGCGTAGAAAATTCCGGGAACATCGGAGCAAACATTGCCCGTGAAGCTGTCGCGCGGCGCCAGGAACCCGCTCGCGGCGCGCTCCACACCCGGGCACGAAGCGAAACAGGCGTTGCTCTCCCCGGCGGTCATCCCGACCACCAGCACCAGCATATCGACCGTCGTCTTCAGGGGACGTCCCACCAGCGTGTCCTCGGCCTTGATCTGGATGCGGTGGTCGATCGTCTCGCTCGCCTCGGAGATGCGCCCACGGACAAACTGGACGTTGCAGCGCTGCTGCGCCTCGCGGTACATCTCCTCGTACCCCGCCCCGAACATGCGGATATCCATATAAAAATTGTATATCTCACAGCCGGGGACCATCTCGCGCAGCTCCATCGCCTGCTTGACGGCCGTGATGCAGCACACGCGCGAACAGTGGCTCTGGCCGATCTTCTCGTCGCGCGAGCCCACGCAGTGCAGGAAGGCCACGCGCTGGGGCGTGCGCCCGTCGGCCGTGGCGATACGCCCCCCGGCCATCATATGTTCGAAGTCGACCGAGGTGAAGACGTTGGCGTAGATGCCGTAGCCGTACTCCTCCTTGATCGAGGCGTCGAAGAGATCGTAGCCCGTGGCCACGATCACCGCATCGCCCTCCACGGCGCTTCCGTCGGCAAGTTTCACTCCGCGGGGCGAGATTTCCACGACCTGCGACCCCATCAGGGTGTCGACGCCCGCTCTTTCCACCTTTCCGGACAGCGCTCCCACCACTTCGCCCGCCGGGGTGAGCGACGGAAAGAGCTTGTACCATCCGTTGACCTTGCCGCCCAAGCGCGTGTCCTTCTCGACGATCACGCTTTCGCAGCCCAACTCGGCCAGCGTCGAGGCGGCCTCCATGCCGGCGACACCGCCGCCGACTACGATAACTTTCTTTTTCATAATACGCCGTGTGAGCAACAGTTGACCACCGCCTCGGCGGGCTGGCCTATGTATTTCCCGTTCTTTCCCAGGTATTTGGCCGCCGGATCGAACCGCACGCCCATCTTGCGCAGCAGGGGTTCGACGTCGACCTGGTGCATCTGCAGGCCCAGCGCCCAGGGGTCGTAACCCAGCACCAAGCCGGCCATCTCCTCGTAGGTCAGCACCGGGATCCCCTGGCCGTCCTGGCCGTAGGTGACCCCTTCGATCTCGGCCACGGCGTACTGCCAGCGGTCGAGGAACATCGGGCAGCCCGGGCAGTTCGAAACGATGAAATCGGGCTTGAAAGGCGCCATCGACTCGAATTTCTTCTGCGAGTTGGCGATCGAGTAACCGCGGTTGGCCTTCACGACGTAGTTGCGGAAGCCGAAACCGCAGCAGTGCCGGCGTTCGGGGTAGTCGATCACCTCGCCGCCCCACGACTCGATCATCCCCACCAGCACCTTGGGAAACTCAGCCCCGCCGACCCCCGACTTGGGGAAGATCTTGGCGTAGTGACACCCGATGTGCTCGACCACGCGCAGCGGACGACCCGTTTCGGCATTCACCAGGCGGTATTTCGCACGCGCGGCGATCGCTTCGCGGTGGTGGTAGACCACGTCCGACGTATGGGCCAGGTTGGCCGGTTTGCGGAACTCGCGCCCCGTAGCCTTGTAGAGGTTCTCGCGCGCCTTCTCCTCCATCTCGGGGAACTCGTGCCACATTTCGAGCGCCTCGCTGTAGACACCGAACGAAGTGATGCACGAGGGGACGAAATTTTCGTAACCCGCCTCGGTCATCAGCGCGAACTGGCGCGCGACGACCGTCATGATCGTCTCCAGGGGGACGATATCGGTGTGGTAGCCGATGCCGGTGCACGACGTGTGGACGGCGTCTTCGTAGACATCGCGGCCCAGGTCGCGGCGCATGATGTCGAGGAACGCCGCCTCGGAACCGGGGAAAAAATTCTGACGGATGCAACTGCGAGCGTAATAATAACGGTCGTCAGCGATCTCCTTCTGGTATTCTGCCCATTTCATACGCGTCAGTTTTGGGTGTAGACATGGTTGAAATATGCGTCGCCGGCACCGTCGAAACCCATTTCGCGGGCCTTGCGGTCGGAACACTCCTCGATGTTGTCAAAAAAGGCGCTCCCCCCCGTCACCTCGAAGATGCGGTGTATCTCGTCCAGGGTCGAGGAGTCGATCTTACGCATCGCACCCACGCCCGGTTTCGTATAATTTTCGCTGAACTGGCCGAAAACCTCGGCGTTGTTGTCGTAGATCCATTGCCACACGGGACCCTGCTCGGGATGGCTTCCGGGAGCTATGAGCGTGGGAGTAAGGCAGTAACCTGTCTTGAGGATGTTTTCGCCGATGATGCGCTTGACGGCCAGTTGCTGGCGGCCTTTTTCGGAATCGGTGAAATAGCCCAACTTCTGCGAAAGCGAGCGCAGGGCCTGGATGACGTAACCCGGGGTGTTGGCCCGCGGGCAACGGGGACGGCACGACATGCATTCGCCGCAGAACCAGATGGTTTCGCTGCGCAGCAGGGCCTCGATCGCCTCCTCGTCGTGTGTCTGGACGATGCCCACCACCTGGCGGGGATCGTAGTTGTAGAAGTCGGCTGCGGGGCACAATCCCGTGCAGATCCCGCAGTTCATACAGGCGGTGAGGCCCTCTTTCATCCTCACGTCCTCCATCAGCATATCGAACAATCGCGCCATAGTCTTCTTCATAATGCGGCCCCGGGAAAAAACCCCACCTTGCCACATTACAAAAATACGACCTCCGGGGCAAGGAACGCCTCAGCAGTTCTACCCTTTCCGCTACGTATAAATACCTATTTTATTTGCCGGACTTTAGAAAACTTTTTTACCTTTGCGGAAATTAGCGACGATGATCGACAGTCTGATACAATGGGACAAAAGGCTGCTGCTGGCTCTCAATGAGGATGGTGGCGTATTCTGGGACAATTTTTTCTGGGTCATGTCGGGAAAACTCACCTGGGTCCCGCTCTACCTTTTCATCATCTGGCTCATCCACCGGCGTTACGGCAAGATGTACACCCTCTGGGCGGTGGTTTTCATGGCCTTCGGAGTGATTGCCGCCGACCAGATCGCCAACATCTTCAAACACGGCATCCAGAAATTCCGCCCCACGCACAACGAAGATATCATGGCCCTGGTGCACACCGTGCGCGGGTACCGCGGCGGCCTCTACGGCACCGTTTCGGCCCACGCGGCCACGGTATTCACCGTCACGACATTTTCATCGGGGGTCATCCGCTCGTGGGTTTTCACGGCCCTGATGGTGCTGTGGGCGCTGGTGGTTTCCTACAGCCGGATCTACCTGGGCGTGCACTTCCCCGCCGATATCCTGTTCGGGACCATCGACGGGGTCGGTATGGGGATGATCATGCTGGTCTTCTTTCGTTGGTGCGAGCGGCGCTACCGCTGGTCGCAGTACACGAGCTGATGGATGTCGTAGCCGCGGCGGATAGCGCTCTTCAACAGGCGGTTGAGCGTCGGGTAAGGCAGCGCCGGGGTGCGCGAGAAAATCCACAGGTATTCCGACGAGG
>JAVBRR010000082.1:0-3857 GCA_031547705.1 Rikenellaceae bacterium | reverse complement strand
ACTTTCCGGCTCCCGGACACCTTGTCCAGGCGTCCGTCACCGTTGGTGTCGTCACCGTCGGAGAGTTGCCATTCCCCGCCCAGCACGTCGCTGCCGGTCATGTAGGCCTTAACCTCGCGGTCGGCCGTGTTGAAGAATTCGACCTCGAACCCGCGCGGGGTGGCGTAAGGCAGCAGGATGGCCACCTTTTCGGCCGTTTCGAAGTCGTCGTCGAAGCGCCAGCTCACCGTGTTGCCCGGATAGATCATGTGGCGGGAGGAACCGATGCCGCCCAGGCGCGAGCGCTGGATTTGCTGGATGGGGAAAGAGAGGCGGTCGATCCAGAGCATCCCGTGGGTGTTCATGTAGTCGTCCACCCGGATGCCGGTGATCAGGTCGGCATAGTAGGTTTCCAGGTATTTCTTGTCGCCGGTCATCTGCCAGGCGATGTGGCGCTGGAAGTCCGATCCGCCCCCGCGCGAGGTCTGCGCCAGGATGCTCTTTCCGAACGTGCCGCGCAGGTCGGCCTGGGAGAGCATGTCGGAGGTGATGTTGCGCAGGATGCCTTCGCCCTGGTCGGTGAGCGGCTTGAGGTATTTGGGGTTGCCGGTCAGCTTCCACGCCGCCCAGAAGGTCGGCATCCAGCTGCCCGTGGCACCCGCCCCCGGGGTCCACACCGTGTCGTCTTCGAAGCGGATCTCGGACGAGATGGATATTTTGCCGTCTTTACCCACCTTGGCGTGCGCCAGCAAACCGTCGCACATGTCGATCACCAGCTTGCGCGCGGCGGCGTTGCCGTAGAATTCGGCCATCTGGATCGGGGAGGTCATGTGCTCGCCGAAATAGGAGGTCTGGAAGCCCCAGATGCCTTTCGCCATCCGGTCGGCCCCGAAATATTCCGACTTCATGTGGGTGTGGCCTGCGGAGTTGACCCCCGTCAGGTAGTGGAGCATGGCGTAGGTGCACTCCATCAGGCGCTCGGCCTCCTTGGGATCGCCAGCACGCATGAGGTTGACCTGGCCTACCACGTTGATGCCCTCCTCGTAGGAGTGCAGCCCGTCGGTCTGGATGGCCGACACGCCGTTTTTGATCATCCCCAGGCGGTAGATGGCCTCCATCTCGCGGCTGAGCGAGTTGTCGATCTTGTCGGGGATCACGCCCATCAGGGCCAGGGCGGGGAGTTGGTGGGTGAAGTCGCTGTCGTCCGAGAGGCCGCCGCCGAATTCGCCGTCCTCGATCTGGCGGTTGTCGATCTGCCACTCGATGTAGCGGTGGAATTCCTTGAGGTATTCCAGTTGCAGGTAAGCCCACTGCGGCACACCTGCCGGGGCCGGGGCGATGGGGTCCACCGCCGGGCGGGGCTGCTCGGTGTTATAGTCGTACCAGTAAGTGCGGCCCTCCTTGTGGTCGGGGGCCACAGCGAACAGGTCGGTCATATCGGTTTCGAACTGGACGTATTTGCGCAGGCGGCGGTCGTTGGGGCGCTCTTCGATGATCATCGCGTAGTTGTCCCTCACCTGGGTGAAACGGTCGACGACGTGTTCCTTGGCCGCTTCGGCGCGCTCCTTGAAGACCAGGTCGATGCGGGCGCCGTTCAGCTGCCCGGGCGAGAAACCGGCACCGGCGAAGGTCAGGTAGAGCGGCTTGCCGTTGGGCAGGATGCGGTCGCGCAGGTCGAGCCACAGCACACGCTCCTCGCCCGGCTTGACCGAGAACGAGAAATCGATCATGTCGCGCAACGGCCAGATCGGGTCTTTCACCCGGACGTTCATCGGGAAAAGGCCGTCGGACACCGGCTGTACGTCCAGGGCGGGCAAGGTGATGCGGATGCCGTCCAGCCCCGCGTCGATGTTGTTCCAGGTGTAGTTGCCGCCGCGCACGCCCTTTTCGAGCGCATTGCCCACCATCCCGCTCCGGTAGTCGGCCGGGATCAGTACGTGGACCAGGGGCAGCTTCCCGTTCACCGCCCCGGCAGCTCCCTTCGCCGGGGCTGCCGCGCTGCGGCCGGGCTGGGCGACCAGGATCGACACCTCGTCGGCCGGGTAACGCCCGTGGATGTAGTCCTGGATATCGGCCAGGGTACGGTCCCTGGTATTGCCCTGTCCGGAGAGGATGTAGCTCAGGCGGGCCTTGCCTTTCGGGGCGTCGCCCGGTTGTACATAGAAGGCGTCGAACTTCCCGATCGGGTTTTCCTGGAAGTTGTTGGTGAAAACCACGGTCTGGCCCTGCACGGGATTTCCAAGTTTGTGGAATGTGCGTTCGGTGCCCTTGGGGCGCGTGAAAATATCCTTCCCGTCCGTACCGTCGTTATTGGGGGTCAGCGAGATGCGGCCGTCGGCGCCGCTCGAGATTTCGATGTAGTTCCAACGCTCGTCGGGCATGTTGAAGCGCACCTGCTTGCCCGAGGTGGAGTAACAATCCCAGTCGGGCAGGATGAAGTAATCCTCGCGACCGGGCAGTTTCGAGTGGTAGTACACGCCGGGCCAGGTGGTTTCGCGGATGCCGTCGTTGGCCTTCCAGTACCAGCGTTTCAGATCGTAGGCTTCGAGTATCTGCACCTTACGCACGCTGGTGGCCGGGGCGTCGAGGTAAGGGGGCAGGTCGCCGGGGCGGTTCCAGCCGTAACGCAGCTGCCACTCCTGCTGCCACGCCTTGTCGGCCAGGTTGCGTGCCGGGGCGGGAGCGTCGACACCCTGGCCCTGGGACAATGTACGCACCTGGGCGTCGGTCAGGGCGTGGTCGTAGATGCGCAGTTCGTCGACGTCGCCGCTGCGGATGAAGTTGTAGCGGCTCTGCACCTGGTAGGGGCTGATGATGCGCGAATGGAACCCGAACTGGTCGAGGGCCGCGTCGAGCACCACGGTCGAATCCTGCTGCGCCACCTTTTGTCCGTCGACGTAGAGGCGCACCCCGGTGTTCTCGTCCCACGACATGGCCAGGTGGATCCAGCGGTCGGGAGCGGGGAGTTTGTCCATTTTGAACGACGTGCGCACCCGCGCCAGGTTGACGTCGGTCACGAAGCCGTCGAAGCCGTGCCCGTTCCAGTCGATGCGCATGAAGAGCATGTCCCAGCTCGAGTGGTCGGCGTAGCTCACACGGAAAATCGGAAATTCCGTTTCGTCGAGGGGCGTTACGGCCCGCCAGTAAAACGATACCGTTCCCCGCTGGGCGTAGATATTCTTGGGCGCCAGGTAACTCAATAGCTGGAGGTATCCGCAACGGATCCCCTCGCCGTGCGCCCCGTCGGGGACGATCGTAACATTGTTGGCATAGTTCGGGACCGGGTCGCCTGCGGCGTAATCGGCCTGCAGGCCCTTGCTTCCCGAGAGGTGGAACAGCGATCCCTGCTGCTGGGCCGCGGCTGGAAGCATCCACGCGATCATCACAAACAAAAGAACTCCCCGGACAGTGGACAGGTGTTTCATAGGTCTTATATTAAGTAGGTTAGTAGGTGGCGAAATATTCAATCCCGCTTGAAATGTACGCTGCGGCACTCGAAGTGGGGGTTGCGCAGCTCTTCCTTGTTGTATTTCAGTTTTTCGCCGTCGAGCGAATGGGTGGCGCCTCCGGCCAGTTCGAGGATCAGCTCGCCCGAGGCGGTATCCCACTCGTAGGTGTCGCTCGTGCGGACGTAGTAGTCCACGATCCCGTCGGCCAGCATGCAGAACTTGAACGAACTGCCCTGGGCGACCACCTCGGCGCGGGGATGGTCGTCCATCAGGCGGCGGATGTGCTCGTAGGTTTCGGGCGTGTTGTGCGAACGGCTCACTACCAGCCGGATGGGGTTGTTGGGCGTTGTGACGACAGGGAGCTTTTCGGCATCCCCCACGATCTGGTCGTAGGTGAATTCGGCCTGCGCGTCGGGGGCGACGCCGCTC
>JAVBRR010000127.1:0-7019 GCA_031547705.1 Rikenellaceae bacterium | reverse complement strand
TGTAGGCGAACAGGTCGTAACTGAATACCGTCACCCCCATCGAGGCCAGCATCGCGCAACGCACCTGTTGCTCGTCGCGGTAATGGCCCAGTTTCGAGAGGTCCAGGGGATTGGCTTTGTCGCTGCAGTGGCCGTCGGGGGTGAGCACGGCGGGGGTTTTGCCCCTGGCCTTGGTTGGGCGGTAGATGGCTCCGCAGAGCCAGTAGCCCGGCACGGTCTGGAGCGCGACGTTTGTGACGGTGTAGTCCTTGTATTTTCGCGTGGGGCCGTAAATGGGCGTCAGATTGGTCTTGCGCGGCATCGGATCGAGCCCCACGCGCCGCAGGATGTTGGCGCGCAGCATCGCGCGCCGGGCTTCCCATAATTCGGGGGTGGGGTAGGAGGCCCGGAGGGCTTCCAGGTGGCGCGCACCCACCTCGGGGAGCACCTTGTGGGGCTGCTCGCTGCTCTTGTCCGGCCCGAAGCGCCCGTCCTGCGCCCGTCCCGCCGTCATCTTTTCCCAGGATGCCTTCAATTCGCCGAGGCTTTTCACGGCGCCTGCGGGCAGTTTTTCGGCCGTATCGAAGAGCACCAGTTGCGAGGGATTTTCGATGGTGACCCCACTCTCGTCGTAGCGGCCGTCGGGCGATCGGAACCTGCCGGCGTCCAGCCCGCAAATGCGCGTAACGAAGTCGTAGAGCGCCTGGCGCTTGTTGGGACCGTAGTCGTGTTTGTCGTTCGGAATGTGGACGTTGCCCACGTTTTCCTCTTTGCCGTAAAGCCGGTAGATGTATTGCAGGTAGGGGTATTCTATCTCGGGGTTGTGGGCCGAGTTGTCGGCTCCGTCGGAGATCAGCAGTTGGGGTCGCGGTGCGGAGATCGCGACGATTTCGGCGTTGTTGGTGTTGAGTCCCGCAGGGGTTTCGTGGACGTCGCGTCCGCTCTGGCAGGGGCACGACCCGTAGGTGCAGGCCGAGGTCAGCGCCACGGGAACGACGAAAGCCACCCGGTCGTCGACCGCGCCCACGAACGAGGAGAGGATCGACCCGCCCGAGGCGCCGGTGATGCCGATCTTCGAGGCGTCCACGTAGTCGAGCGAGCAAAGGTAGTCGAGCGCGCGGATCGAATTCCATATCTGCATCGTGATGGCCATGGGGTTTTGGTGATCCTCGATCGGCATGCCCTGCAGGGGCGATTCGGCGTTGTAGGCGAACAGGTCGTAGCTGAATACCGTCACCCCCATCGAGGCCAGCATCGCGCAACGCACCTGCTGGTCGGGGCGGTAGTGGCCGCGGTCCGTGAGGTCGAGCACATCCCGTTTGGTGCGGAAGTGGCCGTCGGGGGTGAGCACGACCGGGGTTTTGCCCTTGGCATTGGTTGGGCGGTAGATGGCTCCGCAGAGCCAGTAACCCGGCACGGTCTGGAGCGCTATGTTGGTGACGGTGTAGTCCTTGTATTTTCGCGTGGGGCCGTAAATGGGCGTCAGATCGGTCTTGCGCGGCATCGGATCGAGCCCCGTGCGCCGCAGGATGTTGGCGCGTAGCATCGCGCGCCGGGCTTCCCATAATCCGAGGGTGGGGTAGGAGGCCTTGAGGGCTTCCAGGTGGCGTACGCCGACTTCGACCGGGAATTGATAGACGGGTTTTTTCCCCGATTTGTCGACCCCGAAACGCTCGTCCTGCGCCCGCCCCGAAAAGGAAAGGAGCAGCAACGCCGCCAACACGAAGATCCCTCTCATGGCGGTAGGCTATTGTATGATGCGCAGTTTGTTGCGCTCGAAGATCTCGAGGCACTTGGCGATATCCGTCGGGCGGATCACCACGTTGGCCGACTCGCCCTGCGCAAAGGCGTACATGTAGTCGATGAACACGTTTTCGCGCGCCAGCAACTCGAGCACGGGCGACAACCCGCCCGCCACGTTGGGGCATTCCAGGCACACCACATCGGTCACGCTCACCGCAAAGTGATGCTCCTTCAGCACCTTGCTTGCCAGCTCCACGTCCGAAACGATCAGGCGCATGATCCCGAATTCGGCCGTCTCGGCAATGCTGAAAGCCGTCATGTTGATCCCCGCCGCAGCCAGGATGCGCACAACCTCGTTGATGCGCCCCGCCTTGTTTTCCAAAAATACAGATAGTTGTTTCATACGTTTACTCTATTTTTCGGTTATCGATCACGCGTTTGGCTTTTCCCTCGCTTCGGGGAATGGTTTGGGGTTCGACCAGGCGCACATCGGCCACGACGCCCAGCACCCCTTGCAGGCGGTGGGCGATCTTTTTGCGCAGGGCGAGCATGGCGGGAATTTCGTCGGAGTAGAATTGTTCGCGCACTTCGATCTGCACTTCGAGCGTGTCGAGGTTGTTTGCGCGGTCGACGACCAACATGTAGTGGGGCTCGAACTCCTCCATTTCGAGGATCACGCTCTCGACCTGCGAGGGGAAGATGTTCACCCCGCGGATGATGAGCATGTCGTCGCTGCGTCCCACGATGCGCGACATGCGCACGTTGGTGCGTCCGCAGTCGCACTTTTCGTCCGTGAGCGAGCAGAGGTCCTTGGTGCGGTAGCGCAGCAGGGGCAGGCCTTCTTTGGTGATGGTGGTGAAGACCAGCTCGCCGGTCTGTCCGTAGCCGAGCGGGTCGGTCGTGTCGGGGTCGATGATCTCGGGCAGGAAGTGGTCCTCGATGATGTGCGACCCGCACTGGCACTCGCACTCGTGCGACACGCCGGGGCCCGTGATCTCGCTCAGTCCGTAGATGTTGTAGGCTTTGATGCCGAGTTTGTCCTCGATCTCGCGGCGCATGTTCTCGGTCCAGGGCTCGGCGCCGAAGACCCCGATGCGCAGCTTCATCTCCTCGCGCGGAATGCCTGCCGCGGCCATCGCTTCGGCGATGTAGAGGGCGTAGGAGGGCGTCGAAGCGAGCACCGAGGTGCCGAAGTCGTGCATCAGGTGGATCTGCTTGGCGGTGTTGCCGCTCGACACGGGGATCACCGTCCCGCCGAGGGTTTCGACCCCGTAGTGCAGCCCGAGGCCCCCGGTGAACAGGCCGTAGCCGTAGGCCACCTGGAAGATGTCGTGCCGCGTGGCGCCGTAGGCGGTCAGGCAGCGCGCGATCATCTCGGACCACGTGTTGAGGTCCTTGCGCGTGTAGCCCACCACGGTCGGCAGGCCCGTCGTTCCCGACGAGGCGTGGAGGCGTATGATCTCGGACATGGGCGTGGCGAACAGGCCGTAGGGGTAGTTGTCGCGCAGGTCCTGCTTGGTGGTGAAGGGCAGTTTGACGATGTCGTCCGCCGTGCGGATATCGTCGGGGGTGATGCCCGCCTCCTGCATTTTGCGGCGGTAGAAGGGCGTGTTGTGGTAGACCCGCTCCACGGTTTCGTGCAGGCGTTCGCCCTGCAATTTACGCATCCGCTCGCGGGTGCGGCACTCCATCGTTTCGTTCCAGATGTGGGACATTATGATTTACGGTTTGACGATTTATTCTTTCTGTTTGTGTTTTTTGTCGAACGCTTCGAGCCTTTCGTCCAGCAGAGCGAACAACGCCTCGTCGCCCATCCGCGACACGCAGGCGCGGATACCGTTCTGCAGGCTTCCGGTCGTTGCGAGGTTGATGGAGCTGACTCCGTTGAATACCAGTTCGCGCATCAACTTGCTGCCGTCCATGTCTTTGTAACCTATCGTGAAGAAGAACCCGTCGCTTATGGGGCGGTCGAGGTCGTTGTCGTACACGACGTGGAAGCCGTGCCGCTCGAAGATCGCCTTCATTTTTTCGGCCCGGCGGGCGTATTCGCGGGTGGTTTCCACAAAGTCCAACCCGCCGTCCGTGGCCGCCCGCAGCATCGCCGCGAAAGCGTACTGCGTCGAGTGGGTCACCCCCGAGGTAATCATGTAGAGCACCGATCCGATGAGCGTGCTGCCGAAGTGCCCCGTGCCGCCGTAACGTCCGGCCAGGGCCGGGAACCGCCGCGCGAAGAGCGCGTCCGACACCGCGACGAAGGCCACCCGCTGCCCGGCGTAGCTGAAGATCTTCGAACCCGAGATCATCAGGATGTAGTTGTCCGTGTAGCGCGCCACGGTGGCCTGGTAGGGCGCCCGGAAAGGACGCAGGGCCTCGCCGCGGAAGTCCATGCCGAAATAGGCCAGGTCTTCGAGGATCACGGTGTCGTATTTTGTCGCCAGCTCGCCGATAATTTGCAATTCGCTCTCGGTCAGGCATATCCAGGCGGGGTTGTTGGGGTTGGAATAGATGATCGCACTGATGTTGCCACTCGCGAGGTAGCTCTCGAGTTTGGCGCGCAGGGCCTCGCCCCGGAAATGGTAGATATCGAACGATTCCCATTTGCCGCCCAGCAGCCGCAGTTGCGACTTCTGGATCGGGAACCCCGGGTCGATGAAGAGTACCGTGTCGCGCCGCGGGTCCAGCTGGTTGCAGATCGCGAACGACCCGAACGATCCGCACACCGACCCCGTCACGGGAACGCAACTTGCCGCCGCGACGTCGATGTCGAGGAACGCCTTCACAAAGCGCGAAGCCTCGGTTTTCAGTGCCGGGACTCCCTCGGCGGCGGGGTAGATGGGCGCCACGCCTGCGTCCAGGGCCGCTTTTTCGGCTTCGAGGCCGATCTGCGGGGGTTGCAGGCCCGGGACGCCCTGGTCCATGCGGATAAACGGAATACCGGTCGTGCGCTCCAGCTCCTGCGCCAGCAGCACCACTTCGCCGATGGTGGCGTTTTCGAGGCTGGCGATGTTGGCCGCCGCCATGGCCCGGTCTACCTGCTCCCGGGTGAATAGATCGTTGCTCATTGGTTCTTCGTTTTAATCATCTCCATGGCCGCCTTGCGTCCCGCTTCGAGCGCCCGGACGTTGGCCTCGACGACCGCTTCGCCTTTCGGGGCGAAAACCTTCCGCAGTGCCCCTTCCAGTTTCCCGTAGCCGATCTCCAGCGCCACCGACGCGGCACCCAGCAGCACGATGTTCGCCGCCCGCACCGACCCGGCCTCGCGGGCGATAGCATCTACGTCGAGCATCACCAGCCGGGGCTGCGCGAGCAACTCGGCGTGGATGGCCCCGGCGTCGGGGTAGTTGGGGATGTTGACAAAGGGCGCCGACGAGGTGACGATCCACCCTCCGTGCGCGAGGTAGGGGAGGTAGCGCAACGCCTCCATCGGTTCGAGCGAGAGGATCGCATCGGCCCCGCCGCGCGGGATCAGGTCCGAGAAGATGGGCCCCGACGAGATGCGCAGGTGCGACTGTACGTCGCCGCCGCGCTGGCTCATGCCGTGGACTTCGGCCTGTTTGATCGCAAGGCCGCTATCCAAGGCCGCCTGGCCGATCACCGTGGCGATCGTCAGGATCCCCTGGCCGCCCACGCCCGAAAGTATTATATCGGTTTTCATTTCTTAACGCGAGTCCGGGATAAGAACTCGTTTTGAGTTATTAGATTCCTTATGTTGTCGCGCTCGTCCTTATCCCGGACGCGCGTTAGCGACTTTTACAAAGCCGCCTAAGTGTTCGATCACCCCTCCCCAACCCTCCCCTAACCGTAGGGGAGGGCTTTTTCGCAGCCTGAAGGCTGCATCGCGCTTCGCTTATCCCGAACTCGGATTTTTCAGGCTTCGTTTGAGGGTTTGTATGCACTCCCTGCGCGGGACGACGACCGAAACTCCGCGGTAGGTAATCTCCTCGCGCAGGATCGCGGTGATCTCGTCCATGTTCTTGGCGATCGGCACAACGGTGCGGATGTGCCCGGGCTCGACGCCCACGGCTGCGCAGATGGCCTCGATGCGGTCGGTGCCGGCCGAGTCCTGCCCGCCGGTCATGGCCGTGGTGAGGTTGTCGGAGATGATCACGGTGATCGCCGCGCGCGAATTGACGGCGTCCAGCAGCCCCGTGATCCCCGAGTGCGTGAAGGTCGAGTCGCCGATCACGGCCACCGAATATGCCAGCCCCGCGTCGGCCGCACCCTTGGCCATGGTGATCGAGGCGCCCATGTCGACGCACGAGTCGATCGCCCGGAAAGGGGGCAGCGCACCCAGGGTATAACATCCTATGTCGCTGAATATCTTGCAGTCTTCGAATTCGGCGGCTACGCGGTTCAGCGCTTCGTACACGTCCCTGTGGCCGCATCCGGCACACAGCGCCGGCGGCCGGGCCACCACGTTGGCGCTCGCCGCCTGTCCCGCCGCGCTTTCCAGTCCGAGGGCCGCGCGCACGTTGTCGGGCGTGAGTTCGCCCGCGCGGGGCACTTCGCCGCTCAGGCGTCCCGCGATCCGGCAGGGGGCGCCGAACACGCCGCGGAGCTGTTCCTCGACCACCGGCTGCCCGTCTTCGAGCACCAGGATCGTCTCGCACCGCGACGCCATGTCGCGCACCGCGTCCACCGGCAGGGGGTACTGCGACACCTTGAGCACCGCCACGTCCTCGCCGGCCGGTAGGTTTTCCATCAGGTAGTTGTATCCTATTCCGCACGCCACGACGCCCAGTTTGGGGTTCGTGCCGGGGCGGTATGCGTTGAATTTCGATCCGGCGGCCTCACTCGCCAGTGTCTCCTGCTGGGAGAGTAGCACGCCGTAACGCCTGCGGGCGTTCACGGGCAGCAGCACCCAGTCGGCGGGGTTGGCCGGAAAATGGAGCGGGGCCTGCGCTGCGGCGGCATCCGAGACCTCCACGACCGCCCGCGAGTGGGCCATCCGTGTGGTGACGCGCATCACGACGGGCAATCCCACGCGTTCCGAGAGTTCGAACCCGTAGGCGGTCATGTCGTAGGCTTCCTGTTGCGACGAGGGTTCGAGCACCGGTACCAGGGCGAATTTGCCGTAGAAACGCGAATCCTGCTCGTTTTGCGACGAGTGCATCGAGGGATCGTCGGCCACCACGACCACCACGCCGCCGTTCACCCCGGTCATCGCGCTGTTCACAAAGGCGTCCGCGGCGACGTTCAGTCCCACGTGCTTCATACACACCAGCGCCCTGCGTCCCACGTAGGAAACCCCCAGGGCGGCTTCCATGGCCGTTTTTTCGTTCGTGCACCACAGGCTG
>JAVBRR010000003.1:0-18158 GCA_031547705.1 Rikenellaceae bacterium | reverse complement strand
ATTATGAAAAAGTACAAATGCGAAATCTGCGGCTACGTCTACGACCCCGCAGCAGGCGATCCCGACAACGGCATCGAGCCCGGAACCTCGTTCGAAGACCTCCCCGAAGATTGGGTGTGCCCCATCTGCCAGGAAGGCAAGGAGATGTTCAAAGAGATTTAAGCCGTTTCCTGCGAATCGGCGCGCTCGCTCTCCAGTTGCTCGCGCGACTTACTGATCGTCACCACATAGACCCCCGCGAAGATCAGCAGCGCGGCGGCCAGTTTGTTCCATCCCAGCGTCCCCATCCCGAAAGCGACGGCCACGAGCGAGGTGACCAGCGGTTGCAGGTAGTTGTACATGCTGACCACCGTGGGGCGTAACCGTTGCTGGCCGTACGGGATGAGCAGGTAGGTCACCAGTGTGGCCAGGATCACCACGTAGCCTATCCGCGCGTAAACATCCCAGGGGAAGGCGGCGAAATCCGTGGCACGCACATCGGGCCAGCACAACGGCCCGCTGCACAGCGAAGCGAACAGGAACATCCACTTCATCAGCGTCACGGGACTGTAGCGCCGGATCACGGGTTTGAACAGCGTGAGGTAGACCGCAAACGAGGCGGAACTCAGCAGGCAGAACAGGATGCCCTTCATGGACGAGCCCGAATCACCGCCGTGTCCGTTGGCAAGAACCAGCCACAGGGCGCCCGCGGCCCCGATCAACACCCCGGCGACCTTCTTGAAGGTGATGGGTTCGCGCAGGAACAACGCCGCCAGCAACATGGTGATCATAGGCACGGTAGTTGTCACGATCGATGCGTCGACGGGCGAGGTGAGCGACAGCCCCACGAAGAACGACACCTGGTTGAGCTGCAGGCCGAAGATCGAGGCGAAGAACAGCATCGCCAGGTCGCGCGCCGGCACCCGCTCGCGGCGGACAAAAAGCGAAACGCTCCACAGCAGCACCGTCACGCTCACCAGGCGCAAGAACATCAGCGCAAAGGGCGTCAGGGCTTCGGGGCCGAGCAATGTTTTGGTTATCGGGGTGTTGAGACCAAAGATAATGTTGGTCGCAAAGAGCGCCAGGTGGCCCTGGAAGTTTTTATCCTGTTGTATGATTTTCATTTCAGGGCACAAAGATACGTAAGAACTTATTAAAAAAAGAAAAACATGAGTTTCCTTTCCGATTTCAAAAAATTCGCCATGCGCGGCAACGTCATCGACATGGCCGTGGGTATCATTATCGGGGCGGCGTTCGGCAAGATCGTCAGCTCGCTGGTCGCCGATGTGGTCATGCCTCCGATCGGAGTGCTGCTCAGCGGCGCCGACTTCTCGGACCTGGCCGTCACGATCAAGGCCGCCACCGAAACCACGCCGGCCGTGAAGATCAACTACGGGACTTTCATTCAGACGATCATCGACTTCGTGATCATCGCCTTGGCGATCTTCGCCCTGATCCGCCTGATGGGCAGGCTCCAGACCAAGAGCGCCGAAGCCGCCGCACCCGCACCGCCCACCAAAGACCAGGAGCTGCTTACCGAAATCCGCGACCTGCTGAAGAATAAATAGGGTGTTTGCGGGTCGCCAGCGCAGTTTTTTCGCCGCAAAGAGCAGAAATTTTTGGCAGTAACGAAAAAAGTCGTACTTTTGTCACGCTTTTTTCCACAAAAAGCCAATGGCGGGATAGCTCAGCTGGTTAGAGCGCATGATTCATAATCATGAGGTCCCGAGTTCAAGTCTCGGTCCCGCTACAAAAAGAGTTGCGAAGTTTTCGCAACTCTTTTTGTTTTTTTGCTACTTTTACGGCAAACGATATTTTTTATGGCCGATTTTCTGGTACGTGCGCTCGACAGCGCCAACGCATTCCTCTGGGGATGGTTTATGATCGTGGTGCTGTTGTGCACCCACCTCTTCTGCACCGTTCGCACGGGCTTTATCCAGCGCTATATCGGGCACGGTATCCGGCTCTCGTTCCGCCGCCACGACGACTCCAACCCCGGGGACGTGTCCCATTTCAGCTCGCTGATGCTGGCCCTGGCCGCAACCATCGGGGTGGGCAATATCGTCGGGGTGGCTACCGCTATCAGCCTCGGGGGACCGGGCGCGGTGTTCTGGTGCTGGATCACGGGGGTATTCGGGATCGCCACCAAATACAGCGAGGCGGTGCTCGCCCTGCGCTACCGGCGCACGACAGCCAAAGGGAGTATCCTCGGCGGTCCGATGATGGCCCTGGAGCGAGGTGTGGGGTCGAAATTCCTCGCCGTGCTGTTCTGTATCTTCACCGTGCTCGCTTCGTTCGGCATCGGCAACATGGTCCAGTCCAATACTTTTTCCGACGCTTTGAGCCTGAAAATGGGCATCCCGGTGTGGGTTACCGGCGCGGTCGCCGCCCTGGTCGTCGCGGCGGTCATCCTGGGCGGCATCCGTTCGATCGCGGCGGTATGCAACAAGGTCGTCCCCTTTATGGCGCTGTTCTATGCCCTGGGATGCGTCGCCGTGCTGGGGATCAATTCCGAATACGTGCTTCCGGCGCTAAAGTTGATCCTGCGCAGCGCGTTCGCGCCCGAGGCGGCGATGGGCGGGCTGGCCGGGGCGGGGATCATGCTGGCTGCCCGGTTCGGCATCGCCCGCGGGCTCTTTTCCAACGAATCGGGGATGGGTTCCGCGCCCATCGCAGCAGCAGCCGCAAAGACGAAATACCCCGCCGAGCAGGGCCTGATCTCGATGACCGGAACATTCTGGGACACGGTGGTGGTGTGTGCGCTGACCGGCATCGCCGTTACCACCGCACTCATCCGCGACCCCGCCTCGATCGAGTCGCTGCAAGGGGTGGCGATTACCTACAAGACTTTCTCGGTGCTCCCCTTCGGGGAGACGTTCCTGGTGATCAGCCTGGTGTTCTTCTCCTTCTCGACCATGCTGGGGTGGTCGTACTACGGGGAGCGCTGCATCGAATACCTCTTTCCCGGACGCGGCATCATACCCTACCGGGTGGTATGGGTGGCGCTGGTCTACGTGGGGGCGACCACGACGTTGCAGAACGTGTGGAATTTTTCCGATATGGCCAATGCGCTTATGGTCCTGCCCAATGTGGTCGCGCTGGTGGTGCTGAGCAAAGTGACCCGCAGCGAAACACGCCTCTATTTCGATCGCAAATAACGTGCGCCCTTTGATCCCGGATTCAAGTCCCGGTCCCGCTGCAATTAGCTATTGCCGCATGCTTCCATCCTCCAGCCTTATGCCTTTTGGCTGCGCCGGTCCTGTTGCCGATTTAAAAAGCCTGCATCCGATATTGATCGTAAAATAGCGGCCAAAGGATTCGCGTCGTACGTTGCGGATATAATTATCAACCATCGAGATGGATAAAGTATTATTGCGGTCCAATATGTTATAGGCCGCTAAACTCACCTCGACATTGCCCTTGGCAAACCGGCATCCGGCTACCGCGTTCAGCATGTGCGTGGATGTATTGGCAAAGCCTCCGTCCAGGCTGTTGTAGGCCGTCATTGCGTACGAGCTACTGATAAACATCCGCTTGAGGAGATTCCAGTCGACTTTAACTGCTGCGTTCGTCCGCACGGCCTTATTATCCTGCCCGGCGGTATTTTCCGAGAAAATATAAGATCCGCTGCCGCTGACACCCAATCGAAACATCCGCGAAAAGTTGCTGTTTAACGACAAAAACAACATCGGCGCATAATAACGATTGCGATTCAACGCCTCTCCGATGTCGGACGGAATATCCTTGTAATCAAACTTCAGGGTCATGCCCAGGCGACTTTTTATAGCCCGCGGCTGGCAGGCGTAATGAATTGAAGCCGACGTTACGGTGCTTCCGTCAAGGTTTGCAAATTCGGTCAACGTGCTCTGTGCTTCGGCTACCGCATTCCATTGGGGAAGTTCCGTACGCCGGGTGAAGAAAGTGGTTTTATCGGCTATCGCGTTACGGGTGAAAGTCCCGTTTACAGAGACGGAAACCGAAACATTGCGCAGGCTTATCCAACGGTAGTCCAGTTTCAGGTCGTGCACGTAGCTTTGTTTCAGATTTGGGTTGCCGGCGATCAGGCGATATGGATTACTGTCATTCAGGCGGTTGCGATACTGTTCCGTTGACGGGAGGATGGTAAAGGTGTTGTATTCGAACGACAAATGCCCCAAAGCATTGATCCGGGTTACGAATTGAAGATACGGCAGCAGGGCTCTTTGAGCATTCGCATCGTCCTGAGCATGCGGAAAACGCTCTTCACGGCTCTGTTTCCATGTCTCGAATTTGGGCCGGAAATACAAGTTGGTATTTTCAGCCAGTTTGTAATTCATCAACACTCCCGTCGTGTGTTTACTATAATTTTGAGTATAGTCGTAAGTGTTGACGCTGTCGGTTTGCGGGCCGTCAGGATTTGCGATGTCGGTCGCATAACGACGGCTATACCTGTTATTGCGCTCAAAACCATAGAAAAACCGTATCTTGCCGACACTCAAAGCAGCATCTGCCGTCACCTTGTTCGTAACACCTATCGGGCCGCTTTCGACGATACTCCGAAGACCGGTGGACGTGAGGGAATCGATGCGGAATCCCCGCCCGTCATTGTCGTTGCGATTGTAGCCGAGCTCAACGCTTACGCTTATCTTCTTACGTGATGAAGTCCCGAGAAGCAGGTTGCTGTTCAGGTCGTATCCATCCTGGTTCATGCCGCTTCGCGACATGCCGAAAGTTTTTGCATCGTCCAGCAGGTTTGATGTACCGCGATAGCTATTACCGGAATAGTCGGTCCGGACGAAAGTATTGTTGAACCTGACGCGGCCCAAAGTTTTTTTATCGGCGGAAAAATTCAGTCTCGCTCTGTGGGACCGCGCAAGATTATCGCCGGACACCGTATCGGCAGACTCTCTGCGGGTGTAGTCGGATGACGGCAAATAGAAGTCCTGCTCGACTCTCTCGCTTTGCGTATCACGACGGTCAAAAGTGTAAGCGGCCACCAGGAACACATTGTCCTGAAACATATCGCCCCATAATTTCTGGATGCCGACATCGGCATAGGTCTGCTCGGTGTAAGCCGCGGGCGGAACGTAGATCGAAGCTATCTCGGACATGCGGTTCGATTGACGGCCGGTGTTATTGGCAAAAATGTTGGCCGAAAGCAACAGCGGCTCTGAAAAGAAATTAGACGTGACCCCTGCACCCCAGCGCTTGCGCCCTTGTTTGAGGTCGTGGCCATAGCTTGCCAAAGCGTGGCCCGTCATGGCTGTAATCATCGGATTCTTCGTCCTGATATCCAGTACGCGCACCTTCTCATCGTCCGATCGTCCCGCAAGAGAATCTTTGTTCGCATACTCTTCGTAGGTATTTATCGAAACCACCTCTCCGGCAGGTATGTACGAAAGGGCTGTCATTGTGTTTGATCCGAAGATCATGCGATTGTTGACATAGGTGCGCTTCACATCCTGCCCCAGCACTTTTATACCTGCGTCGCTGATCTCCACCCCGGGCATTTGGCTCAGAATCTCCATCGCCACATCACCTTCGAGGAGTTTCACTGCTGCCGCGTTGAACTTCAGGGTATCGCCTTCCAGGGTGATCATGGGGATCTCTCCGTTTACGGTAACCTCCCTGATATCAATGCTCTTTTCGGTCATGCGTACCGTGGCTGCAGTACGTGGTTTGATCTGGATTTCAATACCTTCCTCAGGTATCATCTCGAGCGAAACATGCGAAAGCCTGAGTCTGGCAGGCCCTAACGGAATACTGTCGAAAAGAAACGTGCCGTCCAACACCACCGTGTAAAAGGTATCGCGCCGGGTAAGGAGCATGGCAACCGCACCATCGGAGGATATCGGTTCAGCCATCGCAGTCTGGACAAACACACTCCCCCGAAGAGCACCCTTACCTGCCTTCTCCTGTCCGAAAAGTACCTCGCCGGTGAGGGACAAAAGAAGCAACAGCAGTGTGGCGGCACGTTTCTTCATCGTATTATCCGTTTATCCCCTACATTCCGGATGGTTGAAATTCCGGAAGTAGCGGATACATCCATGCTGCCGGCATTATGTCATCACCTACCTCTAGCTCCATCTCCACGTCGATGTAGATTCTGCCATTAATTTTTACTTCTTGCGTTTTATAGCCAACGTAAGAAAATACCAGTGTGCCATTGTTCGCATCCGCAGATGATATTTGGAGAGAATAAAAACCTCCGATGCCGGTGTGCGTGCCATAATATGTGCCTTTTAATACCACCGAAACACCAACCAGTGGCTCTTCTGTTTGTTTATCCGTCACTTGTCCTCCTACGGTATGCGGCGCTTGCGCATACGTGTTAACAGCCCAATTACTCATAAATAGCGCAATTAATAAAGTCAATAAATTTCTCATACATTAAGGATTTGGGGGTTAAATTAATTAGTTGAAATCCACCGGCGAGGTTAGCTTGACTTTCGCTTCTTACCCTTTTTGTCTTTCTTATCTTTTTTTTCTGTTTTCGGTGGCCGGGTAACCGCATCAGGATCGCGTTCGAGTTGCACATTGATCTCGGAACGGCCCCCGATAACCTCCTCTTTAGTTAAATAACCTTCGGCGGAAAAAACCAGGATTTTGGTTTCGGGAGAAGTCATGAACGAGTAACGTCCGACAAGATCGGTCGCCGTTCCGTACACTTCGCCCTTTACATTTACTGAAACCTTCTCTATTGGCTTGCCGTCGGGATCGGTCACCTGACCCGCTATCGTAATTCCTTGACCGACAGCCAGACATGCCGCGCATCCCAAGATTACGACAAGGGCGGATAACAAGATTTTTTTCATGATCGTCGCTGTTAGGCAGTTAACACCATTGGATTAATGTTACTGTTGCAAGGTATAAAAAAATCCGTATCCCCGGGCATTTCAACAAACAAATCATTGTTGTTTTTGCCAGAGTCCGCGCCCCTAAAATTCCCTGGTATCGTATTTCACTCCGCCCAGCAGGGCGGCGGCGTGGGGGAATCCGCTGCGGTGCATTCCGCCGCCCACGATGAGCGTCACGCCCAACGACCCGCCGAGCATGTAGAAATCGACGAAAGACTTCATGTAGGTCGGCGTGTCGCGTCCCGCCGTGTAGTCGAGATGCACCGGGACACCGGGGATCGTGCGCACCCAGTCGAACGCCGCGGCGGCGCGCTCCAGGAAAGTCACCGAATCGGAGGTGACCAGCACGCGCTCCACGCCGGGATGGTCGGCCTTCACGGCAGCCAACTGCGACAGGCACTCGGCGATCAGGCGCTCCTGCTCCTGCGGTGCAAGCGTGGGGTACCGCGTCGGGCCGCCTTCGTAAAAATCGCCCAAAAGTTGCTGGAAACGGAACACGGCCGCGATGTATTCGCCCCCTATCCGTTCCTTGTTTTCGGCAATCAGGCGGGCCAGCTCGGGTGCGGGACGGAACAGCTCGCCGAACCGGGCGCCGAAATCGTCCCACGAAAAGACGATGTTGGTATATACATGGATCAGGTTGTGGCGCTTCATCTTGCGGCTCAGGTAACGCAGCCCGAATTCGTCGGAGCGGAGCCCTACATAGTTCATACAGAAAACCGGGGTGGCCTCGTCGTAGCGAAGATCCTTCTCGTCCACGCGCCAGTCGTAGGCCGCGGGAGCGAGGTAATCCTCCAGGCGGAAAGGGTTGGTGTGGTAGATCCGGAAATCCCACCCCCGGGCCTTGCACAGCCGGTAGCACGACACCATGCCGCGCAGGCGGTCGGTCAGACCGCCGCTCACGCCGCTGTCGGCGTCGCACATAAAGATCATCGTGGGACGGCCCTGCGCGGGGGGCGTTTTCCGTTTGCCGTACAGGTGTGCGTCGTGCATCGTACGCACCCTGACGGCGCAATGCATCGCATAGGACGGATAGAAGCGCCCTTTGGAGCTAAATATGATCCGCCGGATCAGTTCCCTGAGTTTCGCCATAGGGTGTTGTTTTACAAAGGACAAAAGTACGGAATTTTAAAAATCTTTTCTATATTTACAGCCTCTAATCACTCAAAAAGAACACATAAATATAACCCTGATGAAAAAGATCTTCCTGGCCGCCCTATTCGCGGCGGCGGCGATGGTCGCAACGACATTCACCTCCTGTGAAAAAGAGGGCGGCGGCGACAAGGGCGACAGCCCCACGGTGACCGACAACGTCCACATCGAGATCCGGCAATCCAACAGCGTGGCCAACATACAGAAGGCCATACAGCAAGCTATCGACTGGGCCAGTGACAAGGAGGATAACGAAGTGTTCGTCACCGGGTCCAAGATTGGCGGCCAGGCCAAACTCGCGCTGACATTGACTAACCACACCGAACTGTACTGGTCGGCCAGCTACTCCGGCCAAGGCCTCGAACTGGGGGGCGACGGGTACTTCTATATGGGGCAGGGTGCAACTATGACGCTCACCTCCCTGACGATGACCGGGAACGATGCCGGCTTCTACGTGAATACCGCAGGCACCCTGCTGACGGTCCATGGCGATGTGATGTGCCTGAATGGCGACTACCTCCGTCTGGCGGCCGAGAACGATGCCGAGATAAAAATCAACGGATCTGTCACTTACACCGGCCCGGACGATTTCGACCTCAGGGCCTATAACGGAGCCAAAGTTACCGTCACGGGCAGCGTGACCGCAACCAACGACACCACCAACGACTACCTCGTGCGGAGCGGCGGCGGAGAGATGACGATCCTGGGGAACGTGTCCGGTAAGGGCGACGCAGAACTCTTCAACGTGGACGAGGGAGGAAAGGTCGTCGTGCGGGGCAACGCCTCCATACCGAACGGTTATCTTGCCAGCATCTACAATTCCGGCTCGGAGGTGACCGTCGACGGCACGGTCACGGTGGCGGACAACGATCATTATTTTTACGGCTGGTTTGCCGGCGGCGAGGCTTATATGCCCAAGACGCCCCTTCCGTCGACAACGGCCATCGGCGGCGTGACATACTACGACTATACCGGCGGCGTTGCCGGCAGCGGCTACGACTGGCACGTGTATATAAAGCAATAGCATAACGCCCAAATCACACCTGAAAAATCACAACTCATAATCCTTGACCGAAAATGAAAAAGATCTTCCTGGCCGCCCTATTCGCGGCAGCGGCGATGGTCGCAACGACATTCACCTCCTGCGACAAAGAGGGCCTCGACCCAGGCGACAGCCCCACGGTGACCGACAACGTCCACATCGCGATCCGGCAATCCAACAGCGTGGGAAACATACGGGACGCCGTGCAGCAAGCCCTCAACTGGGCCAGCGCCAACGGGCAGTACGAAGTGTACGTCACCGGCTCCAAAACCGGCGGCCGGATCAACTTCATGCTGACATTCACTAACGAAGTCGAACTGTACTGGTCGGCCGACTACTCCGGCGAGGCCATCCAGTTGGATGGCGAGGGGGAATTCTATCTGAAAGAAGGCGCGAACATGACGCTCACCACCCTGGCGATGACGGGGAACGATGTCAGTGCCTATGTGTATGACGCGGGCACCCTGCTGACGGTCAACGGCGATGTGATCTGCCAGTCGAGCGGTTCCGGCCGTCTGCTGGCCAAGAATAACGCCGAAATCAAAATCAATGGCCATGTCACCTACTCCGGGTCGAACGACTTCGACCTCATGGCCAATGACGGCGCCAAAATCACCGTGACGGGCAACGTGACCGGGACAAGCGACTACAACAACGACTTCCTCGTGTGGTGCGGCGGCAGCGAGATAACGATCGGCGGCAACCTGTCCGGGCGAGGCGAGAACGAGCTCGTCGGCATAAGCGGCGGAGGAAAGATCGTCGTGGGGGGCAATGTTTCCGCGTCGTACGGTTATCTTGCCTATATATATGGCGCAGGCTCGAAACTGACCGTCAACGGCACGGCGACCGTGCAGGACGACAACGAATATATTGAAGGTGAATTTACCGGAGGTTGGAATTTCGTACCCAAGACGCCCCTTCCGTCGACAACGGCTATCGGCGGCGTGACATACTACGACTACACCGGCAGCGCTTCCGGCAGCAACTACGACTGGCACGTATACGTAAAGCAATAAACCACTTAAAATATGAAGAAGATAACTTTGTTTTTGCTCCTGGCATTCCTGGCCGCAACCGCGGCCGCCCAGGAGAAACCCGCCGGGAAAGACCCGGACTGCGTGATGCTCTCGATCGGCATCGATCCGGCCACCTCGGCGTCCGTAACGTGGCGCACGGCCCCCGGGGACACCGCCTCGATCGCGCAGATCGCCCCCTCGGCCCTGGGGCTGGCCATTCAGAAAGAGTATAAAACCGTTCAGGGAACCCACGCCTGGTGGGCCTCGGACGCGACGTACGCCATGGGGCACAAGATCCACTTCACCGGCCTGAAACCCGCGACGGCCTACTCCTACCGCGTAGGGAACGGCACGCAGTGGAGCGAGTGGTTCCAGTTCCGCACCGCCTCGGACAAAGTCGAACCCTTTTCGTTCATCTACCTGGGCGACTTCCAGAACGACCTCCGCTCGATGGGCTCCAAGGCGATCCGCCAGGCCTATTCCCACTTCCCCGACGCGCTCTTCATGCTCAACACGGGCGACGTGGTGGCTGTACACGACCGCAAATCGTGGGAAGAGTTCTTCTACGCCGGCGGCTGGATCTACGGCACGATGCCCACGGCCGTCGTCCCCGGCAACCACGAGTACAGCGGCGGCAGCCTCAAGAAATACTCCCCCCAGTGGGACGCGATCTTCGCCCTGCCCGACAACGCCCCCACGGACAAGACCCGCAACCGCTGCTGGTACATCGACTGCCAGGGTGTGCGCTTCATCGGCCTGGACGGCACGGCCGTGGGACGCGACGAGAGCGACGCGATCGTCGAATGGTTCGAAAAATGCCTGAAAACCAACCCGGGGAAATGGTGCATCGTGGCGGTACACCAGCCGACCTACTCCTCCGCCGCTTCGCGCGCGGGCAGTAAAAAACACGACCGGCTCAAACCCCTCTACGAAAAGTACGGCGTCGACCTGGTGCTCTCGGGCCACGACCACGTCTACCAGCGCGGGGCCAAGCTCGACGAGGTGGGCAAGGATTGCAAAAACGCGCCCATTTACGTGGTGTCGGTTTCGGGCCCCAAAATGTACGGGCTCAATCCCAACCTCTGGGGCGACCGCGTGGCTTCGAACACCCAGTTCTACCAGGACATCCGCTTCGACGGCAACGTGCTCTCGTACCTGTGTTACGACATCTCCGGCGAGCTTTACGACGCCTTTACGCTCACCAAGAACCCGTCGGGACGCAATAAATTCGTCGAAGACCCGCGTGTGAAGAACATTCCGCAGAAGACGGATATGCCCGAGGGCGGTGAAAACAAGTACAAACCCGAAGACCTGGAAAAGTACTACAAACTCTTCCCGAAAAAGTAGCCCTACCTACAAAAAAGGAGAAACGCGGATCATATACCTGTTAATTATGATCCGCGCTTTTTTGTATCCATTCGCGTTTTTTATACCTTTGTCGCCGAATAAGAACGATGAAAATTATGCCGTATAATCTGCTGAAAGGTAAAAAAGGTTTGATCTTCGGGGCGCTCAACGACCAGTCGATCGCCTGGAAAGTAGCCCAGCGCGCCCACGAAGAGGGTGCCGAGATAATCCTTACGAACACCCCCGTGTCGATCCGCATGGGTACGATCGACGAGCTGGCCGCCCAATGCGACACGATCGTCGTCCCAGCCGACGCCACCTCGGTGGCCGACCTGGAGAACCTGATCGACCGCGCCATGGAGCACTTCGGAGGCAAGTTCGACTTCATCCTCCATTCGATCGGCATGTCGCCCAACGTCCGCAAAGGGCGCACCTACGACGACTTAGACTACGATTTCCTGGCCAAGACGCTCGACATTTCGGCCATCTCGTTCCACAAAGTGATCCAGGTGGCGCGCAAAAAGGACGCGCTCAACGACTGGGGCTCGATCGTGGCGCTGTCGTACATCGCCGCCCAACGCACGCTCTACGGTTACAACGACATGGCCGACGCCAAGGCGCTGCTGGAATCGATCGCCCGCAGTTTCGGGTACATCTACGGCCGCGAGCGCAAGATCCGCATCAACACCGTTTCGCAATCGCCCACGCCCACCACGGCCGGGAGCGGCGTGCTCGGGTTGGGCGACCTGATGGACTTCGCCGAGCGGATGTCGCCCCTGGGTAATGCCTCGGCGGGGGACTGCGCCGACTACGTGCTCACGCTCTTCAGCGACCTGACGCGCAAGGTGACCATGCAGAACCTTTTCCACGACGGCGGATTCTCGAGCATGGGGATGAGCCTGCGCGCGATGAGCACCTACGAGAAGGGGCTCGAACTGCAATTTAAAGACGTGAAGAAGCGTTAACAAGGCAAATACAACCGGACTACAGATGAGGAAAGGATTGTTGGCCGTCGCGGCACTGCTTGTCGCCGCCGCCGTGTGGGGGCAGGAGCAGAAAAAAGACTCCGTACGCACATACGATATCAGCAACGTGGTGGTTACGGCCACACGCACGCCGTTGCCGCTGAAGGAAGCTCCCGTGCTGACGCGCGTGATCTCCTCGACCGAGATCGCACGCTCGGGGGTGGCTTCGCTCCCCGCGCTGCTCGAACGCGAGCTGGCCGGGGTGGAGTTCCACCAGGCGGGCTTCGGCTCGGCGGTGTCGTTCCAGGGACTGGACGCACGCTACGTCGTGTTCCTGGTCGACGGCGAGCGCATGGCGGGCGAAACCAACGGCAACATCGACTACGGGCGCCTGCCGCTGGACAACATCGAGCGGATCGAGATCGTCAAAGGGGCCTCGTCGGTGCTCTACGGCTCGAACGCCATGGGCGCGGTGGTGAATATCATCACGCGGATGCCGGCCAAGCAATTCGAGATCGGCGCCTCGGTGCGCTACGGCACCCCCTACCAGGACAACGACGGCGAAACCCTCAACCGCAAAGACACGCCCCAGGCGCTCTCGAAATACCGCAACGCGCTGGACATGCCCAACCTGCGGGCCAACCTCTCGGCGGGCCTTCGGATCGGCAAGGTGCGCTCGCTCACCTCGGCCACCTGGCGCACCACCGACGCCTACCGCCTCACCTCGTCCGAGGACGAGGAGCGCCACTACCCCACGCTCTACCAGATGACCCCCCAGATGCAGCCCGGGATGCCTCCCAAGCCGGTGATGACCGATAAGGGGATCCCTGTCTTCATTGTAAAAAGCACCGTGGCCGACACGACGATCACCGCGGCGCCCGACGCGCGCGGAATGAGCGTGAGCGGCTGGAAAGAGCTGAACGTGAGCGAGCGGATCGACGTGACGCTCTCCGAAAAATTCCGCGTCGAGGCCGACGGGAACTTCTACATGAAAAAGCGGTACGACTTCCTCAACTCGATCAGCGATTCGAGCCCCCTGGCCGACACGGTGGGCCTGTGGGGCTTCGAGTCCTACCGCGGCTACACGCTGCGGGGCGTGCTGGAACACACGCCCAACGACCGCAACAAGGTGTGGCTCTCGGTGTTGCGCGACGACTACTTCCGCTACCAGGACAGCGTTTCGGGCCCCTCGACGCCCAAGCAACGCCACACGATCACCACGCCGCGCCTGCTGTGGACCTGGGAACTCAACGCCTGGAACCGCCTCACCTCGGGCCTGGAATACACCAACGAGCGCCTGCGCTACGACCTCGCGCCGGGGGGTTACGACACCCCCAAGGAGCGCAGTTCTACATCGCTCTACGTGCAGGACGAGTTGTTTGCGGGCCGCCGCATGAGTTTCGTGGCCGGCGTGCGGGGCGACTACAGCCCCGATTTCGGAGGCCGCGCAACGCCAAAACTATCGGCTAAATACGACTTCGGCGAGTTCTCCATGCGGGCCAACTACGCCATGGGATACCGCACGCCCTCGCTCAAGGAGATGTACATGGAGTTCGAAATCCCGGGCGGCAACAACATCATCCGCGGCAACGCCGGCCTGCGCCCCGAAACCAACAACTACTTCTCGCTCTGCGCCGAGTACACCTCGCCGCGGGTCAACCTTTCGGCGACGGGCTACTATTACGATTTCCGCAATAAGATCGACGTGGTGGGCTTCGACGAGGGCGGCAAAACCATCCTGCGCTACGAGAACATCGGCCACAGCACCCTGCGCGGCGCCGAAGTGGTCGCCCGCGCAAGGGTTGCGAAAGGGCTTTACGTGCGCGCCAACTACAGCTACACCGACCAGCGCGAGGACGCCTCCAGCGAGTCGACCCAATACATCTACCCCTCGCCCCACACGGCCACCGCCGGGGTGGACTACGGATTCGACCTCTTTCGCTGCTATGTGCTGCTGACCGGCTCGGTGCGCTACGTAGGGCCCAAGGAGTACGTCGATATGCTGGGCTACATCGAGGGGACCTCGATGCGCGACATGAAGTATTTCACGGGCAGTTACTCGGGCCGCCACGCGGGTTACGCCGTCTGCGGACTGGGGCTGGACGTCAAGTGGCCCTGGGGCCTGGACGTGAACCTGGGGGTCGACAACCTGAACAACTACCGCCCGCCGGTGGTCAACTTCAACTCGGCGATCTGCCCGGGACGAAACTACTATATATCAGTGGCTTTCAAATTATAAACATCCTCCGGGCCGAAGATTATTCGGCGGCGGGAAAGAAAAAATTTGTTTTTTCACAAAAAACGCCTACCTTTGCGGCAGAAGGATTAATTACAATGACATCATTCATCCATACGCTGGCAGTTCATCATCATTCGACTACGTCGAGTGTGGGATAATGCCGTAATGGGGACTTTTGTCGAGAATTAGGAGGCTTACCACACAAGGTTCGCCTCTTTTTTTATGTTTAAATTTGACTTTATGATACGAATTGCCGTACAGGCCAAAGGCCGCCTGAATGAAGAGAGCCTGCTGCTGCTCAGGGAAGCCGGGATCGGCGTCGAGGAGAGCCGCCGCAAACTCCTCACCCACTCGCCCGATTTTCCGCTCGAAGTGCTCTACCTGCGCGACGACGACATACCCCACGCCGTGGCGATGGGCGTGGCCGACCTGGGGATCGTGGGGCTCAACGAGGTCGAGGAGAAGGAGCAGCAAGTGGAGATCGTCCACCGCCTGGGCTTCGGGCGCTGCCGCCTCTCGCTGGCCATCCCCAAGGGCGAGGACTACGAAACGGCCGCCTATTTCGAGGGCAAACGCATCGCTACGTCGTATCCGAAAATCTTGCGCAAGTTCTTCGCAGCCAATGGTGTGCAGGCCGACATACACGAGATTGCCGGTTCGGTCGAGATCGCCCCTTCGGTGGGGATGGCCGACGCGATCTTCGACATCGTCAGCTCGGGAGGCACGCTGGTGAGCAACGGGCTGAAAGAGGTCGAAAAGGTGCTCTTTTCGGAGGCGGTGCTGATCGCCAACCCCTCGCTCGACGACGCTAAACGACAGATAATCTCTCAGTTGATGTTCCGCATCGAAGCCGTGGAACGCAGCCGGGGAATGAAATACGTGCTGATGAACATCCCCTGCGACCGCGTCGACGATGCGGTGGCCATCCTGCCCGGGATGAAAAGCCCGACCATACTGCCCCTGGCGCAGGAGGGTTGGTGCTCGCTGCACGCGGTGATTGCCGAGGGCGACCTGTGGGCACGCATCGAGGAGTTAAAAAGTGTTGGCGCCGAGGATATACTGGTCCTGGCGCTCGAAAAAATGATACGCTGATGATCCGCATCGTCCGAAATCCCGTCCGCAGCGAGTGGGACGCGCTCCTGAGCCGCGCCTCGTCCGACGACAGCGCCGTCCGCAGCCGGGTCGAAGCCATCCTGGCGCGTGTCCGCGCCGAAGGCGACAGTGCCCTGCGCGCCCTGGCCCTGGAGATCGATGGGGCGGCACTGGAGTCGATAGCCGTGAGCGGAGAGGAGATCCTCGAAGCGGAAGCGCTGGTAGGCAACGAATTAAAAGAGGCCCTGGCGGTCGCGGCCGGCAACATCCGGCGCTTCCACGAGGCGCAAATTCCCGGGGGAGTCGACCTCGAAACAATGCCCGGTGTGCGGTGTATGCAGCGCGCGGTGCCCCTGCGGCGGGTAGGGATTTATGTCCCCGGAGGCAGCGCGCCGCTGGTTTCGACGGTGCTGATGCTGGCGATCCCGGCGTCGGTGGCGGGCTGCGGCGAGGTGGTGATGTGCACGCCCTGCGGCCGCGACGGGCGCGTGGCCCCGGCGGTGCTCTATGCCGCGAAGCTGTGCGGGGTGACGAAGGTTTTCAAGATCGGCGGTGCCCAGGCGATCGCAGCCATGGCTTACGGGACGGAATCGGTACCCGCGGTCGATAAAATCTTCGGCCCCGGAAACCGCTATGTCACTTGTGCCAAGGAGATTGTGTCCATGCGCGACGTGGCGATCGACATGCCGGCCGGGCCTTCGGAAGTGATGGTGTTGGCCGACGAAAGCGCCGAGGCGGCCTTTATCGCCGCCGACCTGTTGTCGCAGGCCGAACACGGTGCCGACAGCCAAGCCATCCTGGTGACCACATCGGCTGATCTGGCCGGGCGGGTCGTGGCCGAGGTCGAGCGCCAACTGGCGTTGTTGCCGCGCGCCGAAATCGCCCGCCAGGCGCTCGGACGCAGCCTCATCGCGGTGCTCGCATCGCGCGACGAAATGATCGAAATGGCAAATAGTTACGCTCCCGAGCACCTGATCGTATCGGTGTCGCAGCCCTGGACGGCCGTCGACCGGATCACCACCGCCGGTAGCGTCTTTGTCGGAAATTATACCCCCGAAAGCGCGGGCGACTACGCCTCGGGAACGAACCACACCTTGCCCACGGCCGGATGGGCGCGGGTCTACGGAGGAGTTGGTACCGAGAGTTTTATGCGCCGGATGACCGTGCAGGAGATCACTCCCGCGGGGTTGCAGGCGCTGGGCGGCGTGATCGTCGCGATGGCCGAAGCCGAAGGGCTCGACGCGCACGCGGCGGCGGTAAAAATACGAAATTATGGTACGATCTGATCAACTGCGCACCCTGATGCGCCCCAACATAGTGGCCCTGGCGCCCTACTCGACAGCCCGCGACGAATACCAGGGCGAGATAGGTATCTACCTGGATGCCAACGAAAATCCTTTCGAAAACGGCTGCAACCGCTACCCCGATCCCTACCAGCGGACGCTGAAAGCGAAACTCTCGGAGCTGAAAGGCGTGGCGCCCGAGCGGATATTTGTCGGCAACGGAAGCGACGAGGCGATCGACCTGGCCTACCGGGTCTTTTGCGAGCCGGGCGTGGACAACGTGGTCTCGATCGCCCCCACCTACGGGATGTATAAGGTCGTGGCCGCGATCAACAACGTGGAATTCAGGGAAGTACCCCTCAACGGGGAGTTCATGCCCGATCCCGAGCGGTTGCTGGCGGCAACGGACAAGCACACCAAGCTGATGTTCCTTTGCTCGCCCAACAACCCGTCGGGTAACTCTCTCGATACGGAGGTGATCGAGCGTCTGTTGACTGATTTTAAGGGAATTGTGGTGCTGGACGAGGCATATATCGACTTCTCGTCGCGCGAGAGTTTTCTGTCGCAACTGGAGCGTTTCCCGAACCTGATCGTCATCCAGACACTCTCGAAAGCGTGGGCTTCGGCGGGCTTGCGTGTGGGGACGGCCTATGGCGATCCGTTTGTCATCGAGACATTTACGCGCGTGAAATATCCCTACAACATCAGCGTCGTCACGCAACGCATGGCGCTCGAGCAACTGGAGCGGGGCGTGGCGGACGAGGTGCGGCAAATCGTCGAACAGCGCGACAGACTCGTGCGCGAATTGGGTAAGTATCCGGTTATTAAATACATATTCCCATCCGACGCCAACTTTTTGCTGGTGCGCGTCGATCGTCCGCGCGAACTTTACAACCTGCTGATCGAGCAGGGCGTGATCGTGCGGGACCGCTCACACATAGCGGGTTGCGAGGGTTGCCTGCGTATTACGGTGGGCACTCCGGAGGAGAATGATAAATTGTTGCTAATATTACAAAATATAGTATGAAAAAGGTCCTTTTTATCGACCGCGACGGGACTATTATCGTCGAACCGCCCTCGGATTTCCAGATCGACAGCCTCGAAAAACTGGAGTTCGTACCCGGGGTCATCTCGGCGCTGAAGGAGATATCGAAGCTTGATTACGAGCTTGTTATGGCCACCAACCAGGACGGACTCGGGACGGATT
>JAVBRR010000038.1:0-3824 GCA_031547705.1 Rikenellaceae bacterium | reverse complement strand
CAGCACCAAGGCCCTGTTCGAACCCATTCACGGTTCGTACCCCCAGGCGGCGGGCAAGAACATCGCCAACCCCATGGCCACGATCCTTTCGGCGGCCATGTTGTTGGAACACTTCGAACTGAATGCCGAGGGCCGTGCCATCCGTGCGGCGGTGGACCGTGCGATCGCCGCAGGCGTCGTCACCGAAGACCTCGCCCCGGCCGGTGCACGCGCCAGTTCCACTTCCGGGGTGGGCGATTACATCTGCTCGCAAATACAGTAGGAATAAATAACAAAACAGGAGCGGCCCCGCAAAGGTGCCGCTCCTGTTTGTTTGTGGATAGATGGTGCTATTGCGCCGCTTCGGCCATCATGTTGAGGGTGGTCTGGACGGCGGCTTCGTCGTAACGGATGCCCCATTTGCCCTTTTCGCCGTAACCGGGAGCGAGGCGTCCCGCCGTGAGGAGCTGCGAGAGTACCAGGCGGCCTTTGCCCGTGCCGAAATCGACCATCACCACCGGGGTGCGCGTCAGGCTCTTGCCGGCGCTGGCCAGGGCGGTGAAATTCTTGGCCACCCCGTTGGCGGAAGCTTTGTATTCGCCTGCCAGGTCGGTCACTTTCACCGGGGTCTTCACGTTGATCGCGCCCTCGAGTGCGGGAGCGTCGGTCACCAGGAACTCGACCTTCGCACGCAGCGTTTTCTGGGCCTCGGCCCTGTCGTCGCCCGAGGTCGAGAATTCGTAGAATCCGTACAGTTCATAGGCGTAGTACGACCCGGAGGCGATCAGGGTGGGGTCGGCGCCGCGGGCTTTCCATTGCGACAGGAAGGCTTCGGTGCTCAATCCGTGCAGTTCCATGTCGGCGGCCGGCACGACCAGTCCTCCGCGCAGCCCGTTCCACAGCCAGGTGTAGCGCACGGGCATCGAGGCCCACAGGGCGTCGCTCGTGGCGGCGGGGTGGAGGTGGCTTTCGGCCTCGGCGGTTTCGGTGAAGGTGAGCGAGAAGCCGTCGAAAAGGGTGTAATTCGTCACGGTGGGGTCGGTGATGCGGCGTGCGCCCTGCAGCGGACCGCCGTCGTCGGCACTGCCGGTGGGGTAGCTGCGGCCCAGGGAGCGTTCGCCCACGTCGAGCATCACCACACTGGTGCCGCGGTTGATCGCGCTGCGGACCTGCTCGCCGGCGGCCTTGTCGCCCGAGGCGATCCGCTCCCAGGTTTTCTGTCCCGTGAGCAGGATGCGGGCTTTGGCCGGGTCGGTGGCGACGGTCAGGCCGTGTGCGGCGGCAAAGTCGCGCAACTCGCTTTCGTACTGCGGTATATCGACGACGATGCCGGCCACTTTGGCGGGAACCTTCGCTTCCAGCACGCGCACATCCCAACGCGACACCACGGGGCGTTTAACCAGCTCGGCCGGGGGATTCTGCAGGGTGGCCTGGACGAAATAGCCGCCCGGAACGTCGGGCATGAGCACATCCATCTCCATCGTTTCGACCGTGTAGGGCAGCAGGCGGCGGTTGATGATCTCCGAAGTGATCGTCCGGCCGGTGCTGTCGGCTACGGCCACCGAGGCCATGATGGCGCGCGGTACGTGGGTTTCGTTATAGAGGTTGACGGGTATGGTGATCCGTTGTCCGGGGGTGAAATCCCTGTCCCACAGGTCGATGCTTGCAGCCACGGGCGACCAGGCGGCCGTCATGTCGTCCCACACGCTCTTGGGCTGTCCGTCGCGCAGGCGGCCCATGAACCAGGTGTTGCCGTCTTCCCAACTGCCGGCGATGGTGAAGGGCGAGAAGCCCGCCGCACCGATCCGGCGCCAGTATTCGGCCACGCGGGCGCACGATTGCGCCAGGTGCGAAAGCCTCATTTCGGGCGTCGAGTTGCGTCCCGTGAAGCGCAGTGAGCTCTCTTTCAGCGAACTGTAACCGCCCAGGTTGCCCTGGCCGTCGAGGTAGTTGCCGCCGAATTCGTCGACGATGATCGCCTTGGGGAACTGGTTGGCGTTGTCGTAGTAGAGACCCAGGTTTTCGAACATGCTCCACCAGTATTTGTGGATGTGGAGCACATCACGGTCTTCGAGTACCACCGGGGGGTAGTTGGGCGTCAGGGCGTCGAGCACGCTCCAGGCGGTCTTCAGCTCGGGGCCCGAGGTTTCGTTGTAGGGATGGTAGACGGCGGTCGAGGGGTGTTTCATGCCCACGTCGAACCACACGGGGTATTGCTCTTCGAGGCTTTCGCGGCTGGCGGGCATGCCGTGGAAGAAGCTCCACTCGTACTGCACCAGCAGCCCGTAGCGGTCGCACAGGTCGAGCAGGCGCTGGGGCGGAACGCCCAGGTGGAAGCGCAGGTAGTTGGCGCCGTGGGCTTTGAGCCTCAGGATGACGTTGTCGCGGAACCAGTCGGCGTCGAAGCCCACGTCGCGTCCCTCGGCGTCGCGTACCCAGCGGTGCCACACGACCGTGCCGCCGCGCAGCGTGCAGGGCGAGCCGTTGAGGAAGAATTTCTTGTACTTGCACTCGAACGACTTGATACCCAGGTTCTGTTCCAGCACGTCGATGTTCTTGCTGCCGCGTTTCAGCTCGGCGCGCAGGGTGTAGAGGTTGGGGTTTTCGGGCGACCACTCGCCCAGCACGTCGTCGTAGTCGAGCGTGCAGGCGCCGTCCTTGCCTTCGCCTTTGAGCAGCACCTTGCCCGAGGCGTCGAGCACCGAGAAGGCGACTTTGTCGCCGATACCCTCGAGGGTGTATTTCAGCGTAACGGTCTTGCTCTCCGTGTCGCAGTAGGGCAGCACTTTGGTGATGCGGCCGCCGCCGTCGGTGTGCAGCACCACGTCGTCCCACAGGCACGAGGCGACGTTCGAGCGCTTCTGGTCGGTTTCGGGAATGAACGAGGCGTCGGTCATCGGGACGTTGCTCAGGGGCGCGAGCGCGATCTCGATCACCACCTTGCTTCCCGGACGCACGGCCGGGCTTTCCAACGGATGCACCGTGAGGGCCATTCCGCCGTTGCGCTTCGAAACCAGCTGCCCGTCGACGTACACCTCGGGCAGGAAGCGCGCGCCGTAGAGTTCGAGCGACGCCCGTTTCCAATCGCCCGCGGGAAGGGTCACCGATCGCCGGTACCACAATTTCTGGTCGGTGTTCTTGGTCGGATCGACCGCCACGCCCGGCACCTGCGTCACGCCGGTGTACTCGCGGTTAAAACCGTATTCCCACTCTCCGTTGAGCAGGGTGCGGAAATCGGCTGCCGAGGCCGCCGTTCCCCAGGCGAAGACCGCCGCTAAAAAACACAATAGACTTTTCTTCATGAATATGGATTTTTATAGTTTTTTCTTTCAGAATTACAAAGATAACGAAAAAATCAGAACGGATAACCCACCCCGATGTTGAAGGCGGTTTGCGAAAGCGTGAAACGGCGGATCCAGCGGCTCCCCGGCGGTTCGTTGGGGTCGTGGAGGCGGATGCCCCAGTCCAGGCGCAGCACCACGAAGTTGAGGTCGAACCGCACGCCGAGCCCCGTGTTGAGCCCCAGCTGTTTGAAAAACGTGTCGAAACGGAAGACGCCTTCGGGCGCCGAATCCTCTTTTTTGAGGAACCAGATGTTGCCCGCATCCAGGAACACCGCCCCGTGGAGGATACCCCACACCGGGAAGCGCGCCTCGACGTTGGCCTCGAGTTTGAAGTCGCCCAACTGGCTGGGGTAGATGTTGCTCTCCTTTTTGAGCATCGATCCCGCCCCCAGGGTGCGCGGCATCCATCCCCGCATGCTGTTGCTCCCCCCGGCGTAGAACAGGCGGTCGAAGGGCAGCGCCGACGAATTGCCGTAGGACAGCCCTCCCCCCGCGTAGAGG
>JAVBRR010000091.1:0-18397 GCA_031547705.1 Rikenellaceae bacterium | reverse complement strand
GGCCAAAGTTACCGACCGCCGCGACTACAAGTACCTACTCGAAACGATCGGTACCTACGTGGTTCCCATCCGCAACAACGACCACAAACTGACCCTCATGGGGGCCTACAGCTTCGACAAGTCGGTCGCCAAAGGCCTGAGTTACACCACCGACAACATTCCCGTCGACCGCGACTGGAACATGATCGAAGACGGAGCCATAGTCGATTATTCGCGTACGTACGACGCTTTCCCTGTCATGATGTCCATCGCAGGCCGCGTGCAGTATAGCTTCAAGGACCGCTACCTGCTTACGGCCAATATCCGCCGCGACGCTTCGAGCAAGTTCGGCCAGAACAACAAATGGGCCACCTTCCCTTCGGTAGCCGTCGGCTGGCGACTGAGCGAGGAGAGCTTCCTGAAGAACGTCAAAGAGATCTCCAACCTCAAAATCCGCGTGAGCTACGGCCAGGTGGGTAACCAGAACGGGATCCCCAATTACACCACCGTGGATATTGCCAATTCGGTGGGGATGGAGTTCGGCGACAACTACCTGATCGGTTACTATCCTTCGAGCCGCCTGCCCAACCCGACGTTGAAGTGGGAAACGTCGACCTCGACCAACCTGGGGCTCGACTTCGGGCTGTTCGACAACCGTCTGACCGGTTCGTTCGAATATTACATGACCCGCTCGACCGACCTGCTGGTCAGCCAGAGTCTCCCCGCCTCGTCGGGCTACACCACGATGCAGAGCAACCTGGCCGAAACCAAGAGCCGCGGGATCGACTTCAACATCAGCTACGACATCTTCCGCGGCAAGGACTTCAACTGGAACGTGTCGGGAACCCTGACCCAGGCCAAAAACTGGATCGTGAAGGTGAACGCCCTGAAGGACCTCAACGGTAAACCCATCGCCGACGAAGCCAACAACTGGTTCCCCGGATACCCCATCCGCGTCTACTACGACTACGTCTTCGACGGCATCTACCAGCTCGACGACTTCGACGCCGACGGCAACCTGATGAACGACATCGACACCGACGGCGACGGCTACGGCGACCGCTACGTGCTGCCCCGCAACTCCAACACGATCGAGGCGGGCGACATCCGCCTGAAGGACCTCGACGGCGACTACGCCATCACTCCCAAGGACCGCCAGGTCCTCAGCCGCGACCCCAAGCTGCTCGCTTCGCTGAGCACGTCGCTCAACTACAAGGGTGTCGACCTGTTCGCCGACTTCTACGGCGTCTACGGCGTCAAGATGCGCAACACATTCCTGCACGACAACGGCGGTACGCTCCAGGCCCGCTACACGGGGATGAAGCTCGACTACTGGACCCCGACCAACCCGTCGAACAAGTTCCCGCGCCCCTCGCGCACGACCCAGACCTCGAACAAGGGTACCGCAGCTATGCAGGACGCCTCCTACATCCGCCTGCGCACCCTGTCGGTGGGTTACACCTTCCCCAGCGAATGGACCCGTAAGATCGGCCTCTCGAAAGTGAGGTTCTACGTCACGGCGACCAACCTGTGGACCTACACCAAGTTCCTCTCCTACGGACCCGAAACCCAGGCAAGCTCCTACCCCGAAGCACGCCAGTGGCTGGGTGGTTTCAACATCTCATTTTAAGTAACCGAAACAGACGACAAGCATATGAAAAAGTTAATCTGTATTTCGCTCCTGGCAGTCGCAGTCGCCACTTCGTGTACCGACATGCTGATGGAAGACAACAAGACCAAGGTAACCACCGAGTTTATCTATACCGACCCCGAAGGGTTGGCCCACGGCGTGATAGCGCTCTACCCCATCGACCGCAACCTGATCAGCGGTTCGGGAGTGGACCAGGGAGGTCTGGCGAGTGCCCTGTTTATGGACGGGACCACCGACATCCTGATGTTCCGCGCAGGTCCGTCGGCCATTTCGACCAACCTGAACCTCAACTCCGAGAACGCCGATGTCAAGTATTTCTGGAACAACCGTTACCAGTTGATCGGCCGCGCCAACGAACTGATCTTCGCCGCCGAAACGCGCATGGATATCGAAGATCCGGCCGTGCGCAAATCGTGGGGTGCCGCCAAGTTGTTCCGCGCCCGCGCCTATTTCGACCTGGTGCGCCGTTTCGAACGCGTGTGGCTCAACACCAAACCCACCACCCTGGGTAACCTCGAAGTGGTCAAGCGCCCGGCCAAACAGAGCGCCGTGTTCGCACTGATCTGCCAGGACCTGGACGACGCCATTTCAGGCATGGACTGGACCGTCGCTTCTTCTGCCGCCGGCAAACCCAACACGGGCGAGATGACCAAGGCCGTGGCTTACCACGTCCGCGCCCAGGTGGCCATGTGGCTCGGTGACTGGGACAAGGCCATCGAGTGCTGCGAAGCGATCTTCGCACGCAGCGAATACGGCCTGATGCCCGCCGCCATCGACTGCTTCACCGGGGCCAACCTGGAGTGCAAGGAGATGCTGGCTGTTTATCCCTACTCGCGCAACGTGGGCGGCGGCGGATACATGAGCTCGGCCAATCCCCCCAAACTGATGGGGCACCGCCTGTCGCTGTCCTGTACGCCCGCCTACCACGGGATCAGCGGGATGAAATACGCAGCCGAATACGGCGGTTACGGATGGGGACGTTTCTATCCCAACACCTACCTGCTGGGCCTCTACGACCAGGTCAAGGACAAACGCTACAAAGAGCTGTTCCACGACTACCTGGATTATAAGTACAACAACGCCGACGCGCTTCCTGCCGGTAAAAGCCTGGGCGACCTGATCCCCGTTACCAAGTCGGCCGAATACACCACCCGCCGCCACACCAGCTCGCTGAAGTATTTCGACCGGTGGACCAACGCCGACGACCCGTCGTACACCACCTCCTTCAAGGATGTGCCGATGTACCGCCTGGCCGAGACCTACCTCATGGCCTCTGAAGCCTACATGATGCGCTACGGCGGTGGCCATTCCAAAGCCGTCGAGTACTACAACAAGACGTGGCAACGCGCCGGTAACGACCGCGAAAACGGCCCGATCACCATCGAGATGATCGTCGACGAACACGCCCGCGAATGCCACTTCGAAGGCTCGCGCTTCTACCTGCTCAAACGCCTCGGCATCCTGATCGACCGCGTGAAACGCCATGCCGGCGATACCGACATCGACGATCCGCTGCTGGACAAGAGCTACATCCAGGCCCGCCAGGCCATCACCGACCGCGATACCTGCTGGCCCATTCCGCAGGACGAAGTCGACCTGATGGGCGAGGAGAACTTCCCGCAGAACGAAGGCTGGTAGAGATCCCATAAATCCTTGATCGGGGGGCTATCCGGTGGATATCCACTGAATAGCCCTCCGATTATATTATAAACTGATACATCATGTTGAAAAGATTGTTGCCGGCATTGTGCGCGATGCTGTTAGCCACCGGTATGGTCGCGGCTAAACCCGAGATCCGCAGCTTCACCCCCTTCACCACCGACACCGGCATGCGGATCGACCTGACCGTAGCCTGCCACGGCAAAGCTACTGCCGAGGTTACGGGCCGTATCGCCTCGCCGGACGGGGAGGTCCTCTGGCAGGGGGTTGTCGTGAAAGGGGATCTGGTTGCGGGAGAGAACGGCTTGTCGGCGACCATCGACGGTATCCGGCCCCGGCTCTGGAGCCCGGCGACGCCCCACCTCTACACCCTCGAACTCACGCTCGGGGAGCAAACCGTGCGTAAGCAGGTCGGTTTCCGCCGCTTCGAGATGCGCGACGGGCGTTTCTACCTCAACGGCCAACCCATTTTCCTGCGCGGCAACGCCATCAACCCGCCCGGACGCGGCATCCCCGCCGGACTGGAAACGAGCCGCGAGTTCGCCCGCGACTACGTGCGTTTTCTGAAAGGTATGAATGTCAACATGATCCGCATCCCCGACAACCAGACGTGGATGGAGGTGTGCGACCAGGAGGGGATGATGATCTTCGCAGGGCGTTACGGCCGCCCTACGGGAGCCACCGCCGACGGCCCTCCCGCCGACCTGCAGCAAGCGGTGCGCGCCTACATCGAGAAGGACCTGGGGCCCTTCGCCTCGCACCCCTCGGTGATGGTCTACGTGATGTCCAACGAGATGCCGCATGGGGGCAAGCTTGGCGACGCCTACCGCGATTTCCTGAAACAGGCCTACGACGAGCTGATCCGCTGGGACCATACGCGCCAGTACATTTGTAACGCGGGCTACGGCCTGGGCCGCTCGGCCGACATCTACGACGTACATCGCTACTGGGGCTGGTACTACAACACCTACCTTACGTTCCTCAACCTGCGCGACGTGGAGATGTGGCAGAACCCCGGGCGCACCCAGGCGGTCACCTTCACCGAGTGCGTGGGCAACTACACGGGCATCGACGGCCGCTACAACCTCTGTTCGCGCACCAAGCAGCCGGGTTCGCAGCTCTGCTGGACGGGCCATGCGCCCGACAGCGGGCCGGGCGCCCTGGCCCTCGACTACCAGGCCGAGGTGCTGAAAAACGTTACCGAGATGTTCCGCCGCCTGCGCGCGCGGAATCCCTACCTGTCGGGCGTGATGCCCTTCACCATCCTGTTCCACGACTGGGACGGCATCGGCAGTTTCGCCGAGATGCGCCCCAAGCCCGCCGCCTACCAGTACGGCGAGAGCTACGCCCCCGTGCTGCTGAGCTGGGAAGCGTGGCAGGGGAATGTCTTCGCGGGAGCGGCATTCGGCGTTACGGCCCACGTGGTCAACGACGACGACCAATTCCGCAGCCTTACGGGCGCCTGCGTGGAGTGGTCGCTCGAGGGCGCCTCGCGCCTGCCGGTGTGCCGGGGCGAGATCGCGTTGCCCGAGGTGCCCTATTACGGTACTTTCTCCAAAAAACTGCAAATCGCCGTTCCCGCCTCTGTGCCCACGGGCGAGTACACCCTCAAGGGGACCATCATGCAGGGCAACCGCGTCGTTTCGGTCAACCGGACACCGGTCTTCGTGGCCGGCGGTGACTGGAAACGCCCCGTGGCCGTGCAGCGTGCCGTGCAACTCTATGACCCACAGGGGACTTTCGGCGCGGTTCTCGAACGGATGGGGGTCGCCTACGAGCAGGTTACGGGCTTGAAGCGACTCCGCGAAGGCGGCCTGCTGATCGTGGCCGACCGGGCGCTCAAGGGCGGTTTCGACGCCAAGGCCCTGCAGCGTTTCACGCAGGACGGGGGCCGCGTGCTCTGCCTGCGCCAGAACGATCCGGCGTTTGCCCGGGGGTGGCTGCCGGTGGAGATCCAAACGCTCTCCGAGAGCAACAACGACCCCACCTACCTGTCGCCCTCGTACCGCTACGCCGACGGAATGAACGCCAACATCGAACGCCCCGAACACCCCGTCTTCGAGGGCCTGGGGCGCGGAGACTTCGGCCTGTGGAGCGATTATACGGATTTCGACGAATCGCGCGCGGGCTTCCCGGCCGTTTATCCGGTTACCGACGGTTTTGTCGTCCGGGGCGATGCGGCGCTCGTCACCACGCTGGCCAACTACGGCCGCTCCCTGGCCGCCGCAGCCCTGTGCGAGGTGGCGTGCGGCAAGGGATCGGCGATCCTCTCGGGTTTCGACCTCACGCAGCGTTACGGCGCCGATCCGCGCGCCAGCCGCCTGCTGGAGAACCTGGTGCGCTACGCTGCCTCGGACGCCGCCCCGCAGCCCTTTCTGCCCGTGGCGCAGACCATCTTCTGGGGCGACTACGCTTCGGAACGCGGCATCGTCACCGGCGACTTCAACGGGCTGATCGTCAATACCTATCCGATCGTTCCCGCCGGCCAGGCCGAGTCGCTGCCCGTGCAGACCGACGCCCAGGGGTACCAATACGGGGGTGGTTACGGCGGCTGGAACACCCGCCCGGGCGTGCAGTATGTGGGCCGGGGGCGCCGTCCCTTTGCGCCGTTCAGCTTCTCGGCCGGGGGCAGCATCGTGGTCGCGGCGGCGGACCAGGGCAAACCCGGCACCGGATTTTTTCTCGCCCGTATCCCCAACGCAGCCAAAACGATGGAAACCGTCTTCGAAAATAGCTCGGACGAAGCGATTGCAGTTTCGATAAAAATTAATAACTTGCCCGAACAGACACACACCATCCCCCCGGGAGGGCATTACACCGCTTCCTCTCCCCTGCCTGCCGAAAGAGATGTGACGGTGACCTTTATGGGCGACCGCCGTTGTGTGATCCTGACGACAAAGTTTGTATAAACCCGGTCCTCCCGCCTTTTGCGTTCCGCGGGATGCGAAAAACGTATGAAAAGCTATACTAACCCGATAATAGAAAAAAGAGTGAGAATGAAGAAGAGAGTGATTTTTCTGTGCCTGTTGCTTGCGGCATCCGCCGTGCAAGCCCAAACCAACCTGTTCCGCCGCGGTGCGGTCACCGCCTCGAGCGACGATTTGCGCTACACCCCCGATAACGCCATAGACGGCCGTTACGACAAGAAATCGACCTGGCTCTCCTCGCCCACGGCGCGGCCGCCCCACACGCTCGAGGTGTCGTTGCCGCGCTACTGCGACATCGACTCGATCGTGCTCTGGTCGGGCATTCCCGAGGCGGAGATGACCGCCCGCGAACGCACCCAGGCCGCCGGGTTCTGGAGCGTCAAGAATTTCGTGCTCCAGTACTGGGACGACGCCAACTGGACCGATATCCCCGGCACGACGGTCACCGAGAACCGCCTCTACCGCGCCTCGTTCCGCTTCGCCTCGCCGGTGACCTCGTACCGTTTCCGGCTCTATTCGACCGACGGCGAAGCGATCCGCGTGGTCGAGTTCGAGGGCTACGGGCATGAGAACACCCTCCTGGCCGCCCCCGCCGAGATCGATCGCACGGCCATCGACTACCCCGCGCGCCCCGAGCTGATCCGCGCTTCGGTGGGTACGGAACCCGTGGGCCGCACAATGCGCTACGTGGGCTATAACCAGGGCTATTTCTTCCCCGAGGGCAACGCTTCGGGGTGGATGGAATACGCCGGGGCGAACTCCGCCCGGGTGTGGGCCACGCTCGAATATTACGTTCCCCGCGAGTGGGTCGCCCCGGGTCAGGGAGTGGCGACGCTCGCCGATTTCGAAGTGCGCAAGAACGCCTTGCGCGCCAACCCCGAAAAGAGCGCCATCCGCTGGGATTCGATCGCCGTAATGGGTGCCTCGCGCTTCCATTCGACCAACTCGATGGTGCTCGACTACGCCCTCGAGGAGCTCCGGCGCCTGGGGGTCGACGTGGTGCTGCAAACCTCGACACGGCTCCAAGAGCGCGACTGGGCGGCGAAATGGGAACTCTGGCAACGCTACTACGCGCTGGCTTTCTACTGCGCCCGGGTGGGCGACGTGGGAATGTACGCCATGATGAACGAACCCAACCACCGCCACGCCGGTCCCGTGCCTTTGGACCTGTGGATCGAGATGATGAAGGTCGCCTCGGATGCCGTGCACTGCGGCGTTGAAGATGTCAATAAATTGTACAACAAAAATATAACGCCCCGTTTCGTGGGGCCTGTGACCGCCGGGACCAACACCGACTGGTGGTCGCGGATCGCCGCCTCGGAAGGCACCGACTACGCCGGACGCCCCACCGACCGTGACCTGGTCGACGTTTTCTCGACCCATTCCTACAACCTACCCGCGCTGGGCTATGCCGGCAAGGTCGAGAGCATCGACAAGATCCTGCGGACGAACCACCCCCAAGGTAAGACCAAGCCGATCGTTTTCACCGAGATAGGGCGCTGGATGAACGCCTACCTGATCGACAAGGAGGAGACGATGGACTCGCCGTCGCTCTTCACCGAGTGGGCGGGGATCTACGCCAACGCCATGCGCGGGGGCGGCTACGGGATGTGGGCCTTCAAATTCGCCAACACCCGCAGCGATACCTACCCGCGCGGCATCAAGTCGGGACACCACCACACCTGGAAAGGCGCCCGGTGGGCCGAGGATGCTTACGAAAACCTCGCGCTGGGATGCACGGTGAAGGCTTCGGGCTGCGACGCAGGCTATTCGCCCGCTGCCGTGACCGACGGCGACAAAGGCAACAACAGCTCGTGGGCCCAGACCTCCGACGGCGAAAAATGGGTCGAGATCGACCTGGGACGCGCTACGGCGTTGGGCGGTATAGCGATCTACACCGGATCGGCCGGCGGCGAATTCACCGCCCCCGACCGCATCCACGCCCTGAAGGTCGAAACCTGGGACGGAACCCGATGGGTCGGGCTCAAGACCAGGGAAACCGCCATCCGTTACGCACAGCTCTACTATACCTTCCCCGAGGGGACCAACGCCAGCCGCGTCCGCCTGTCGACCGCCGACAAGGGACGCGCGGCCATCCGCGAAGTGAAGCTCTTCGGGCCCGGGACCCTTTCGGCCGCGGTGGAGAGTTACGACGTGAGCGGTGTGCAGCGCACGGCCGAGGTGGTGCGCCTGTTTGCCAAGGGTTTCAAGGGTGCGCGCCCCCTGCTGGGCAGCGAAATGTCGATCACCGACAGCGACCTCGACCTGTGCGCCTCGATCGACTCGGCGTCGATGACCGCCTACGTGTGGTTGGTACAGCGCAACCTGGTCGACGACAAAATGGAACTGGACCTGAGCGCCCTGGGGGTTAAGCAGGGTTCGAAAATAGTCTACGAGGAGGTGAGCGCCCGCCGCTACGGCGAGGCCACGCCCCTGACGGCAGGCGCGGGAGGCAAAGCGACCTTCACGCTGCCACGCCAGAGCGTCGTACTGCTCACCGTTCCGCTCACGGCGGACAAGGTCCGCACCGTCAAGGCCGACCGTACGGCCGTTGTCCGCGGCGGCGATATGGCCGGTAAAAAGCTGGGCGGCAAGGAGCTGGGTATTTCGCTCGATTCGCGCACCGGTTCCGGCAACCGCGTCACCTACCTCCATTTCACGCTGCCCGACGCCTCGAAGGCGCGCCGCGTGCTGGTCGGGGTACACGGCTCGTGCCCGGGCGAGGTTCCTTTCCGTTTCCACGTTTACGGAACCGCCGCCGGCGACTGGAAGGAACGCACGCTCACCTGGGCTTCGGCACCGGCGCTCGCTCCGGGCGAGGCGCTTGTCCAGGGCGTCGGCAAGGGGGTCTTCGTGGCCGGCGAGCTTACCATGACCTCCGAGGCGGGCTACCATTGGCTCGACGTCACCGACGCCGTGCGCCGCCACGCACCCCGGGGCGGCACGTTCATCCTGGTGCGCGAAGTGCGCGAACCCGGCGACGACTACGACAAGGGCCGCACAGCCTCGGTTTCGGGCCGCGGCTCGGAAAACCCGCCGGTCATCGAAATCTGGTAAAACTATGTATATACGATTTGCGTTCATCTGCCTGTGTGCCCTGCCCCTGTTGTCGGGGCGGGGTGCGCCGGCGTCCCCGTGTGCCGTGACGCCCGCCGTGGCCGAGGTGCAGCCGGCGAAGGGAGCGTTTACGCTCACACCGCGCACCGGCATCCGCTGCGACGATCCCGCCCTGGCCGATGCCGCCGGGCTGTTCGCGCTCTCCTACGAAAAGATCACCGGATTCCCCCTCGCGTCCGGCGGCGCGGGCATTGCGGTCGCTATCACGCCTGATACGGACCTTCCGGCCGAAGGCTACCGCCTGACGGTGGGCCGCGACGGTGTCCGCATCGAAGGGAGTGATGCGACGGGCGTTTTCTACGGGCTTCAGACGCTGCTGCAACTGATACCGGCGAAAGCCCCTTATGCAGTCGCCGCCACCCGGATCACCGACTACCCGCGCTTCGGGTGGCGGGGGCTGATGCTCGACGTTTCGCGCCACTTCTTCTCCAAAGCCGAGGTGATGCGAGTGCTGGATGTGATGGCGCTCCACAAACTCAACCGCCTGCACCTCCACCTGACCGACAACCAGGGGTGGCGCATGGAGATCGACCGCTACCCGCGCCTGACCGGAGTGGGGGCGTGGCGCGCCGACCGCACGGGTATTCCCTGGAGCAAACGCAAACCCCAGGCCCCGGGCGAAAAAACTACCTACGGGGGGTTCTTCACCAAGGACGACATCCGCGAGATCGTCGCCGCAGCCGCCGCGCGCGGCATCGAGGTGGTGCCCGAGATCGAGATGCCCGGACACGCCGCGGCGCTGATGGCCGCCTACCCCGAGCTGGGTTGTTTTCCCGAGCCGTTTACGGTGCCCGTGGGAAGCGGCAAGTACACCTACCGGATGTTCTGCGCCGGCCGCGACGAGAGCTTCGAGTTCCTCGAGAACGTGCTGGACGAGGTGATCGAGCTGTTCCCTTCGCGCTACATCCACCTGGGCGGCGACGAAGCCTCCTACGAGTGGTGGCAGAAGTGTCCCCGTTGCCAAAAACGCATGCGGGACGAGGGGCTGGCCGACGAGCACGCGCTGCAATCCTACTTTATCTCGCGCATCGCCCGCCACATCCAGTCGCGCGGCTGCGAGGCGATCGGCTGGGACGAGATCCTCTACGGGGGCCTGGCCAAAGACGCCATCGTCATGTCGTGGCGCGGTTACGAGGGCGGCCTGGAGGCTTCGGCCCAGGGGCACCGCGTGATCATGGCCCCCTCGACGATGAACTACCTCAACTTCGGCCAGACTTCGCCGCCGTTCGACGTGCCGAGCCGTTCGTCGTTCGTCACCTCGCTGCGCACGTCCTACGCCTACGATCCCGTCCCGCCCGCCATGACCGCCACGCAGGCTGCCTGGGTTATGGGCGGCCAGGCGTGCGTCTGGGCGGAGTTCATCTACGATTACGGCATCCTCGAACCCAAGCTGCTACCCCGTCTGGGGGCCACGGCCGAAGCGCTGTGGTCGCCGCCCGCCCGCCGCAGTTGGGATAGTTTCATCGCCCGCCAGGAGCCTCTGCGCGAACACTACACGCGCCTGGGTTACCGCTGGAGCGAGGGCACCTACAAGGTCGATATCGCGGTGGAGTATGCTGATGGGAAAGCTGTTGCGCGTTTCGCCACCTCGCAGCCCGGGCCCGTGATCCGTTATACTACCGACGGCACCACCCCCACACCGCGCTCGCCGCAACTCCGGGGCGACCGGCTCACTATCGCCGAAGCGTGCACGCTGACCGCTGCGATCTTTACCGACGATTCGCTGCGCGAGGAGCCGACGGTGGTGCTGGTCTCGCCCGCCAACCGGTTGCCCGCCGCGAAGGTCACCTACCACCAACCCTACTGGGACCACTCCGCCGCAGCGGGGGCGCGCACGCTCACCGACGGGGTGACCGGCGACCGCTACCGCCTCGACAGCGGGTGGCTCGGCTTCCGCGAGGGGGTCGACATCACGTTCGAACTCCCTGCCGAGGCCTTTGTCAGCGAACTCTGCCTCGGGTTCCTGCGGATGAACGACCGCCGGGCGCGCGTGCCGCAGTCGGTCACCGTCGAGGCGCTCGACGTCGAGGGCCGGAGCGTGAAAAGCGCGACGGCAACGATCGCCGTCCCCGAACGGAATCCTGCGCGGGCCGATGCATCGGTGTCACTTGATGTACGCGCCAAATCGCTGAGGATCACAACACCAAAAGAAGAATTAATCATGATAGACGAAATAATTACAAAATGAAAAGAATCCTTATTTTTGCCGCCGCAGCCCTGGTGCTGGCCGGCTGCCGGAGCGCCAACGCGCCCAAGGCCCACAATCCCGCCGACTCGCTGATGTACTGCAACCCCCTCGACCTCGACTACGGGTGGGGCACCTTCACCGCCAGCGTAGGCATATCCCATTCGGCCGCCGACCCGGCGGTGGTGCTGTTCAAGGACAAGTACTACCTCTTCTCGACCCACGACATCAGCGGTTACCGCGTGTCGGACGACCTGGTGAACTGGACCGACCTATATTTCAACGAGGAGATGGCGCCCCATGCGATGAACGACGGACGCTACGTCGCCCCCGGTGTTGCCGCCGACGACAACTACGTCTATTTCATGAAGCTGAACCGCAACCGCGCCGAGAAAACGGTCAAGATCCTGCGCAGCGCCGATCCCTCGACCGGCATCTGGGAGATCGCCTCCGAGATCCGCCGCGTGTCCGACCCGTCGATCTTCATCGACAACGGACGCTACTTCATTTTCCACGGCCTGGGCGCCGACCAGTCGATCAAGTGCTTCGAGCTCGATCCGGTGACGCTCACCGAGATCCCGAACTCCGAGAGGCTGCTGCTGGACTACATCACCGACATCGACAGCGTGCGCTCGGGTTACCATTTCGGCCGCCGCGAAATCTGGGACGAAGTCGACGTTTCGGCCATGAAGGGCAAATTCAAGAAGCTGCCCTGCACCGAAGGATCGTGGATCGTGAACAACAACGGACGCTACTACATGCAGTTCGCCACGCCCGGAACGCTCTGCATCTGGTATTGCGACGTGGTGATGACCAGCGACAAGCCCGACCGCGACTTCGTCGAAATGCCCTACAACCCCGTTTCGCTCAAGGCCGGCGGCTTCATCGGCAGCGCGGGCCACAGCTCGGTCTTCCAGGACAGGTACGGCAACTGGTGGGAAGCGACCACCATGTGGGTCGGCAACCGCGAACCGTTCGAACGCCGCCTGGGGCTCTTCCCCGTGACCTTCGACGACCAGGGCCGGATGAAGGTCCACACGCTGTTCGGCGACTACCCGATGAGCGTGCCCCAGCGCAAATTCGACCCCTCGGAGCTCGACCATCCCCGCTGGTGGAATGTGTCGTATAACAAGGAATGCACCGTGTCGTCGCAGCTCGAAGAGTTCCCGGCCGCCCTGGCTTCGGACGAGGACGTGCGCACCTGGTGGAGCGCCGAAAGCGGTGAGCCGGGCGAATGGCTCCAGATGGACCTCGGCGGTAAGAAAAACATCGCCGCCGTCCAGGTCAACTTTGCCGAGCAGGATGTCGACACCGCTTTTGTTAAGACCGACGACTACACCGCCTACATCCTCTGGGCTTCGAACGACGGCGTGACGTGGGAAAAGATCCTCGACCGCAGCGGCAACAAGCGCAACAACCCCCACGAATTCATCGTGCTGGACAAGCCTGTGGACGCTTCGTACATCAAGATCGAAAACGTCCACGCGATGGACAACGGTAAATTCGCCGTGCGCGATCTGCGCCTGTTCGGACACGGCTACGGCCGCGCCCCGCGTCGCGTCGACGACCTGCGCGCCGTGCGCGACGCCGACGACCGCTACGCCCAGCTCACCTGGACGCCGGTCAAGAACGCCGACGGCTACATGGTCCGCTTCGGCTACGCCCCCGACTTCCTCAACCTAGCCGTGCAGGTCAAGGGCGGCGACAACGGGAGCCTGCTGCTGCACATCCTCACCAAGGGCCAGCCCTACTGGTACCGTGTGGATGCCTACAACGAAAACGGCTGCACCGAAGGGAAGATGGTCGAATAAAAAGAGCGTGTTGATTAAGCGGGGTGACGTTAAAAACGTCACCCCGCTTAATTTTGAAACGAGGCGGCGAATCGGATAATTTGTTATCTTTGTATAAATTATCCTGCATGCCAAGACTCTACCTGTCCCTGTTTGTTGTCTTTCAATTTGCCTGTGCTGCGCTGTACGGGCAGGAGCAGTTCCGTTTTTCGCGCCTGGGCATCGACGAGGGGCTGTCGCAGTCGTGCGTCACGTCGCTCTACCAGGACGAATTCAACATGGTGTGGATCGGCACGCAGGACGGCCTGAACCGCTACAACGGCTCGAAGATCGACATTTTCCGTCCAGTGACCGGCGATACCACGAGCCTTTACAGCAACAACATCAAGACCGTGTGCGGCGATGGTCGAGGCAAGGTCTACGTGCTGTGCAAGTTCGCCCTGTGCGAGCTCGACCTGGCGACCGAAAAGTTCCGCACCCTGCGCGAAAACGGTGTCCAGGCCATCGCCCACACCCGCGACAGGCTTTGGGTCGCCACGGACAACACGGTCTACACCTGCGACAACGGCCAGCTGAAAGAATATTACCGCATCGACTCGGCCCAGCGGATCTCGTGCCTCTACGAAACGTCGGCGGGGCAGTTGCTCATCGGCACGATCGGCTCGGGAATGAAGACCCTCGACAACAACCGCAAGGAGGTGGCTTCGTTGCCCGACCGCCACATCGTGAACCTCTACGAGGACTCGAAGCGCAACATCTGGGTGGCCACCCAGCGCGACGGACTCTACAAGATCGAAAAGAGCGGCGAGGTGGTCAACTACCGCTACGATGCGCGCGACCCGCTGTCGCTCTCGGACAACTACGTGCGCAGCGTGTGCGAGGATACCGACGGCAACTACTGGATCGGGACGTTCAAAGGAGTGAACATCCTCAACCCCGAAACCCACACCATCGTCCACGCCGACCACTCGAACCAGGACCCCAATTCGCTGCCCCACTCGTCGATCTGGTCGATCATCAGGGACCACCAGGGCACGATGTGGATCGGTTCCTATTTCGGGGGAATCAGCCTCTACAACCAGAGCTACGATTTCTACCGTTACCACAAACAGTTTTTTGCCAACCCCCGCCGTTCGGTCATCAGCACCCTGATCGACGACGGGCTGGGCGATTTCTGGATCGGTTCCGAAGGTGCCGGGCTGGCCAAATACAACACCCGCACGGGCAAGCTGACCGAGTACGCCACGGGCGAAGGTTCCCTTTCGTCGGTCAATATCAAGTCGCTGTACCTCGACCGGCAGGCCCAGGTGTTGTGGATCGGGACCCTGCTCGGGGGATTGGACCGCATGGACCTGCGCACGGGCGCCGTGCGCGTTTTTCGCCGCAATGCGAATGCCGAGCAGGGGACACTGCCCAACAACAACATCCGCAAGATCATCCCCTGGGGCGATAACCACCTGCTGCTGGCCACCCACCGCGGCATAGCCCGCTTCGATACGCGCACGTTCACCAGTACGATGCTCGATGAAGAATTACCTTCGGCTACGCGCTACATCTCGGACATGATGCTCGACAGCGGCGGCAAGTTGTGGTACGCCGTTTCGGAAGGAGTGGTCCGCTACGACCTGCACACGGGCAAGTACAACGAGTATTTCTTCGAAAAGGATTCGCAGTTGGGCCACAACCACGTACTGGTGATCTTCGAGGATAGCCGCGGGCGTGTGTGGCTGGGCTCTTCGGGCGGGGGGGTACTGCGCTACCTGCCCGATTCCGATACTTTCCAAGCGATCAACGGCGCCAATTCGGGCCTGGCCAACGACTACATCCTGGCCATCAAGGAGAGCCGCTCGGGCTACATCCTGCTGGCTACCAACGGCGGGTTGGTGCGCTACGATCCGGAAAACAATGTGTTTTATAACTACAACAGTTACAACGGATTTCCCATATCCGACATCCTGCCTTACGGTCTTTATGTGGCTTCGGACAACGAGATCTACGTGAGCGGCTACAAATCGCTCGTGTCGTTCAACGAAAAAGACCTGACCGAAGAAAACCATCCCGCCGATATCTATTTCACCTCGCTGAACGTCAACAACAAACGCATCGAAGTGGGCGATGAGTCGGGCATCCTGCAACGATCGTTGCTCTACCAGCGCGAGATCGACCTCTACAACCGCCACTGGATCGTGGCCATCGATTACACGACCTCGAACTACGTGCCTTTCATGAACAACGAGATCGAGTACCGCCTCGAAGGCTTCGGCCAGGACTGGGTGCGCGGGGTCAAGGGACAGCCCATCGTTTTCACCCGGCTCGAACCGCGCACCTACCGCCTTTTCCTGCGCAGCATCGATGCCCGGACCAAAAAAGTGCTCGCCTCCAACGTGTTGACCATCCACATGCACCCGCCTTTCTACAAGACCGTGTGGGCCTACCTGTTGCTGGCGGCGATGATCATCGCCGTGGTTTTCGCCGTGTTGCGCGACTACGTTCTGAAACTCAAGATGCGCGCCTCGCTCGAACTCGAAAAGCGCGAAAAGGAGCAGGTCCAGGAGATCACCCAGGCCAAGATGCGGTTCTTCACCTACGTGTCGCACGAGCTGCGTACCCCGGCGACGCTCATCCAAAGCCAGATAGATTCCATGCTCGGCGCCGGCAACCTGCCCCCCTCGATCTACAACCGCGTGATGAGCGTAAGCCGTAACCTGGGTAAGATCAACCGCCTGGTCAACGAACTGCTCGATTTCAAAAAACAGGAACAAGATTTCCAACAGATGAATTTCGACTGCCAGGACATCGGCGAACTGCTCAACAAGGTCTATTTCAACTTCCGCGAATACGCCGAATCGAAGCACATCCACTTCCATTTCGAGCACACCGACGAGGCGATCCCGCTGTGGTTCGACCCCGAGCAGCTCGAAAAGGTATTCTACAACCTGCTGTCCAACGCTTTCAAGCACACTCCCGGCAACGGCGAGATCACCCTCTCGGTCAGCCGCACCGAGTCCGACGTGGCGATCAAGGTTTCGGACACCGGCGACGGCATCCCGCCCGCACACCAGGCGGCGATCTTCGAACCTTTCTACCAGGTGCCTTACGACAACCATTCGGTGATGGGGACCGGGCTCGGGCTGACGGTCACCCGCGGCATCGTCCGCGCGCACTACGGCGAGATCGTCGTCGAGAGCGAACCCGGCCAGGGCACCGTCTTCACGGTCACCCTCCCCCTGGGGAAAGAACATATCCCCGAGGAGCTGATCAGCGTCGAACGCAGCGAGGACGAGCTGTGCCTCGACGAACGCGAAGCCCCCGACGCCCGGTTTATCGAGCAGATCGTCGGTTCCCAGCGCGAAGTGGGATTGCAGAGCGCCACGATCATGATCGTCGAGGACAACGACGAGCTGCGCGAATACCTCGTTTCCCTCTTCTCGCCGATCTACAAGGTGGTGGCTGCCGCCGACGGGCTGGATGCCTGGCAGAAACTCTCGGCCGCGCCTCCCGATATCATCCTGAGCGATCTGATGATGCCCGGCATGGACGGCAACGAGTTGTGCGCGAAGGTGAAAAACAACCTGACCACCAGCCACATCCCCTTTGTGATGCTCACGGCCAAGGTCGCCGTCGAATCCACGCTCGAAGGCTTCCGCCACGGCGCCGACGACTACATCGCCAAGCCGTTCAACGCGCGCATCCTGATCACCAAGTGCAACAACCTGGTCAACTCGCGCATCCACCTCCAGAACAAATTCGCCAAATCGACTACGGTCAAACCCCACATCCTGGCCCTCAACCAGCTCGACCAGCAGTTGGTCGAAAAAGCCGCCTCGGTAGTCACCGCCCACATCGCCGATCCCAACTTCGACATCGTGCTCTTTGCGCGCGAAATGGCCCTGGGGCGCACCAAACTGTTCTCGAAACTCAAAGGCGTCACGGGGCAGACCCCCACCCAGTTCATCACCAACATCCGCCTCAAGCAATCCATAGCGATGCTCTCCGAACGCCCCGAGCTCTCCGTGGGCGAGATCTCCTTCCTGGTGGGATTCAACTCCTCGAGCTACTTCATCAAGTCGTTCCGCAGCCTCTACGGCGTAACCCCCGCCGCTTTCCGCGAAAACCTGACGAAATAATTAACGTGAGTTTCACGAATTCGTGAAACTCACGTTAATTACCCCTCGAATTTATAGCCGACGCCCTTGAGGGTGGCGATGTAGCGGTCGCCGAGTTTTTCGCGCAGCTTGCGGATGTGGACGTCGATCGTGCGGTCGCCCACGATCACGTCGGTACCCCAGACGGCGGCGAAGATCTCCTCGCGCGAAAATACTTTTCCCGGCCTGGACATCAGCAATTCCATGATACCGAATTCTTTGCGAGGCAAGGCTATCTCCTGGCCGTCGACCGACACGGTGTGTTTGTCGCGATCGATCGAGATGCCGTCCGGGACCACCGTACCCTCGCGGCGGCGCAGCAGGGCGGCCACGCGGTGCAGCAACACATCGATGCGGATGGGCTTGGCGATGTAGTCGTCGGCACCCGCCTCGAAACCCGATATCTGGGAATAGTCCTCGCCCCGGGCGCTCAGGAAGGCGATATAAGTCTTCGACAGCAAGGGGTGCGAGCGGATGATCCGGCACGTTTCGAGCCCGTCGAGGCGGGGCATCATCACGTCGAGCAGGATCAGGTCGGGGACCGTTTCGAGCGCCCGGGCCACGGCGTCGTCGCCGTTCGAAGCCACCGTAACGCGGTAACCCGCCTTGCGCAGGTTATAACCGACGAATTCGAGAATGTCGGGTTCGTCGTCGACAATCAGTATTTTGTACTCCATAGCGGGCCTGTGAAATTACGATGCCAAAGATAACCCGAAAATGCGTTCGACGAAACGGTGCGCCCGATAATTGCACGCCGGGCGCCGAAATTTATCACATTCTTTGGGATTTTTGGGAAAAAACAATACTTTTGTAGCTTACCCGGCGTGTTGTCGGGCGCGAGTAAATGTGACCGCTATGGCTACCAAGAAAACTTCTGAATCTGTTCCCGTGGAACAAGTCAGCGCTGCTGAGGATAAGAAAAAAACCACTGCCACCCGAAAAAC
>JAVBRR010000100.1:0-2784 GCA_031547705.1 Rikenellaceae bacterium | reverse complement strand
GCATGCGCCAGGTGGGCAACGTCGAAGTGCCCCAGGAGGCGTTCCTGGCGGTGCTCAAGATGGATTGACGACCATGAAAGCGGTTATATTCGATCTGGACGGCACGATCGGCGACACGCTGGTGTTGTGCATCGAGGCTTTCCGCGAGGCCATCGAACCGTTCATCGGCCGACGGCTCACGGACGAGCAGATCGTCGCCACGTTCGGGCCGAGCGAAGAGGGTACCGTCATGCACTTCGCGCCTGAATATTTCGACGAGGCGCTCGAAGTCTACCGCACACGTTACCGCGAAATGCATCCGGCCATCTGCCCCGCGCCGTTCGACGGCATGCGGGAAATCCTCGAATGGCTCCGCACGCGTGGCGTCGTTCTCGGACTGGTGACCGGCAAGGGCAAAGGCACGTGCGACATCACGCTGCCGTTTTTCGGAATCGACCATTATTTCGACCGGGTGATAACGGGTGATCCGCGCGGCTCCATCAAGGCCGAAGCGATTGCTGCGATCCTCGGCGAATTCGGACTGGAGTCGCGTGAGGCTATCTATGTGGGCGATGCACCGAGCGATGTGACCAATTCACACCAGGCAGGCGTTCCCGCTGTAGCCGCCGCTTGGGCCCCGGCCACCGACCGTGAGGCGCTCCAAGCCGTCGGGCCCGATTACCTCTTCACCACGGTCGGGGATTTCGCACGGTTCTTGCAGGAACAGATCTAAACCGCGATATGAAAAATATACCGATGACCTACCGCCGCTGCGGGCGCAGCGGACTGCTGTTGCCGGCCGTTTCCCTGGGGCTGTGGCAGAATTTCGGCGATGGGGACGACTATGCCCGCTCCGAAGGGATCGTGCTCGAAGCGTTCGACCGCGGCGTCACCTGTTTCGACCTGGCCAACAACTACGGCCCGCCTCCGGGCAGCGCCGAGCGGACTTTCGGGCGCATCCTGCGCGAAAAACTCGCCGCCCACCGCGACGAAATGGTAATCACCAGCAAGGCGGGTTACCCGATGTGGGACGGCCCCTACGGCGACTGGGGCTCGCGCAAATACCTCGTTGCGAGCTGCGACCAGAGTTTAAAACGCATGGGCCTCGACTACGTCGATATTTTCTACTCGCACCGCCACGATCCCCAGACGCCCATCGAGGAAACGATGGGTGCATTGGATTATATAGTCCGCTCGGGACGTGCGCTTTACGCGGGGTTATCCAACTATCCGGTCGAAGTGTTCGGCCGTGCCGTCGAGATCCTGCAACGGCTCGGTACCCCCTGCCTGGTGGACCAGATCCGCTACTCGTTGCTCGTGCAGGAGAGGGGCGATTCGCTCTTCGGGGATCACAACAAATATGGGGTGGGGTGCGTCTCCTTTTCGCCGCTGGCGCAAGGGCTGCTCACCGACCGCTACCTGAGGGGCATTCCCGAGGGATCGCGTGCTGCGCGCCACGGCTCACTCTCCGGGCAGGCCGTCGCCGACGCCATGCCTAAAGTGCATGCACTGGCGAAAGTGGCTGCCGGGCGCGGGCAATCGCTGGCCGACATGGCCATCGCGTGGCAACTCACCGACGAGCGTGTCACGTCGGTCATCATCGGCGTCAGCTCGCGCGAGCAGCTCGTCGAAAATCTTGGGGCGCTGGCCAACACGGAATTTTCGGCCGCAGAACTGGCCGAAATCGACGCCATCTTGAAATAATTATCGCTGGAACGTGCCGCGCTTGGTGGTGATGATCACCACGCCGTTGGCGCCGCGCGAACCGTAGATCGAACCGTCTTTGAGCACATCGACGGTCTCGATGTCGTGGATATTGACCAGGTGGTTGGCTGCATCGAAACTATCCATCACTACACCGTCCACAACGATCAGCGCCGCAGAGGAGAGCAGCAAAGAGCTTTCGCCCCGAATGATGATCTCGGTGCCCGAACGGCTTTGGCGCACATATACCCCGGCCAGGCGGCCTTGCAGGAACGCGCCCAGGTCGTTGTAACCGAGCGTCGAGACCTGCCTCATATCCACATGTCCAACGGCTCCCGTGTTATTTCGCGCGTCGACCACCTGGTAACCGATGTTTAATTTTCGGTTGTCGGGCAGGGCTCGTAGCGGTTTTTTGAGCAGCACGGCTGCCGAGTCGAGCCCGACGAGCGGGATCGCCCCAACCACGCCCTCTGCAAAGAAGAATAGGGTGTCGCTGCCACGCACCCCTTCGACGATCGAAACGCCCCGACGGCCGATGGACTGCATTTCCCCCTCACCCGAGAGCCGGAACACAACGTGCGCATGCCGCACCGGATGTCCGCGCCCGTCTATCGCTTTGAATTTGAAGGTGCGGAGCGTATCCTGTCCCGCTGCACCCGCCACGGCTGCCACCACGAGCAGCGCCGCGGCCAGAACTTTCCGCAACATGGTTCTTGAGTTCTATTTACAAATATAACGTTTCCCGCGGATAGTTGTATATGGAAAAGTTTTGATAATTTTGCGGACAACCCCAAACTCCCGTTTAACAGGCTCATGAAAAAAACGATACTCGACCTTGTCGAATCTTCCGTAGAACGTTACGCCGCGAATACCCTGCTGTTGGAGAAGGCGGCGGGCGAATTTCACCCCACCACCTATGCCGAGTCACGCGATCAGGCGATCAGGATAGGCGCAGGGCTCGCCGCACTCGGGCTCAAGCCGGGCGAAAAGGTCTCGATCCTGGCCGAAGGGTGCAACAACTGGATCCTCTCGGAGTTAGGCATTTTCTACGCCGGGGGCGTGAGCGTGCCGCTGTCAGTCAAACTCGAAGAAAACGCCGAT
>JAVBRR010000062.1:0-3077 GCA_031547705.1 Rikenellaceae bacterium | reverse complement strand
CCATGCGCTTCCACGATGGCTTGCCCGCCTTGCCGCAGGACGAGTAATGTTTAGAGAATATTTTTAGACCAGGTCGATCCCGGCGGCGCGGCAAGCCTGCCGCATTTCGTCGGGCCAGATGCTGCTCTGGATCTCGCCGATGTGGGCTTTGCGCAGCAGGAACATACACAGGCGCGATTGCCCGATGCCACCCCCGATCGTTTCGGGCAGCTCGCCCGCCAGCAGGCGGCGGTGGAAATAGAGGTCGCTCTTGGCCTGCTCGCCTCGCAGGGCCAGCTGGCGTTGCAGGGCCTTGCGGTCGACGCGGATGCCCATGCTCGACACTTCGAACACGCTGTCCAGCACGGTGTTCCACAACAGTATATCGCCGTTCAGGCCGTTGTAGCCCTCGTCGTTGGGCGTGCTCCAGTCATCGTAGTCGGCCGCACGCGCGTCGTGCGGCATGCCGTCGCGTAACTCGCCCCCGATGCCGAAGACGAACACCGCCTTGTGCCGGCGGGTGATCTCCGTTTCGCGTTCCTTGGGCGTGAGGCCCGGGAACATATCCAGAAGCTGCTGGGAATGGATGAAATAGATATCTTCCGGCAGCGCGGGTTCGATCTCGGGAAACTCGACGTAGAGTTTGTTTTCGGTCACCTTGATCGATTCGTAGATGCGGCGCACGGTCTGTTTCAGGAATTCGATGTTGCGTTGCGCGGGGGTGATCACCTTTTCCCAGTCCCACTGGTCGACGTAGATCGAGTGGATGTTGTCCAGCTCTTCGTCGGGCCGCAGGGCGTTCATATCGGTGTAGATCCCGCGTCCGGGGTTGATTCCCATTTCGCCGAGTTTCAGGCGTTTCCATTTGGCCAGCGAGTGCACCACTTCGGCCCCGCGGTCGTCCATATCCTTCACCGGGAAGGCCACCGCGCGCTCTACGCCGCTCAGGTCGTCGTTGATCCCCATGCCCTGGAGCACGACCATCGGGGCCGTGACCCGCAGCAGCGCCAGTTGCGCCGAGAGGTTCTCCTGGAACATATCCTTGACGTGCTTGATGGCTTTCTCGGTGTTTTCGACCGAGCCCAACAAGTTCTTGTAGTTCCTGGGTATCGTAACAGCCATTTTACTTTACAATTACAAGGTAATAGTTTTTCTTTCCTTTCTGCACGAGCAGGTATTTGCCGGCGATCAGGTCGGCCGATGTAACTGCCTGCTCGGGAGCGGCTACTTTGGTTTTATTCAACGAAATACCCCCACCCTGGATCAGTTTGCGGGTTTCGCCTTTGGAGGGGAATATCTTCAGTATCTCGCCGCTCAGGTCCACGAACGGGATACCGGCTGCAAGCGTTGCGGCCGGAAGTTCGAACTGCGGGACGCCTTCGAATACCTGCAAAAGCGTCTCCTCATCCATGTTGCGCAGCGCATCGCCCGTGGCGTTCCCGAAGAGGATTTCCGATGCCTCGACGGCCTTTTCGTACTCCTCGCGCGAGTGGATCGTCACGGTGATCTCTTCGGCCAGGCGTTTCTGGAGTTTGCGTTCGTGGGGCGCCGCGGCGTGGTCGGCGACCAGGGCTTCGACGGTAGCTTTGTCCAGCAGCGTGAAGATCCGGATGTAGGTGGCCGCATCCTCGTCGCTGGTGTTGAGCCAGAACTGGTAGAATTTGTAGGGCGAGGTGTAGCGTGCGTCCAGCCAGATGTTGCCCGACTCGGTTTTGCCGAATTTCGTGCCGTCGGCCTTGGTGATCAGCGGGCAGACGATGGCCCACGCCTCGCCGCCGGTTTTACGGCGGATGAGTTCCGTTCCGGTGGTGATGTTGCCCCACTGGTCCGAGCCGCCCAACTGGATCTTGCAGCCGAGTGTGTTGTAGAGGTGCAGAAAGTCGTAACCCTGCACTAACTGGTAGGTAAATTCGGTGAACGACATCCCCTCGCCTTCGCCGCTGAAGCGTTTTTTGACCGAATCCTTGGCCATCATGTAGTTGACCGTGATCAGTTTGCCGATGTCGCGGATAAAGGCCAGGAACGAGAAATCCTTCATCCAGTCGTAGTTGTTGGCCATCAGCGCGGCATTGGGCTGCGTGCCGTCGAAGTCGAGCAGGCGGCTGAGCTGGGCTTTGATGGCGTTCTGGTTGTGGCGCAGCGTATCCTCGTCGAGCAGGTTGCGTTCGAGCGATTTGCCCGACGGGTCGCCTATCATGCCTGTCGCACCCCCGATGAGCGCCACGGGACGGTGTCCGCAACGCTGGACATGTTTCAGCATCATCACCCCCACCAGGTGCCCTATGTGTAGCGAATCGGCCGTGGGATCGATCCCCAGGTAGGCCGTAGTCATCTCTTTTTTAAGTTGTTCTTCCACTCCGGGCATCATGTCGGATATCATGCCCCTCCATTGTAACTCTGCGATAAAATCCATTTTACTCTATTTCTTTTTGTAGATCCACATGCCGGGCATCGACTGCGCCAGCGCCGCGTTGCGCTCCCTGACGGTCGATTCGTTGGCGGCGTCGAAGACCGATACGCCGATCTTTGAGCCCATTTTGATTTTGGTGAACGAGAGGTTTGCGATTCCCTTCGCTTTGGTTTCGGCGATGAACTTTTCGGCGTTCTCGTCGGTACTGAATACCCCGCCGATCAGGTAATAAGCCGTCCCGGCCGTCTGTGCCGGTGCCGTTTGTGTTGCAGGAGCCTGGGCGGGCTTGGTGGCGGTCGTCGTTGCCGGTTTGGTTTCGACGGGTTTCGCAGTGGTTGCCGGTTCGGTTTTGACTGCGGCGGGTTTGGTCGCAGCGGCGGCCTCTTCGGCCGACTGGCGAACGACAGAGGTCACTTTCTTGTCGATGACCGCTGTCGCCGAGGGGTTGGATGCGTCGGTCTGGCCTGCCTGTCGGGCCGCTTCTGCGGCGCGGGCTTTGATCACCGCTGCCGAAACGGCCCGCTCGGCAGCCTCTTTACCCGACTTCGGAGGACCGCCCCACGACAGGGAGTCGGGACTGTAGTTTTCGGTCATAAAACGGGCCAGGCTGTCGCGGAACGCCGGGTCGGCCATCATCAGCGAGTCGATCTCGCTCGAGAAGTTGGCCACCTGCACTTCGGTGGTTTTC
>JAVBRR010000056.1:0-9924 GCA_031547705.1 Rikenellaceae bacterium | reverse complement strand
CGGCAACCCCTCGGGGAAAGTCATCACAGCGGCGGGCGACACCCTGCAAACCACGTTCTGCAACATCGCCCTGGTGAAAAATCCCGGCGACCCGGGCGACATCCGGCGCCTGGTGGTCACGAGCAAAAATAAGAACACCGGGGCGGCGTCCTACACCGCAAAACTGCGCATATCCTACGGCACCTGGCAGTTCGATGTGGAGATCGTCCAGGAGACATTCGCCAAATACAGCAACCGTACGATCAACATACTGACCGGAGCGGGTGAGATCGGTCACCTGGGCACCTCGGTGGGGACAGCAGCCTACTACTCGCAGCTGAGGAACGTGCTCGACAACACGGCCAATTTCTCGCCTTCCGGGACGGTCACCATCAAGGGGTTTGCCTACAACCAGATATACCGGGGGGCTCCCGGGTTGATGTCGACATCGGCTGCGGACCTGACCGGCATCGAGAAATTCCTGGCCACATACCACATCATCTTCCTGTCGTACAACTGCAACCCTTCGACCCAGGTAGCCAGCCTGCTGGCACAATGGGTCCAGGCCGACAGGCACCGGGTCCTGGTGATCGGCACCGACTACGTGGGCACCAACGACAACCTCAAATACCTGGCCTATGCCGACGGGATTCCCACATTCACCTATTACGCTCCCTACACCATAGCCGACGCCCTCACGCGCCCGGCGGACAACACGCCCGAGAACGCTCCCTTCCTCAACGGCATATTCGGTTATGTGAGCCCATCCACCACTTATACAAAATACGACGACACACTGGGCTTTGCCGCCTATACCAGCGCCACCACAGGAGTGACGCCGATCGTCGTGCTCTGCAAATCGAACGTGGCAGGCACCAATGTGGCCGTGGGAGTGAACCAGTCCAAACGCACAGTCTATTTCGGCGACGCGAGCCTGATCGGAAGCCCGATGAGCAACACCGGCCTGGCGGATACCGATCTCAACCGTCTGATGGCCAACCTCTGGGCGTGGATGGCCGAACAGGTGGTGTGGGAGGACTAAAAAGAGAAATTCTTATTCAAACGGACAATTCTATTATCTTTTTTGCGGCGGGATGGTTATTTTTGTATCGATAACATAATCGGTATGAAGAAAATCATCGCAGCCCTTGCGCTTGCACTCGCATTTTTGCCGGCGGGCGCGGCGGCACAAACCCAAACCCCGGACCGCGACTACTGGGTCGCACAACTCACGCGCGTGGCAGGTCCCGTGATCCGGCACCTGAGCGAAAACACGTTGCGGGCCAACATCCCCGTGGGGCGTTCGTCCGTGGCGCAGGCCTCGTCGCGCGAATTCATCACCCACATGGAGTCCGTGGGGCGCACCTTTGCCGGCATAGCGCCCTGGCTCGAACTGGGCGGCGACGACACCCCCGAGGGACGCCTGCGCGAAGAGTATATCCAACTATCGCTCAAGGCGCTGGCCAACTCGGTCGACCCCGCCTCGCCCGACTACTTCGACAGCCACGCCACACGCCAGATACTGGTCAACAGCGCCTTCCTGATCCACGGGCTGCTGCGCGCACCCACCCAACTCTGGGGCAGGCTCGACACGTTGACCCGTGCACGCCTGGTCGAACAGTGGAAATCGACGCGCACGATGGTGCCGGGCGAAAACAACTGGCTGCTGTTCTCGGCAATGGTCGAGTGCGGTCTGCGCGAGTTCGCAGGGGAGTGGAATTTCGCGGTGGTCGAGCGCGCCATCACCTCGCACCAGGCGTGGTACAAGGGCGACGGCCTCTACGGCGACGGCAAGGCGTTCCACCTGGATTACTACAACAGCTTCGTGATCCATCCGATGATGTTGCAGATCCTCGACGTCATGAAGCGCCACGACGCCCCGGGAGCGGATTTCTACGACACCCACCTGAAGCGTTTCGTGCGCTACGCCGCCATCCAGGAGCGGATGATCGCCCCCGACGGCACCTACCCCGTGGTGGGACGCTCGATCACCTACCGCCTCGGGGCGTTCCAGGTGCTGGCCGAAGCGGCGCTGCTGCACCGGCTGCCCGAAACGCTCTCGCCCGCGGCCACACGCTGCGCCCTTACGGCCACGATCCGGCGCCAGCTCGACTTTCCGGGAACCTTCGACGCCAACGGCTGGCTCACGATAGGCATCTGCGGCGAGCAGCCCGAGCTGGGCGACGTCTACCTCTCCTCGCCCTGCCTCTACCTCTGCGCACTGGTGTTCCTGCCCCTGGGCCTGCCGGCGGACGATCCTTTCTGGAGCGCGCCCCCCGAAGAGTGGACCAGCGTGCGCGCTTTCTCGGGCAAAACGATCCCTATCGACACTTTCCTCAAATAGACGAACATGAAAAAGAATATAGTTGCGCTCTTCCTGCTCCTGGCACCGGCGTTGTGCCGCGCGGAGCAACCCACCGCCGCGCAGGACCGCGCCTACTGGATCGAGGTGATGACCACCGTCGCCGACCCCTTGCTCGAAAACATGAGCCGGGGGAAACTGCGCGCCACGATGCCCGTCGAAACCATTTCGGGGGCGGCCACCCCCTCGAACGCACGCACCACCCACCTCGAAGCGCTCGGACGCCTGGTGGCGGGGATCGCACCCTGGCTCGAACTGGGCGGCGACAAAACCCCCGAGGGACGCCTGCGGGAGAAATACATCCGGCTGACCCTGAAATCGATAAAGCAAGGTTTCGACCCCGCGTCGCCCGACTACCTCAACTTCACCCAGACGCGCCAGCCGCTGGTCGACGCGGCGTTCTTCTGCCAGGGCCTCCTGCGCGCGCCCAAGCAACTGTGGGGACGCCTCGACCGCAAGACCCGCGAGCGGATCATATTCGAAATGAACAACATCCGCAAGATCGAGCCCGTCGAGAGCAACTGGCTGTTGTTTTCGGCCACGGTCGAAGCGGCGATGCTGGAGTTCACCGGCGAGTGGAACCCGGCGCCGGTCGATTACGCCATCATGCGCTTCAAGGAGTGGTACGCCGGCGACGGATGGTATGCCGACGGCAAGGACCTGCACATGGATTACTACAACAGTTTCGTGATCCACCCCATGTTGGTCGACATCCTCGCCGTGATGCAGCGCCACGGCAAGGGCGAGGCGGAGTTCGCCGCACTCGAAACCGAGCGTTTCCGCCGTTACGCCGCCCAGCTCGAGCGTTTCGTGTCGCCCGACGGGGCCTATCCCGTGGTGGGGCGCTCGATCGCCTACCGTTTCGGTTCGTTCCAGGCGCTCTCGCAGGCCGCCCTGCTGGGTGTGCTGCCCGAGGGGGTTTCGCCCGCCCAGGCACGTTGCGCGATCACCGCCGTGGTGAAACGCCACATGGCCGTCCCGGGGAATTTCGACGCCGCGGGCTGGCTGACGCTCGGTTTTGCCGGACACCAGCCCGAGGTCGCCGAGCGCTACATCTCGACCGGCAGCCTCTACCTCTGCACCGGGGCCTTCGTGGCCCTCGGGCTCCCGGCCTCGGATGCGTTCTGGCGCGACCCCTTCACTCCGTGGACGGGCCTGCGCACCTGGAGCGGCGACCCGACCGTGGTTCAGGACAAGGCGATCAAGAACTAAAACAGTGAAAGTCAAAAAAATTGTTTAATTTTGTACAGTTATTGTAACTCCCCAACAGATTGTAAACCTAACTAAACGATTTGATTATGAAAAAGTATTTGGCAGAAATGGTGGGCACGATGGTCCTCGTACTGATGGGCTGCGGCAGCGCCGTAGTCGCAGGCGACATGGCTGCAAGCGTGGGCGCAGGGGTCGGAACGCTCGGCGTGGCGATGGCCTTCGGGCTGTCGGTCGTGGCGATGGCCTACGCCATCGGCGGTATCTCGGGTTGCCACATCAACCCTGCGATCACCTTCGGGGCTTACCTCGCCGGCAGGATCAGCTGCAAGGACGCCATTTGGTACGCCGTCTTCCAGGTGATCGGGGCGATCATCGGCTCGGCCGTGCTCTACGCCCTGGTGTCGACCGGCAGCCACGCAGGCCCCACCGAAACGGGCGCCAACAGTTTCGCCGAAGGAGGCATGGTCCAGGCATTCATCGCCGAGGCGGTCTTCACGTTCATCTTTGTGCTCGTGGTGCTCGGCGTGACCGATTCCAAGAAAGGCAACCCCGCGCTGGCCGGACTGGCCATCGGGTTGACGCTGGTGCTGATCCACATCGTCTGCATCCCCATCACCGGCACCTCGGTGAACCCGGCACGCAGCATCGGCCCGGCTATCTTCGCAGGCGGCGCGGCGGCATCGCAGCTGTGGCTGTTCATCCTCGCCCCGCTGGTGGGCGCAGCCCTGTCGGCCATCGTGTGGAAGATGCTGGAAACCACGCCCGAAGAGAAATAAAACGACGGTTTTTTTGATAAAAACGCGGGGAAACTGACGGTTTTCCCGCGATTTTTCGTATATTTGTGTATATAGGGTAAAAAACGAAGAGATGGAAAAACAACAGAAATTCTATACCCTCCATAACTTCCGCACCATGCCCCAGATCGCGCGCCTCAGCGAGGAGATGATCCGCGAAATCGAAGTTGTAGGGAGGGTATTGCCGTTCAAGACCAACAGTTACGTTTTGGACGAGCTCATAGATTGGGACCACGTCGAAACCGATCCGATATTCACATTGAACTTTCCGCGGCGCGGGATGCTCGAGCGGCGCCATTACGCCGCCATCGAGAAATTGCTCGACGCGGGGGCGGACAAAAAGACCATAGACCGCGCGGTGAGCCGCATACGCGCCTCGCTCAACCCCAACCCCGCCGGGCAGGAACACAACGTGCCCAGCCTGGGCGATATCCGCCTGCGGGGGATTCAGCACAAATACCCCGAAACGGTACTCTTCTTCCCCAGCCAGGGGCAGACGTGCCACGCCTACTGCACCTACTGTTTCCGGTGGCCCCAGTTCTCGGGCGAGAGCCGCCTGCGGTTCGCGATGAAGGAGGGCGACCTGCTGGTGCGCTACCTCGAACTTCACACCGAGGTGAGCGACGTGCTCTTCACGGGCGGCGACCCGATGGTGATGAGCGCCGAGGCCCTGGCTTCGTACATCGAACCGCTGCTCACCCCCGCGCTCAACCACATCCGCTCGATACGCATCGGCACCAAGGCGCTATCCTACTGGCCCTACCGCTTCTTTTCGGACGACGACAGCGAGCGGGTCATCGACCTCTTCCGGCGCATCGTCGCCTCGGGGCGCAACCTCTCCATCCAGGCCCACTTCACCCACCCGCGCGAACTTTCGACCCCGGCGGTCGAGCAGGCCATCGCCCGCATCCGCTCCACGGGCGCCCAGATCCGCACCCAGTCGCCCGTGCTGCGCAACATCAACGACAATCCCGACCTGTGGGCCCAAATGTGGCGGCGCCAGGTCGACTTGGGGTGCATCCCCTACTACATGTTCATCGCACGCGACACCGGGGCGCAACACTATTTCGGGCTGTCGTTAGAGAAGTGCTGGAAGATTTTCCGGCGCGCCTACCGCACCGTGAGCGGCCTGTGCCGCACCGTGCGGGGCCCCAGCATGAGCACCCACGCGGGCAAGATCCAGGTGCTGGGTGTGGCGGAAGTACACGGAGAGAAGGTTTTCGTACTCAGGTTCATCCAGGGGCGCAACCCCAAGTGGGTACACGTGCCGTTTTTCGCGGCCTACGACCCCAAGGCGACCTGGTTCGACCAACTCAAGCCGGCTTTCGGGGAAGAGAAATTCTTTTTCGAGGAGGAACGGGGCAGGATCGCCCAGACGCGGCCGTTCCTGTTTGAATAGACCCTAATTGATCGCGAAGCGGATACCGGCCTTGACCGTGAAGGTCAGCGGATTCTCGGTGTAATAGCTTTCGGGCTGCTTGCCGTTGCGGAAATAGTAGCTCACTCCCGGCTCGGCATAGAGCCCCACCACCTTGCCCAGGCGCAACTCGCCGCCCACACCGGCGCCGGCAGAGAACTGGACGTTACCCATCTTGATTTTGTAGGTGTCGACGCTCGACGAGGAGCCGTCGGTCGTTTCGGTGATGTAGCGCCTGCGTCCCGACACGCCGATCTCGGCAGCGCCGCCGCCCCGGACGTAGAACGCCAGCAGGCGTCCCTGGGCGAGGTAGCAATTCACCGACAGAGGAATCCCCACGTAGTGCAGGTCCTGGGTGGTGCGGTAGCGGAAGGTCGTGGTGGCTTCGGCTTCGGAGAAAAGGTAAGAATACGTGACTCCGGATTCCAGACTCACGGCGGGGGCGATATGTCCCGCGACGCTCACCCCGAAAGTAAGCGGGAAACGGTGGGTCAGTTCGTTGCGACCGTAAGAGGAATATTCGTTGCCCATTCCCCCGGTCTGCAATTCGACAACCCGCAGGTCGGACGCGGCATAGGTGTTGCTGCGCATGCTCTCGCCCTTCAACACCCCCGAATTGAGGGCGAAAAGCGAAGCCGAAACCCCTCCGGCGCGCTTGCGGGCAGGACGGAAATCGTCGGCGGGGACGCCGGCATATTGCGTGCGGGGAGCAGTGTAGGGACGTTGACGGAAAGCGGACGGGGCGGATTGTTCGGTATGGATCTCCTGGCGGGATTCTTTGGTAACGGGTTGGGAACGCTGCATAGCCTTGGGAGCGGTTGCCTCCGGGACCGCAACGGCCACGGCGAGCTTGGCAGGACGAGATGTAGCAACAACCTCCGCAGTGACAGCAGGCCCGGCAACTGCCTGGGATTCGGGAGTCGATACGGGAGGAGCCACGGCGATGGTTTGCGGCGCAGCGGGAACAATATCGTTATTCCGCAACGTGAACAGCGCCACATTCAGCACCACGAGCGCCAGGACGGCCGCAACGGCGTATTGCCAGAAGACCCTGCGCGGCAGCACGCGGCGGGACGGCGGACGCACGACCACACCCGCGGGCGCCCCGGCTCCTTCGGCCAACGACCGTTCGATCCGCGCCCAAAGCTCCTGAGGAGGCTCCTGGCGGAGATCGTACAGCTTCTTGTGAAGCTCTTTTTCGAAACGGTCCCTTTTCATTATCTTTCTTTACTTTCTAAAATCTCGGCCAGGCGTACCCGGGCCCTCGAATATTGCGAACGCGAGGTGTTCTCGCTGATCATCAACGCTTCGGCGATCTCGCGGTGCGAGTAACCCTCCACTGCGTAGAGGTTAAGGATCGTGCGGTAGCCCTCGGGCAGCTCGCCGATGCTCTCCAGCACCTCTTTCTCCGACATCGCCTCCAAGGGCGAAGCCTCTCCATCGTTCAGGCCAGCAACCTGTTCCACCTCCCGGGCGTCGGATAATGGGTTGCGCTTGCGCAGATAACCCAGTGCCACATTGACGAATATCCTCCGGCACCACCCTTCGAAAGAACCCTCGCCGCGAAACTCGCCGATCTTGGTGAAGATCGTGATAAATCCGTCGTGCAACAGGTCCTGCGCGGTTTCGCGATCCCTGACATAACGACAACATACCCCGTACATTACCCTCGAGTAACGCTCGTACAACTCACGTTGCGCCACAGCATCACCTGCACGACATCCATCGATTATCTGCCTTTCGGTCACCTGTTTGGGCACTCTTTCGGGGGTTGTACAACAATTAATTTATTGTAAAGATACAAAAATGCCGTCAGATGTTGCACGGGAGGTGCGAAAGTTGCTACCTTTGACGGACAAAACACAACCTGACCATGAAAAAAATAGGGATCGCCTCCGACCACGCGGGCTACCAGATGAAAGAATTCTTTGTGGGATACCTCGACAGCCTGGGCTACGACGTGCACGACTTCGGGTGCCACAGCGAAGAGAGCTGCGACTACCCCGATTACGCCCATCCCCTGGCGCTGGCCGTCGAGAACGGCGAGGTTCCCCTCGGCATCGGGCTTTGCGGCTCGGGCAACGGCATGGCCATGACCCTCAACAAACACCGGGGCATACGCGCGGCCCTGTGCTGGAACGCGGAGATCGCCACGCTGGCGCGCATGCATAACGACGCCAACGTGTGTGTGCTTCCGGCGCGCTTCGTCGACAATGTCGAGGCTACGGCCATCGTCGATGCGTTTTTGGCCGGCAAATTCGAAGGCGGACGCCACCAGCGCCGGATCGACAAGATGGAAGTAAAAGACTGACCTTAGCCTAATTGACCTCCGCCCAGGTCATCCAGAAATTAACCGACGAGCGCTCGTGCAACAGGCGTTCGTAGTATTCGGCCGTGGCCGAGAGTCCCGCCTCGAGCGAAGTGGAAGGCTCCCAGGCAAGTATTTTGCGGGCGCGGGAAATATCGGGCGTCTTGTGGGGAGGATGCTCTCCCATCGTGTTTATATGCAGTACTTTCGAGCGGCTGCCGGTGATCGAAATCACTTTGGAGGCCAGTTCCTTCAACGATATGGCGACATCCGAACCGATGTTGACGGGGAAGATGTAATTCTCGGGCGTGGCGTGCATCAGCCGCACGAGGGCTTCGACCGTGTCGTCGACATAACACAGGCTGCGGGTGTGGGCGCCGTCGCCGCGGATGGTGATGTTCTCGCCCCGAAGCGCACGGACGACGAATTGCGAAACCACGCGCGCATCGTCTACCGTAGACCCTTCGCCGTAGGTGTTGAAAATGCGGGCTATCTTGGCATTCACATGGTACTGGGCGTTGTAGGCGCGGCACAGGCTCTCGGCCGCGCGATTGCCCTCCTCCAACGGCGACCGGATCCCGATGGTGTTGACATGGCCGAATTCGTCCTCCGCCAACGGACGATGCTGGCGGGAATGACCGTACACGCAACCCGAAGAGGTGTGAAGGATGGGGGCCTCGTTGCGGCGGGCTATTTCGAGGGCGTTGAACGTTCCGTTGACCAGGGTGTTGAGCGTATCGACCGGATATTGGCGGCTGAACAGCCCGGCAGGGGGAGCGGCCAGGTTGTAGATGCGGTCCACATCGAGCATATAAGGTTTGGCGACGTCGTGGCGAAGGAATTCGAAACCGGAAAACTCCTTTAAACGCGTCAGCGAAGCGTTGTTGGCAGTAATAAGGTTGTCGACGCACACCACATCGTGCCCGGCTTTCAGAAGCCTTTCGCAAAGCCGCGCACCGATGAGTCCCGCTCCACCGGTAACCAGGATTTTTTCTCTTTTCATTGTCCTTGATTTTTAAGGCCCTAATATCAAGAACCGTTCCAATTCCAGCACAAAAAGTCGGCCCGCAAGGAGATATTTTCCTTGCGGGCCGCAAAATTCAAATACGCGTTCTAATAACGGTAATGGTCGGGTTTGTAGGGCCCTTCGACCGAGACGCCTATGTACTCGGCCTGGGCCGGGGTGAGGTGCGTGAGACGGACGCCGATCTGGGCCAGGTGGAGGCGCGCCACCTCCTCGTCGAGGTGTTTGGGCAGGCGCGTGACGAAGATCTCGCGCGCGGCGCGGTTCTTCCACAGCTCGAGCTGGGCGAGGGTCTGGTTGGTGAACGAGTTGCTCATCACGAACGAGGGGTGTCCCGTGGCGCACCCGAGGTTGACCAGGCGCCCTTCGGCCAGCACGTAGATCGAGCGGCCCGAAGCGAAGGTGTATTTGTCGACCTGGGGCTTGATCTCGGTCCTCACGGCGGGCGAGGTGTTCAGGCGCTCCATCTGGATCTCGTTGTCGAAATGGCCGATGTTGCACACGATGGCCTGGTCGAGCATCGACTCCATGTGTTCGAGGGTGATGATATCGCGGTTGCCCGTGGTGGTGACGTAAATGTTGCCTTCGGCGAGCGCCTCTTCGACGGGTTTCACCTCGAAACCCTCCATGGCGGCCTGCAGGGCGCAGATGGGGTCGATTTCGGTGATGATCACGCGGGCGCCGTAGCTGCGCATGCTGCGCGCGCAACCCTTGCCCACGTCGCCGTAGCCGCACACGACGACCACCTTGCCGGCGATCATCACATCGGTGGCGCGCTTGATGCCGTCGGCCAGCGATTCGCGGCAGCCGTAGAGGTTGTCGAACTTG
>JAVBRR010000033.1:0-29310 GCA_031547705.1 Rikenellaceae bacterium | reverse complement strand
GGCGTAGCGGCGGCTGTTGCGGCGGACCATCATGTCGAACACCACGTCCGAAAAGATCTTCGGGGGTGTGGTGGCGACGATGGGAGGTTCGAGCACCCACAGGTTGTCGCTCATCCGGCGCAGGGCGGGTTCGCTGCCCCGCAGCACGCGGTTCTTGCGGCGCGCCTCGTCGGTTTCGCTCAGCAGCATGGCGGCCATGTCGAGCGGGGGGTTGACGTAGAGCGTTTTGTCGGTGAGCGATATCTCCTCGGCCAGGCATTGCGCATTACCCGGCCGGGTTGCGCTCCAGGACTGCAGGGCCGTGATAACAAACGAATTGGTAGCTTCCATGCACTGAATGATTTTTTTTGTAAAGGGAAAAACGCCACGCAAAAACCGCTGTTCTGCGTGGCTATCCCGGATCATTCAATAATCGTGCAAAATGGGGCCTGCCCTACCCCGGCGTCCCGCAGGAGCCGCAACCCTCTTCGGGACACCCTTCGCGGGGCAGCGAACACTCCCCGCGCAGGGGATCGCCGCCGGGGCTGCGAAACTCATTTTCCTCGCGCCGCATCTGCCGGGCAGCGCATTCGATCCCCCGGGAGCGCATGTGGCGGTTGTCGCCGATCTCCGATTCGGGGTGGCGGCCCCGCAGGATCAACCCCAACGAAAGCGCTAAAACAAAGAAGGCTACGACCGCGATTGCTATTAAAAAGACCATTGGCGAGGATTTTAATTTGTTTCGGGATGATGCAATTTGCGTACAAAGTTATACATTTGTAGAATATAGAAGGCGCCTCGGCAATCTTTCAAAAGCAAGCTTTTTTTCGATTGCGCTCGGCTGTCGCTATATTTGTCCTAATAAACCGGTCCTATGAAAATAGTTATCGCAGGAGCAGGAGAGGTGGGCAGCCACCTGGCGAAAATGCTCAGCGGCACCACCCACGATATCACCGTGATCGACGCCGATCCCAAGAACCTGGAGGAGGTGAGCGGCATGGCCGACGTGGTCACCATCGAGGGCGACTGCACGGCTTTCGCAGTGCTCAAAAAGGCCGCCACGCGCAAGGCCGACCTCTTTGTGGCGGTCAACACCACCGAGAACGACAACGTGCTTTCGGCCGTGCTGGCCAAGCAGTTGGGAGCCAAAAAAGTGATCGCGCGCATCGATAACAACGAATACCTCGAGCCCAACAACAAGGAGATATTCATCAACCTGGGCATCGACTACCTGTTCTATCCCGAAAAACTCGCCGCCCAGGAGGTGATCAACCTGCTGGGGCACACGGCTACCTCGGAATACGTCGACTTCTCGGGCGGCAAGCTCTCGCTGGTGGTGTTCAAACTCGACGCCTCGTCGCCGCTGGTCAACAAGACCCTCCTCGAAGTGACCGTCGACCGCGAGAACCTCCCCTACCGCACCGTCGCCATCTCGCGCGGCGGCGAAACGATCATCCCGCGCGGCAGCGACAACTTCCTGGAAGACGACACGATCTACGTGGTCACCAACCGCGAATCGGCCAAGGAGGTGATGTCCTTCTCGGGCAAGAGCAACATCAATATCCGCAACCTGATGATCCTCGGGGGAAGCCGCATCGGGATCCGCATCGCCACCGAACTGCAGGGCGAGGCCAACGTGAAACTGATAGACTACAACCCCGACAAAGCCTACAAACTGGCCGAGCTGCTCGAAAAGACACTGATAATCAACGAGGACGGCCGCAACACCGAAGCCATGGTCGAAGAGGGGCTCAGCAGCATGGACGCCTTTGTGGCGGTCACCGGGCGCTCGGAAACCAACATCCTCACCGCCATGCTCGCCAAGCGCATGGGGGTCAAAAAAGTGATCGCCGAGGTCGAGAACCTGAACTACATCAACCTGGCCGAGAGCATCGGCATCGACACGATCATCAACAAAAAGCTGATCACCGCCAGCAACATCTTCCGCTTCACGATGTCGACCGACGTCCAGGCCATCAAGTGCCTCACGGGCAGCGAGGCCGAGGTGCTGGAATTCATCGTCAAGCCCAACTCGCCCGCCACCAAGCAGAAGATCAAGCACCTAGGATTCCCCCACGACGCCATTATCGGCGGCATCGTGCGCGGCGACAAGGTCTTTATCGCCATCGGCAACATGGAGATCAACCCCTACGACCGCGTGGTGGTGTTCGCCATGCCGGGGGCGATTCCCAAAATAGGTAAATTCTTCAACTGACGCGCGTGGCTCTCCCCGGTCATATCGTCAATTTCCTGTTCCGCAAGCGGCGCGAAGCGATCGACCGCATGCGCGAATTTCCCATTGAAGTGCAGGCCGAGCAACTGCGCTACCTGCTGGCGATGGGTGCCGAAACCACGTTCGGCAAAGCCCACGGTATGGGCGGCATCCGCACCATAGAGCAGTTCCAGCGGGCGGTGGACATCTACGACTACGAAACGTTCAGCAGCCTGATCAAGCGCACCATCGCCGGCGAGCAGGGCCTCATCTGGCCCACCGGCATACGCTGGTTCGCCAAGTCGTCGGGCACCACGGGCGACAAAAGCAAGTTCATCCCCGTGAGCGAGGAGGTGTTGCAGGACTCCCATTTCCAGGGACCGCGCGACGTGATCGCCGTTTTCGCCTCGCTGTTCCCCGACAGCGAGGTCTTCAGCGGCAAGACCCTCACGCTGGGCGGCAGCCGCAAGATCGTCGACGAAGGGTCGGGGGCGCTCACGGGCGACCTGTCGGCCATCCTGATCGAAAACACCCCCGCGTGGGCCCAATGGCGGCGGCTGCCGAGCCTCGAAGTGGCCCTGCTGCCCGATTTCGAGGAGAAAGTGGCGAGGATCTGCGACGAGGCGGTGGGCGAAAATGTGACGGCGTTCGCCGGGGTACCTTCGTGGAACCTGGTGATGATGAACAAGATACTGGAATACACCGGCAAGGACAACCTGCTGGAGGTGTGGCCCAACATGGGGCTGTTTATCCACGGCGGGATGAATTTCAAGCCCTACGCCGAGCAATACCGCCGCCTGATCCCCTCGGCGGACATGCAGTACATGGAGACCTACAACGCATCGGAGGGGTTCTTCGCCCTGAACGACGAGCCGGGGCGCGACGACATGCTGCTGATGCTCGACTACCATATATTTTATGAGTTCCTCGCCCTGGACGACCTCGACAGCCCCGCGAAGGCCGTGCCCCTGGAGGGCGTGCGCACCGGCGTGAACTACGCGATGCTGATCACCACCAGCGGCGGCCTGTGGCGCTACCGCATCGGCGACGTGGTGGAGTTCACCTCGACGGCCCCCTACCGCATCCGCATCGCAGGCCGTACACGCCACTACATCAACGCTTTCGGCGAGGAAGTGGTGGTCGACAACGCCGAGCAGGCCGTGGCCCGCGCCTGCGCCGCCACGGGGGCCGAGATCGCCGACTACTCGGTAGCCCCGGTATTTATGGACGGCCGTACCAAGGGAGCGCACCAGTGGGTGATCGAGTTCCGCCGCCCGCCGGACGACCTCGGCAAATTCGCGCAGGTGCTCGACGAGGCGCTCCAGAGCGTCAACTCGGACTACGAGGCCAAGCGTTTCCGCGACACCACGCTGCGTTCCCCGGTGATCGAGGTGGTCCGGGAGGGGACGTTTATGCGCTGGATGACGCTGCAGGGTAAGGTGGGAGGACAGAACAAGGTGCCGCGGCTGTTCAACGACCGCACGTTCGTCGAGCAGCTTTTGGAAATCCGGTAAGAAATTGTTAGATTTGCTGACCTTTATATGAAAACATCGCTGGAACATTTGCCGCGGCCGAAGCAGCGGGAGTTGAGGACGCTGGTGGGGTTGATCCTCTCCACGGTCCCCGACGTGCGGATGATCATCCTCTACGGCAGCTATGCGCGCGGCAAATACGTCGAGTACGACACGCGCTGGGAATTCGGCGTGCGCACCGAGTTCCGCAGCGACTACGACATCGAGGTCATCCTTGCCAAGGCCTCGCCCGAGGCTTCGCGGGAACTGAGCAAGGTGTCGGAAATGTATTACGAGTTGCAGGGCGAGGAGGCCACCCTCCCCCACATGATCCACGACCATCTGCGCCTGTTTCGCCACCAGTTGCGCGATATCCGTCCGTTCTACGTCGACATGGTGCGCGAGGGGGTGCTGCTTTACATCCAGAAAGGCCTTGCCCCGCCCGTGGTGCCCGATATCGAGAGCGTCGATCCCAAAAAGATCTACCGGCTGGCAAAAGAATATTACAACGAGAAAACTAAAACGGCGGAGGATTTTTTAGATACAGCTCAATATTCGATAAGCAAAGACAGGCGACCTCTGGCCGCTTTTATGCTTCATCAGGCTGCCGAAAACCTGCTGCACTGCGTGCGGCTGGTCTACACGCTCTACTCGCCGAAGCTCCACGACTTGGAAAAACTCTATAAAGTCGCCCGTAAGTTCGACAAGCGCCTGCGCAAGGTTTTTCCATGCGACACACCCCACGAGCTGGCGATGTTCGACCTGCTGTGCGCCGCCTACATCGAGGGGCGCTACAACTCGGGGTTCGTGGTCACTTCCGACGACATGGACTTCCTCGTCCCGCGCGTCGAGCTGCTGCTCGCGACGGTCCGCGAAGTGTGCGAAGAGCGCGTGAAGTTCTACCGCACCGAAGCTTTCGCCGCTCCCCTCAACAACAAAGCAAAGTAATTGCGGCTACTTCGCCCTGTTCTTCAAAGCCTTTTTCTTTTCCGACTCCAATCGCCGTTCCACTTTTTTAACATCCTCGGCAGGAGGCATATATTCCGGTTGTATGCCTCGCTCAATAAGCATTTTGCGAACAGCCAGGTTGTTGTCGACATGTTCCTGACCGATAGGATTTATCCCTTTCAGATCTTTGGCCTGCACATTGGTGCTTGTCATTTCTGCGGCCAGGTCTTTGGCTTTAATACCGATAGTAGGCATAAAGTCCGCCACCGGGCGATTTTCGGGGGCTCCGAACTTTCGTTTGAGTTGTGCGGTGGAGAGTTTGAATAAGGCCTGGTCGCCTTTCGAGCGTATCACGGCAAACCCGGTATTATCGACCCCTCTCTCATACAAAACACCCGACAGTTTACGTTCCGTCTCCATTAGTTTCGCCCGGGCCTTCACCCTTTCGCCTTCCATCAGGCGTTGCGTGATCAGCTCGGCCCTGCGTGTTTGTACTGCAAAATAATTCTGGGCGAAAGCAATTTGTTCTTTGCGGCTGTCTCCGTTCTGGGCGATAAGATAACAAGCATACCGGGTCAGCAATATGTCATCTATCTCTTTTTCAGCCCCGGAGCCAATCATGACCATTTTCCTGACGTCAGGAAAATGGTCTGTTATTCTTCCTCCGGCATTCGAGCAGGACTCTTTGGCCTTCTCGATAACATTATAGAAGTTCTCCCATTTCGAATAACCTAAAAGGGACTGGAGTTCACGGGCACTCCAGCATTCTACTCCCTGATATTCAGAAGCAGCAGCTTCGAATTGATTAAACAGGTCGATAATTTCACTCGCTTTCATTATGTCAGGTTTTGCTCTACGGTTACTCTTCCGAAATCTCCACCAACTGCTGCCGGTAGGCGGCCAGTATTCGCGACTTGGAGATAAACCCGAGGTACTTCATCTTTTTGTCCACCACGGGCAGCATCCACGCCTTCGACTCCTCGAATGTTTTCAACACGCTGGCTATCTGTTCGTTGATCAGAATGGTGTCGGGCGGCGGGATCATGTACCGCTCGACCGGCGTGTCGTATTTCGACGCGTCGAACATATCGGCCCGCAGGTCGTCCAACTGCACCACGCCCAGGAGCGTCCCCTGGTCGTCGACCACGGGGAAGATGTTGCGGTGGATGGTGGCGATCAGGCCCACCACCTCGCCCAGGGTCGTCGTGCGGGCGATCGGGTGGAAGTCGGTCTCCATCAACTTCTCGAGGCTCAGGAAGACCATCACCGAGCGGTCCTTGTTGTGGGTGAGCAGCTCGCCCTTCTGGTAGAGTTTCTTGGTGTAGATCGAGTGGGGGTCGAAATAGTACCCGATGGCGAAGGCCAGCGACGCCACCAGCATCAGCGGCACGAACAATCCGTAACCGCTCGAAATTTCGGCGATCAGGAAGATAGACGTGAGCGGCGCGTTCATCACCCCCGACATCACGCCCGCCATTCCGACGAGCGTAAACGAAATGATCGGCAGTTCCAGCCCGAAGACGTTGTTGAGGATCAGCGCCACCGAAGCCCCGGCGAAAGCGCCCACGAACAGCGACGGGGCGAACGTCCCCCCCACCCCTCCGGCGGCGTTGGTGGCTGCCATGGCGACCACCTTCACGAACAGGATCGCCACCAGGTAGAGGATCACCACCCACGTGATGTTGCGGTAGGCATAGAACAGCGAATTTTCGAACAGCGCGTCGGTGTTGCCGTGCATCAGGTCGGTAAAAGCCTCGTAACCTTCACCGTATAGCGGCGGGAAGATGAAGATCAGCACCCCGATGATCAGCCCACCGGCGATCCATTTTTTATACGGGGTCTGTATTTTCTCGAAAAACCCGGCGATGCGGCCGTTGACCGTTTTGAAGTAGTACGACAGCAAGCCGCACACCACCCCCAGCGAAGCGTAGTAGGGCAAATTCCGGAGTTGGAACGTGCTGTTGACGTCGACCGTGAGCACGGGCTCGAAGCCGTTGAGGAAAAAGACGAGCGAGGTGGCCGACACGGCGGCGATGATCAGCGGGATGATCGACCCCGCGGTGATGTCGATCATCAGGATCTCCAGCACGAAGACCACGCCCGTGATCGGGGCCTTGAAGATCGCCGCCAGGGCCGCCGCGGCCCCGCAGCCCAGCAGCAGCGTGGTGTTGCGGTAGTTCATGCCCATCACCCGCGCCACGTTGGACCCGATGGCCGAACCGGTGAGCACGATGGGCGCCTCGGGCCCCACCGACCCCCCGAAACCGATCGTCGTCGCGCCGCCCACGATCGACGAGTAGCAGTTGTGGGCCTTGATCCGCGAACCGGTCTTGGACATGGCGTAAAGCACCCGCGTGACCCCCTCGGAGATGTTGTCCTTGATCACGTAACGCACGAACAGCGAGGCGAGTATGATCCCTACGACGGGGTAAACGAGGTAGAGCAGGCTGGCGCTCGTCTTGGGGAACCAGCTCACCAGTGCGAACTTTATATAATAAAGCAGCATCTCGAACAGGTAGGTCCCCATACCGGCCAGCAGTCCCACGACGATGGCCAGCACGATCATCAACTGGGTGTCCGTCAGGCGGGCACTCAGGCGAAGGATCCGGTCGCGTATGGTTTTCAGAAAATCCAAATTTGTTATAATTTATTTTGCCGGCGTTTAGAACCCCTTGATCCCCATGATCTCGCGCACCTGCGACACGGTGGCCGAGGCGCTCTCGCGGGCGCGGGCGGCACCCTCGTAGACAACCCGGGCCAGGTAGCCCTCGTCGTTCTTTATGTCGTTGATCTTCTCGCGGATCGGGGCCACCACGGCGATGATGTCCTCGGCCAGCTGCTTCTTCATATCGCCGTAACGGATCTCGCCCGTGCGGTGCTTGCCGGCGAAAAATTCCAACGTGTCGGGCGCCGAAACGGTCTTCATGATCGTGAACAGGTTGGCCACCGGCTCGGACATGGGCGCCCCGGCCACCGCGGGACCCGAATCGGTCACGGCGCGCATCACCTTTTTGCGGATCGCCTCGTCGCTGTCCGACAGGAACAGCCCGTTGCCCTCGCTCGTGCCCATCTTGCCCGTGCCGTCCAGCCCCGGGATCTTCACCAGGTTCTCGCCGAAGTTGTAGGGTTCGCTCTCGGGGAAGAACTCGACCCCGTAGATCGTGTTGAAGCGGCGCGCAAAACGGCGCGTGAGTTCGAGGTGCTGCTCCTGGTCCTTGCCCACGGGCACGTATTTGGCACGGTGGAGCAGGATATCGGCGGCCATCAGCACGGGGTAGGTCAGCAGGCCGGCGTTGACGTTCTCGGGCTGCTTGCGGATCTTATCCTTGAACGAGGCGGTGCGCTCCAGCTCGCCCACGTAGGCGTGCATCGACAGCAGCAGCGACAGTTCGGCCACCTGGGGCACGTCGCTCTGGATGTAGAGCGTGGCCACGCGCGGATCGAGCCCGGCGGCGAGGTATTCGGCCAGGACGTTGCGCACGTTGTCGTGCAGCGCCCGCGGATCGGGGTGGGTGGTGAGCGAATGGTAGTCGGCGATGAAGAAAAAACAGCGCGAAGTGTGCTGCATCTTGACGTAGTTCTTCAACGCCCCGAAATAGTTACCCAGATGAAGTTGCCCCGTGGAACGTATGCCGCTTACTACAATGTCCATAATCGTCTTATTTTATTTAATTGTTGACAAAAGTAGCAAATTTCTGCAAAAAAGGGCTATTTTTGTCCGACCATTATTGAAGAGATGAAAATATACTGGAGGCTGTTCAGCTTTGCCAAGCCCATCGAGAAATACGCTATCCCCTATTTCTTCTACGTTCTGTTCTACGCGGTGTTCAACACGTTCAACTACGTGATGATCATCCCGATCGTCAACACGCTGTTCTCGACCGACGCGGCCGTCGAACACATCACCACAGCCCCCACGTTCGAATTCTCGACCAAGTACCTCCAGGAACTGATCAACTACTACCTCTTCAAGATCTACGGCGAGACCTACTCGGTGATGAACGTGCTGATCCTGTTGAGCGTGTTCATCGTTTCGTCCGTGCTGCTGAGCAACCTGTTCCGCTACCTGTCGCAGATAACGATCGAAAGATTGCGCATCCACACCCTGCGCCGGATCCGCAACCAGGTGTTCGACAACGTGATGGAGCTCCATGTGGGCTACTTCAGCAACGAACGCAAGGGCGATATCATCTCCAAGATCACCTCCGACGTGCAGGTAGTTCAGTTCTGTATAACCAACACCCTGCAAGTTGTGTTCCGCGAACCGTTCATGATCCTGGCCTACCTGTTCGCGCTGATCAAAATTTCGTGGGAGCTGACCATTTTCACCGGCCTGTTCCTGCCCATCACGGCGCTGATCATCGGCGCGATCGTCAAACGCCTGCGCCACAGCGCACGCGAGGCGCAGGAAACTTTCGGCGACATGGTCTCGGCACTCGACGAGTCGCTCACGGGAATCAAGATCATCAAATCCTACAACGCCACCGAATACATCAAAGGGAAGTTCCACGGCATCAACGACCGTTTTTCGAACATCTCGATGCGCATGGCCCGCCGCCAGCAACTGGCCTCGCCGATGAGCGAATTCCTGGGTGTGAGCGCCGTGGCGGTGATCCTGATCTTCGGGGGCAGCCTGGTGATCGGGGGACGCCTGGACGCCGCGGGCTTCCTGGCCTACATCGCCATCTTCTCGCAGATCACGCGCCCCGTGCGCAGCCTGACCGACGCGTTCAGCACCATCAACCAGGGGATCGCCGCCGGCGAACGCGTGCTGGCGCTGCTCGATACCCCCAGCCAGATCACCGACGCGCCCGACGCCGTGGAGCTCACCGAGTTCCGCGACGAGATCGAGTTCCGCGACGTGCGCTTCTCGTACGAAACCCGCGAAGTGATCCAGGGCGTGAGCTTCAAGGTCAAAAAAGGACAGACCGTGGCGCTGGTAGGGCCTTCGGGGGGCGGCAAATCGACCCTCTCGGACCTCATCCCGCGTTTCTACGACGTCACCTCGGGGGCCATCCTCATCGACGGGGTCGACATCCGCCGCTACAAGATCGACTCGCTGCGCGCCCACGTGGGCGGCGTGGCCCAGGAAACGATCCTGTTAAACGACACCATCGAGAACAACATCCGCCTCGCCAAACGCGACGCCACGACCGCCGAGGTCGAGAACGCCGCCAAGATCGCCAACGCACACACCTTCATTCGCGAAACCGACAAAGGCTACGACAACAGCATCGGCGACCGCGGCATGAAGCTCTCCGGCGGCCAGCGCCAGCGCCTGAGCATCGCCCGCGCCGTGCTCAAGAACCCCGACATCCTCATCCTGGACGAAGCCACCTCGGCACTCGACACCGAGAGCGAAAAGCTGGTCCAGGACGCACTGAACGCCCTGCTCGAGGGACGCACCTCGATCGTCATCGCCCACCGCCTGAGCACGATCCACAACGCCGACCGCATCCTGGTGGTCGATGCCGGCCGGATCGCCGAACAGGGGTCCCACGCCGAACTGATGGCCCTGAACGGCATCTACGCCAAGCTTATCGAGATGCAGCAACTGACATAACCGCATATAATATAAAAAGAACAGGGTTGCCCGGTAAGGCAGCCCTGTTCTTTTTATATATGTTTCGATTAGAGCTTGGGTAACAATTTTTCGGCGATCTGGATGGCGTTCAGGGCCGCGCCTTTGCGGATCTGGTCGCTCACGCACCAGAATGTGAGGCCGTTGGGGTTCGATATATCCCCGCGGATGCGGCCCACGTAAACGGGGTCGTTGCCCGTGGACATCAGCGGCATCGGATAGCTTTTCGACGACGGATCGTCCATCAGCACCACGCCCTCGGCCTTCGCGAACGCTTCGCGCGCAGCCTCGACGCTCACCGGCGAGGAGGTTTCGACCCAGATGCTCTCGCTGTGGGTGCGCACTACCGGGACGCGCACGCACGTGGCGCTCACCTCGACATCGGAGTGCATGATCTTGCGCGTCTCGTTGTGCATCTTCATCTCCTCCTTGGTGTAGCCGTTATCGAGAAACACGTCCACCTGGGGGATCACGTTGTAAGCCAGTTGGTAGGCGAATTTTTCGACCGTCGGCTGCTCGCCCGCGCCGATCTGGCGGTGCTGCTCGACCAGCTCGTCCATCGCGGCGGCGCCGGCGCCGCTGGCGGCCTGGTAGGTCGACACGTGCACCCGGCGGATGTGCGAGAGGGCCTCGATGGCCTTGAGCGCCACGACCATCTGGATGGTCGTGCAGTTGGGGTTGGCGATCACGCGCCGCGGGGTGACGGCGATGTCCTGCGGATTGACCTCGGGCACCACCAGGGGCACGTCGTCGTCCATGCGGAAAGCGCTCGAGTTGTCGATCATCACCGTGCCGCAACGGGTTATGGTCTTTTCGAACTCCTTCGAGATCGAAGCCCCGGCCGAAACCAGGGCGATGTCGATCCCGCAGAAGTCGTTGCCGTGCACCAGCTCCTTGACCGTGATCTCCCGGCCCCGGAAGATGTATTTTTTACCCGCACTGCGCGCCGACCCGAACAAAACGAGTTGGTCGCAGGGGAAGTCCCGCTCCTCGAGCAATTTCAGAAGTTCCTGTCCTACGGCGCCGCTGACGCCGACGATTGCCAATTTCATAGAAATGGTTTTACAATTTATACTTTGTTCCGGGTATCGCGCCCGTCCCGCCCCCCCTCGGGGCGGGCGCGGCGGTTCTGCGAACCGCAATTCACACTACTTAAAATGTCCGACCGGGTGGTTGAGGTAGGGGATGCGTTTGTCCGAGAGTTTCAGCGCCTTGGCGAGCGCCTCGACGTCCATCATCCCGCGCGGGACGGTCGCCAGGCCCATGCCGGCGCAGAATACCGAGATGTTCTGCGACACGATACCGGTATCGAGGGCGGCCCACCGGCCGTCCTTGTCCGAAACCAGCACCAGGCACAGCGGCGCATCCTTCAGGGGACGCGCATCGCCTGCGCTCAGGGGCACGAGCGTGTGGGACGGAGCGTCGTAGCGGTAGTTGCCGTCGGCAAAACAGACGTACACCTCGACATCCTGGATGTTGCGGGCCGAGGGTGCCGTGCGGCGGCCGTCGGGACGGTTGACGCCGTTGGCAGCCCACAGCAGGTCGGAGAGTTCCTGGGCCGAGAGGGGCGTGGCGGCGAATTCGCGGGTGGATTTGCGCAGCCAGAGGGCTTCGATCACGGTTTTGCCGCCCTTTTTGCTCGGGGCGACGAGTTTGATGGTTTCCATGTTTGCGGGGGCGGGTTGCGAAAAGGCGGGCGCGAGCAGGCCTAATCCGATGAGCAACAATGCGAGTTTTTTCATAACGGTATAATTTGGGGGTTTTGTGACGGATCGGTATGGACAAAGTTAAAAAAAGTTGTAAATTTACACAAATTCTGAACCGTTTATTAAAATTCGTTGGTTATGGATATAACGCAAAAGCCTTTGTCGGGCAAGACCCGCCGCGAGCACGACCTGCTGGGCGAAATGGAGATCCCGGTGGAATACTATTCCGGCATCCAGACGGCCCGCGCCATGGACAATTTCCACATCAGCCGCGTGCGCCTGTGTTTCTTCCCCGAGATGATCGGCGCGCTGGCCGATGTGAAGCAGGCCGCCGCGATGGCCAACCGCGACCTGGGGTTGCTCGACGCCGCGGTAGCCGACGCCATCATCGAGGCCTGTGTCGAGATCCGCGACGGACGCCTCAACGAGCATTTCACGGTGGACATGGTGCAGGGCGGTGCGGGGACGTCGACCAACATGAACGCCAACGAGGTGATCGCCAACCGCGCCTTAGAGATCATGGGCCACGCGCGCGGCGAGTACAAATACTGCCACCCCAACAACCACGTCAACCTGTCGCAATCCACCAACGACGCCTACCCCACGGCCGTGAAGATCGCCCTGGTGCGCAGCATCCGCAAGCTGACCGGTTCGCTGCGGGAGCTGATCGACGCTTTCCACGCCAAGGGGCGCGAGTTCGCAGGCATCATCAAGATGGGGCGCACGCAGCTCCAGGACGCCGTGCCGATGACCCTCGGGCAGGAGTTCGAAGCCTACGCGGCCAACCTGCGCGAGGAGATCGACCGCCTGGAACAGAACGTGCGGCTGTTCCTGGAGGTGAACATGGGCGCCACGGCCATCGGCACGGGCATCAACGCCGATCCCGACTACTCGCCGCTGTGCATCCGGCACCTGCGCGAGGTCACGGGGCTCAAGGTGGTCGCGGCGACCAACATGATCGAGGCCACGAGCGACACGGGGTCGTTCGTGATGAACTCCTCGGCGCTCAAACGCCTGGCCATCAAGCTATCGAAGATATGCAACGACCTGCGCCTGCTCTCCTCGGGCCCGCGCGCCGGCCTCAACGAGATCAACCTGCCCCCCATGCAGCCCGGGTCGTCGATCATGCCCGGCAAGGTCAACCCCGTGATCCCCGAGGTGGTCAATCAGATCGCCTACCGCGTGGTGGGCAACGACCTCACGGTCACGATGGCGGCCGAGGCGGGGCAGTTGGAGCTTAACGTCATGGAGCCCATCATCGTGCACTCGATCCTCGAGAGCATCGAGATGCTGGTCAACGGCATGAACACCCTGCGCGCAAAATGTATTGTAGGTATCACGGCCAACGAGGATATCTGCCGTGCGATGGTCTACAACAGCATCGGGCTGGTGACGGCGCTCAACCCCTACCTGGGCTACGAGGCGTCGAGCGAGCTGGCGCAGGCGGCCCTCAAAACGGGCAAGGGCATCTACGACCTGGTGCTCGAAAAGGGGCTCATGAGCCGCGAGGAGCTGGACAACGTGCTGCGCCCCGAGAACATGGTCAAACCCCGCAAGTTCCTGCGCAAATAACAAACAGCAGATGAAAACCCGCAAGGCGACGATCCCCGAAGGGAGCCTGCTGGCGAAATACCTGCCGGCGGACTACTCCGATTCCTATACCGTAGAAGTGACCGGCGGCGAGCGCCTCTCGCCCGACGACCTGCAAGTGTCTTTCTGGATCGGCATGCCGCCGTGGGTCGACGCCCTGATGGGGTTGCGCGATGCACTGGTGCGCCCCTTCGGTTTACAGTCGGGACGGGGCGAGGCCGCCGAATTTGAGAAATGTATCCGCACCGGGGGAAAATACCGCTTTGCGTCCGTGCCGGCGAAATCGCCCGACGAAACGGTGCTGCTGCTCTCCGAGCGGCACCTGGACGCCTACCTGTCGATGCTGGTAAAAGGGGACGACACGGGCCGGAGCGTCACCGCCACGACGCTGGTCTATTTCCACAACCGCTGGGGCCGCATCTATTTCGGCCTGATCCGCCCGTTCCACGGGATCATTGTGCGGAGTATGCTGCGGCGGGCGGCGCAGGGGGCTACCAGGCCCTGATCAAAGCGTCGATCGCCGTGAGGCGTTTGTTGTAATTGGTGACCATCAGGTCTACCGCTTCATCCCACGGCAGGTTCTCGTCCTTGTTGCGCCCCACTTCGGTGCGGGGCCACAGGGTCCAGTTCATCGCGGCCGATTTGGCGAACGCCGTGTTGGTTTTCTGGGCGGTGATAAAAGTGGGAATGCTCTGCAGTTGGGGGTACAGTTCGATCCAGCGCTCCCTGGCCCTCGCCTTGATCTTCGGGTCGTTGAACAACTGGACGAACCAGTGGTTTCGGCGTCCTTGCCCCACCCACTGCGCATCGTAGTTTTCGGGGGCCCTGGGATCGGGGTAATCGATCATCACGAACAGCTTGTCGCCCATGAAACTGGTCATATCGAAATCCCACACGGGACCCGCGTAGAGCTTGTCCGAGGGGTTGATGTCCTTGTACATGTACATCGATCCCGGGTGGCGCGACTCCATGTTGCCCGTCGCCTCGTAGACGATCCAACTGTCGATGAACGAGCTGATATCGATCAGGTTGCAATACTCGGCACTATCGATATCCTCTTTGTAGATCAGCGCCTCCACCTGGTTGAAATAGCCTTCGATGTAGCTGAGTTGCGCGGGCGAGGCGGGCTCGGGGTCTTTCAGGATCACCGGAAGGTCCGAAAGCGTGGGGCGGAAAACGTTGGTGATCTCCGCGTCCTCGGTGTGGCGGTCGAGTTCGATCAGGTAACCCAGGTCTTCGGTGATATCGACGCGTTTGCCGCTGATGGTGATCTGCTCGGTCAGTTGGTATTGCCCCAGGTAGTTTCCGTTGAGGAACAGTTCGACGAATTTGCTGTCGGGCGTCCAGGCCAGGCTGGTACGTTTGCCGATCTCGAACGAGGTGAGGTTGCGCAGCAGGGTTTTGTCGCCGTAATTGGCCAGGAGTGCGAATTTCTTGGCTTTGGCCATCCCGAGGGGCCCCTCCTTTGCCTCGAACTTGATGGCGTAAGGCTTTTTCGCCATGGCCCAGGTGGTGTTGCCGCGGCCTTTGGTGGTGATCGTGCGCGTGATGTTGTTGGCCGCGTTGGCCGGATCGTCGATCTTCAGCACGGCATTCCTCCAGGTGGTTTTCGAGGTGATATCCGCTCCGTTCTCGACGGCTATCGACACGATCGGAAGTCCCGAATAATTGGCCGAAGGGTTGGTCAGGGTGATGGTATATTCCTTGTATTGGTCGTTGGCGGCGTAGAACCGGTAGGTTACCGGCGAAGAGAAATTATTGGCCGTCACGCCGCTCGCCTGGGCCGTCGAGCCTATGGTCACCTTGGCGGCATTCGAAGTGAACGATGTTTTGAGTGCCGTGAGGGTGGCTTTGTAGTACTTGATCTGCTGGGCCCCCGTGAAGACGTAGTTGCTGCCCGACTTCTCGACGAATTTTATCTCCGAATAGATGTTGTCGTTCACCGCAGGCAAAATAGAGAAGGCCGTGACCTGGATCTGGTCCACGGTTTGGGCGGTCGTCGAGTTGCCGGGGTCGTCGCCGGGGTCGTCGCCGCCGCCGATCCCCTTGCATGCAGTCGTAACCGCTATCGCGGCCAACAGGGCGTACGAAAATTTTCTAAAGGTAAAATGAAGTCGCATAGAATGAGAGGTATGAGTGCCCCGCAAAGTAAAATAAATAAAATGGGAAATGCAAATTACCGTCGCGGCGCTACGACATACGGCCCTTGTAGTCCTCGTAACCGAATTTGCGCACCAGGCGGAAATTGCCCCCGCGGTCGACGATCCCGATCGAGGGGTGCGCCACGCCGTTGAACATCGTGGTCTTGACCATCGTGTAGTGGATCATGTCGGCGAAGACCACGCGGTCGCCGACCTTGGGCTCGCGGTCGAAAGCCCAGTCGCCCATCCAGTCGCCCGCCAGGCAGCTGTTGCCGCCCATCCGCCAGCGCACCTCGCCTCCGGCGGGTTCGTGCGCCCCCACGATCGCGGGTTTGTAGGGCATTTCGAGGCAGTCGGGCATGTGGCACGCAAACGACACGTCGAGCATCGCCGTGCGCACGCCGCCGCCCGTGGCGATGTCCTCGATCGTCGACACGAGCACGCCCGTTTCCCACGTGAAGGCGCTTCCCGGTTCGAGGACCACGTGCAGGTGGGGATGGCGCTCGCGGAAGGCTGTGAGGATGCGCACCAGCTCGTCGCAGTCGTAGTCGCGGTGGGTCATCAGGTGCCCGCCGCCCATATTGATCCACTTCAGGCGCGGCAAAAACCGGCCGAAATGCTCCTCCACGGCCTCCAGCGTGCGGGCCAGGTGCTCGGGACGCGACTCGCACAGGGTGTGGAAATGCAGGCCCTCGATCCCCCCGGGGAGGGTGTCCAAGTCTTCGGGGCGGATGCCCAGGCGCGACCCGGGGCTGCAGGGGTTGTAGAGCGCCGTTTCGACGGGCGAGTACCCCGGGTTGATGCGCAGCCCGCACGAAACGGGGTGGCCGGCCCCGGCGACGCGTTCGCGGAAACGTTCGTACTGCGCCGCGGAGTTGAAAGTTATGTAATCGCTGCACGCGACGATCTCCCCGAAGTCCGTATCCGTATAAACCGGGGCGTAGGTGTGGCAGCGCGTGCCGAACTCCTCCAGCACGAGCCTCGCCTCGGCCGCCGAACTCGCCGTCGCCCCGTGGACGTACTCGGCCATGATCGGAAAAATGCTCCACATGGCGTTGGCCTTGAGCGCGACGATCATCTCCACGCCCGCACGTCGCCCCACGTCCGCTATCAGCTTGAGATTGCGGCGCAGCAACGCCTCGTCCACGACGAAGCAGGGGGAGGGAATGTTTCCGGGGAGGGTCACTGTTTTATTTGAATTCTGTGTCCACATCGAATTGCTCGACCCACGGCAGGCCCTGGGACCCTATCTCGGCCATGAAGGGGTCGGGGTTGAGCTGCTCGACGTTGAACACGCCCGCGCCTTTCCACTCGCCGCGCACGAACATCGCCGCGCCCAACGCCGCCGGAACGCCCGTGGTGTAGCTCACGGCCTGGGTGCCGGTCTCCTTGTAGGCCTGCTCGTGGTCGCAGTTGTTGTAGATGTAGCAGGTGCGGGGTTTGCCGTCCTTGATGCCCGTGATGCGGCAGCCGATCGAGGTGAGTCCCGTGTAGTTCTCGCCCAGCGACTTGGGGTCGGGCAGCACGGCCTTCAGGAACTGGATCGGGACGATCTCCACGCCGTTGTACAGGACGGGGTCGATGCGCGCCATGCCGATGTTCTGGATCACGCGCAGGTGGGTGAGGTATTCCTGGCCGAAGGTCATCCAGAAGCGTGCGCGGCGCAGCGTCGGAAAGTGCTTGACGAGCGACTCCAACTCCTCGTGGTATATGAGGTACGACTCCTTGGGCCCTATTTCGGGGTAGGTGACCGGTTGGTGGATGGCGTGGGGCTCGGTGGTGTGCCAGGCGCCGTTTTCCCAGTATTTGCCTTGCTGGGTCACTTCGCGGATGTTGATCTCGGGGTTGAAGTTGGTGGCGAAGGCCATGCCGTGGTTGCCGGCGTTGCAGTCCACGATATCGAGCGTGTGGATCTCGTCGAAATGGTGCTTGGCGGCGTAGGCGGTGTAGATGGCCGAGCAGCCCGGATCGAAACCGCACCCCAGGATCGCCATCAGGCCCGCCTCGCGGAAACGGTCGTGGTAGGCCCACTGCCACGAATATTCGAAGTGCGCCTCATCCTTGGGCTCGTAGTTGGCCGTGTCGAGGTAGTTGACCCCGCACTCCAGGCAGGCGTCCATGATCGTCAGGTCCTGGTAGGGCAAGGCGACGTTGATCACGATGGCGGGCTTGAACGACCGCATCAGGGCGCACAGTTCGGGTACGCTGTCGGCGTCGACCTGCGCGGTCCGGATGCGCCCGCCGCCGATGGCCGCGGCGATGGCGTCGCACTTCGATTTGGTGCGGCTGGCCAGCATTATTTCGGTGAATACGGGGTTTTTGGCCGCTTTCCACGCAACCACGGTACCCACGCCGCCCGCTCCGATGATCAATACTTTCGACATAATTCCTTTCGTTGATTCGCAGGACAAAGATAGGATTTTCATGCGAATTTTATATATTTGTAAACAATAATGGCACAATAATCGCCGTTACTGATTTATCAATCCAAAATACCGCCGATGAAGAAAATAGACCTTTTTGTATAAATAATTGTTTAATTCCCTGAAATTTTATTTTATGAAAAGGATTGTTATGTTTCTCGGCTTTCTGGCCGCTGCCGCCATTTCCGGCGGTGTCACCGCTTATGTGGTGAACTCTTCGATCGAAAAACAGGCGGTCATCACCTCGTCCGATTTCGCCTCTTCGGGCGCGGGCAGCCACTTTACCGCCTACCAAAGCGAAAAATACCCCGACCTGACCTACGCGGCCGAAAATTCGGTCAAGGCGGTGGTCAACATCGAGAACGTGCAGGAGGTGCGCCAAAGCGGCCGCTACCGCAGCCAGGGCGGAGGCATGGACCCGTTCTTCGAATTTTTCGGCATTCCCCAGGGACAGGGTTACGACGACATGCCCCAGGAAACGCGCTCGGGCGGTTCGGGGGTGATCATCAGTTCGGACGGCTACATCGTCACCAACAACCACGTGGTGGAGAACGCCTCGAAGCTCAAGGTGACGCTCAATGACCGCAAGACCTACGACGCCAAACTGATCGGCACCGACCCGGCTTCGGACGTGGCCCTGATCAAGATCGAGGCCACCGGCCTGCCCACACTCTCTTTCGGCAACAGCGATGACCTGCGCCTGGGCGAGTGGGTGCTGGCCATCGGCAGCCCCTACAACCTCCGCTCGACCGTCACGGCGGGCATCGTGAGCGCCAAGGCGCGTAACCTCGACATCATTCCGACCAACTACCGCGTCGAGTCGGTCATCCAGACCGACGCCGCGGTCAACCCCGGCAACAGCGGAGGCGCCCTGGTGAACACCAGGGGCGAACTGGTGGGGATCAACACGGTGATCAAGTCGCCCACGGGCAGCTACACGGGTTATTCGTTCGCCATTCCGGTGTCGATCGTGCGCAAGGTGGTGGTCGACCTGAAGGAATACGGCGTCGTGCAGCGCGCCATGCTGGGCATCAGTTTCCGCGAGGTGGACGATGAGTTCGTCGAAAAAGAGGGCGAAAAATACGGGATCAAGGAGTCGGGCGGCATCTACGTCGCTACGGTCGATCCCGACGGCGCCGCCGCGGCCGCAGGGATCAAGGTGGGCGACGTGATCACCGACATCGACGGGGTGAAGATCGACAACTCGGCCGCGCTGCTCGAGCAGATCGCCAAGCACCGTCCCAACGATAAAGTGAAAATAATCGCAAAAAGAGGCGGCGCAGTGAAACAATTCGACGTGGTTTTGCGTAATAAAGCAGGGAAGACCGAACTGCTCACCCGCGATTACGTCGACGCCGAGAAGGAATTGGGAGGTACGTTTGCCGATGTGAACGCTCAGGCCAAGAAAAAACTGGACATCGACGGCGGGATCCAGGTGATGTCGATCGCCGAGGGGGGTATCCTCAGCAAAGCCAACGTGAAGCGCGGCTACATCATCACGGCGATCAACGGACGCGCGATTCGCACGGTGGGCGACCTGGGAAAGATCACCTCCAAGATCACTGCGATCGAGGGCGTCTACCCCGACGGACAGAAAGCGAGCTACTCGCGAATGGAATAACATAAAGATGGCATAAAAAAGAAGAAACCATAAAATAAAACCCCGCCCGACGGGGTTTTATTTACGTTATACACTATAATAGGACCCATGAGACAACTTAAAATCACCAAATCCATCACCAACCGCGAAAGTGCTTCGCTCGACAAGTATTTGCAGGAGATCGGCAAAGAAGACCTGATCACCGTCGAGGAGGAGGTGGAATTGGCGCAAAGAATCAAGAAAGGCGACCAGGAAGCGCTCGAAAAACTGACCAAAGCCAACCTGCGTTTCGTGGTTTCGGTCGCCAAACAATACCAGAACCAGGGCCTGAGCCTGCCCGACCTGATCAACGAGGGCAACCTGGGGCTGATCAAGGCCGCCGAGAAGTTCGACGAAACGCGCGGGTTTAAGTTTATCTCCTACGCCGTGTGGTGGATCCGCCAGTCGATCCTCCAGGCGCTGGCCGAGCAGTCGCGCATCGTGCGCCTGCCCCTGAACCAGGTGGGGTCGCTCAACAAGATCAACAAGGCCTTCGCGCGCTTCGAGCAGGAGTACGAACGCACCCCTTCGCCCGAGGAGCTGGCCACGGCGCTCGACCTGCCCAAAGAAAAAGTGACCGACACGCTCCGCATCTCGGGACGCCACGTTTCGGTCGACGCACCGTTTGCCGACGGCGAGGACAACAGCCTGCTGGACGTGCTGGTCAACAACGATTCGCCCAACGCCGACCGCGGCCTGATCAACGAGTCGCTCGGCACAGAGGTGGAACGCGCCCTGGCGACGCTCACCGACCGCGAAAAGGACATCATCAAATACTTCTTCGGCATCGGATGCGCCGAGATGACCCTCGAGGAGATCGGCGACAAGTTCGGCCTCACCCGCGAGCGCGTCCGCCAGATCAAAGAGAAGGCGATCCGCCGCCTGCGCCACAGTTCGCGCAGCAAGCTGCTCAAATCGTATCTGGGATAAGGGCGCGGAGATGAAAAAATTCAAACCTACGGCCTACACCCTCTCGACCGTTGCCACGGGGCGTGGTTTCGAGGACGAGGGGTGGACACTCGAGGATACTACCTGCAAAACCCCCTCGCTCGTGCGGGCGCAATACGCCTGCCGCCAGCTCACGCCGCGCGAAGATGAGATGGGATTGTATAAATTCTGCGACTGGCTGCCCGTGAAGCGTGTGCTGAAGGGGTCGTCGGCCCCCGTGACCTACAAGAGCGAAGGGCTGGCCGCCAAGCTGGGACTCGAAAACCTTTACATTACTTTTAGCGGGTATTTCCCTGCGCGGGGAGCGGCGATGACCACCTGCTCGTTTAAGGAGACCGAAGCCTACACCGTTTGCGGGCGCCTGGACCCCAAATCGGGCAAGGTGCTCGTGGTGGCATCGGCCGGCAACACGGCGCGGGCTTTCGCGCGCGTGTGCTCGGACAATAATATCCCGTTGCTGCTGTGCGTACCCGAGGACAACCTCGACGCGCTGTGGTTCGACGCACCCCTGGCCCCGTGCGTGAAGCTCGTGGCGGCCAAAAAGGGAGGCGATTATTTCGATGCGATCCACATCAGCAACCAGGTGCTCCGGTCCGACAAATTCCTGGCCGAGGGAGGTGCGAAGAACATCGCCCGCCGCGACGGGATGTCGACCACCGTGCTGAGCGCCGCGACCCACATAGGGCGTATCCCCGATTACTATTTCCAGGCCGTGGGCAGCGGCACGGGCGCCATCGCCGCATGGGAAGCCAACCTGCGGCTGATCGCCGACGGACGCTTCGGCGACCACAAGATGCGCCTCATCCTCTCCCAGAACGCGCCCTTCGTGCCGATGTACGATGCCTGGCGCCACGATTCGCGCCACATGCTGCCCTACGACGACCACAAAGCGCGCCGCGACGTCGAGATCATCGACGCCAAGGTGCTCTCCAACCGCCGCCCGCCCTACGGGATCGTGGGGGGGATGTACGACGCGCTGGTCGATACCGGCGGCGACATCCTGGCCGTGACCAACGCCCAGGCGCGCAAGGCGGCCGAGCTGTTCGAAGCCGCCGAGGGCGCCGATATCCACCCTGCGGCCGCCGTAGCCACCGCCTCGCTCATCCAGGCCGTGAAGGCCGGGCGCATCGACCCCGCGGCGGTGGTGATGCTCAACATCACCGGCGGCGGCGAGCGCCTGCTGAAGACCGAACTCGAGCGCAAGGGCGGCAAGCTGCACTACCTCACCCCCTCGATCGTCTTCGCCCTGGACGCCGATCCCGACGAGATCGCCGCCCGCGCGGGGGAGCTTTTCGACTGACGAATTATTTTTCTGCCATAAACCGCGCCCGTGCTTTTTGGTACGGGCGCGGTTGTTTTTACGAAAAAAGGCGCGTATTTTGGTATTGATGCGAAAAATGTATAATTTTGCATTTTGAATATTTTTTAACAAATCGCAATAATTTTGCACATGTATATTAAATAGGAAGGGGAAAAAGAGATGAGTGAGAAATTATATGTTTTCGATACCACGCTCCGCGACGGAGAGCAAGTTCCGGGTTGTCAGCTGAATACGGTCGAGAAAATCGAAGTGGCGCGGACGCTCGAAGCGCTGGGGGTGGATGTGATCGAAGCCGGGTTCCCGGTGTCGAGCCCGGGCGATTTCAACTCGGTGCGCGAGATTTCGACGGCCGTCACCCTGCCGGTGATCTGCGCCCTGACGCGCGCGGTGAAGGGCGATATCGACGCGGCGGCCGAGTCGCTGGCGCTGGCCAAGCGGGCGAGGATCCACACGGGGATCGGCGTTTCGCCCTACCATATCTATAATAAACTGAAATCCACCCCGGAAGAGGTTATCAAGCGCGCGGTGGATGCGGTGAAATACGCCCGCAAGTTCACCGACGACGTGGAATTCTACGCCGAGGACGCCGGGCGCGCCGACAACGAATACCTGGCCCGGGTGATCGAGGCGGTCATCAAGGCCGGCGCCGGGGTGGTCAACATCCCCGACACGACGGGCTACTGTTTCCCCGCGGACTACGCGGCCAAGATCGCCTACCTGGTAAACAACGTGCCCAACATCGACCAGGCGATCATCTCGACCCACTGCCACAACGACCTGGGGATGGCCACGGCCAACACCCTGGCGGGTGTGCAGGCCGGTGCGCGCCAGGTGGAGGTGACGATCAACGGCATCGGCGAACGCGCGGGCAACACCTCGCTCGAAGAGGTGGTGATGGCCCTGCGCTGCCACAAGGGCCTGGGGATCGACACCGGCATCAACTCGCAGCTGATCAACAAGGCGAGCCAACTGGTTTCGAGCCTGATGAACATGCCCGTGCAGCCCAACAAGGCGATCGTGGGACGCAACGCTTTCGCCCACTCGTCGGGCATCCACCAGGACGGGGTGCTCAAGGACCGCGAAAATTACGAGATCATCCGTCCCCAGGATGTGGGTGTGGACGACTCGGTGATCGCGCTCACGGCGCGCAGCGGGCGTGCTGCCCTGGCCTACCGCCTCGAGCTGCTGGGTTACGAGGTGACGGGCGACGAACTGGACCGCGTGTACGAAAAGTTCCTCGTGCTGGCCGACCAGAAACGCGACGTGCGCGAGGACGACCTGATGTACCTCGTGGGCGATATCGGCGGCAAACAGGATAAATCTCTCAAACTGAAATACCTGCAAATCCTTACGGGAACCCTGATCCCCACGGCGACGGTGATCCTCGAGGCCGACAAGATGGAACTCACGGCCACGAGCGTCGGCAACGGGCCCGTGGACGCTGCGGTGAAGGCGGTCAAGAGCCTGATCAACGAGCAGGTGCGCATCACCGAATTCCTCATCCAGGCGATGACCAAGGGGAGCGACGACGTGGGACGCGTACACGTCCAGATGAGCTGCGGCGACAAGGTGGCCTACGGTTTCGCCGCCCACACCGATGTGGTGCGCGCGGCGGTCGAGGCGTTCATCGACGGGGCGCGCAAGTTGGGGGTAACGACTAAAATAACGGACGAAAAAGAATAAGACTAAGATATGGCACAGAAAACACTTTTGGATAAAATCTGGGACGCACACATCGTCCGGAGCCTCGACGGGGGGCGCGACGTGATCTACATCGACCGCCACTACATCCACGAGGTGACTTCGCCCGTGGCGTTCCTGGGGTTGAAAAACCGCGGACTGAAAGTGGCGCGCCCGGCGAAAACGACCGCCACTTCCGACCACAACGTACCCACGAGCGACCGCCACCTGCCGATCTCCGACCCCGAGTCGGTGCGCCAGTTAGCGGCACTCGAAGCCAACTGTGCGCAACACGGCGTCGAGCATTTCGGCCTCGACCATCCCCAGCAGGGCGTAGTGCACATCATCGGGCCCGAACTGGGGCTTACGCTCCCGGGGATGACGATCGTGTGCGGCGACAGCCACACCTCGACCCACGGGGCTTTCGGGGCGGTGGCTTTCGGGATCGGCACCTCGGAGGTCGAGATGGTCTTCGCCTCGCAGTGCATCCTGCAGCCCAAGCCCAAAACGATGCTGATCCGCGTGGACGGCAAGCTGGGTAAAGGCGTGGGCGCCAAGGATATCATCCTGTATATCATTTCGAAACTGACCGCTTCGGGCGGCACGGGCTACTTCATCGAGTTTGCCGGCGAGGCGATCCGCGCCCTGTCGATGGAGGAGCGTATGACGTTGTGCAACATGAGCATCGAGTGCGGTGCGCGGGGCGGCATCGTGGCCCCCGACCAGACCACGTTCGACTACGTCCGCGGCCGCGAACGCGCTCCCCAGGGGGCGGATTTCGACCGGGCGGTGGAGCAATGGAAGAAGTTGTATTCCGACGAAGGCGCGGCGTTCGACGCCCAGTGCCAGTTCAACGCGGCCGACATCGAGCCGATGATCACCTACGGCACCAACCCCGGCATGGGGATCGCGGTGGGCGGGGTGATCCCCTCGGGCGACAAACTCACGGGCAGCGACAAGGTTTCGTTCGACAAAGCGTTGAACTACATGGATTTCAAACCCGGTGAACGGATGATCGGCAAACGTGTCGACTACGTCTTCCTGGGCAGCTGCACCAACGGGCGCATCGAGGATTTCCGCGAATTTGCCGGTGCGGTGAAGGGTCGCCGGAAAGCGGACGGGGTGACGGCGTGGCTCGTACCCGGATCGTGGGGCGTCGAGGCGCAGATCCGCGCCGAGGGGCTCGACAAGATCCTCGAAGCGGCGGGTTTCGAACTCCGCCAACCGGGGTGCTCGGCTTGCCTGGCGATGAACGCCGACAAAATTCCGGCGGGCAACTACTCGGTGTCGACCTCGAACCGCAATTTCGAAGGACGCCAGGGCCCCGGGGCGCGCACGATGCTGGCCGGACCACTGGTGGCTGCCGCCGCGGCGGTTTTCGGGAGCGTTCAGGACCCGAGGGAAGTGTTTAACCTTTAATCTTTTATCGCAATGGCTATTCCAAAATTCACGATACTTACATCGCGCGCCGTGCCCCTGCGGGCCGAAAACGTCGACACCGACCAGATCATCCCGGCGCGCTTCCTGAAAGCCGTCGAGCGCAAAGGCTTCGGCGACAACCTGTTCCGCGACTGGCGCTACGCCAAGGACGGCACCCCGATCGCGACCTTCCCCCTGAACGACCCGCGCTACGGCGGCGAGATCCTGGTGGCGGGCAAGAACTTCGGCAGCGGTTCGTCGCGCGAACACGCGGCGTGGGCGCTGTACGATTACGGTTTCAAGGCGGTGGTTTCGAGCTTCTTCGCCGACATTTTCCGCAACAACGCCCTCAACAACGGGCTGCTGGTGGTGCAGGTGAGCGAACCCTTCCTCGAAAAAATATTCGCGGCCATCGAAGCCGATCCCGCGACCGAGCTGAAGATCGACCTGCCGGCGCAAACCGTCACGCTGGGCGGCGAGAGCGAGCGTTTCGAGATCGACGGCTACAAGAAAGAGTGCCTCCTGAGCGGGTACGACGATGTGGATTACCTCGTGTCGCTGTTCGGGAAAATCGAAGAGTATGAGTCCTGTGCAGAGAAGCGTTGAGATCGTCGACACGACGCTGCGCGACGGTGAGCAGACCTCGGGCGTGAGTTTCTCGGCGCTCGAGAAGCTCAGCATCGCACGCCTGCTGCTGGAGGATGTGCGCGTGGACCGCATCGAGGTTGCCTCGGCGCGGGTGTCGCGCGGCGAGATGGAGGCCGTGAAGGCCATCACCGGCTGGGCCGCAGCCAAGGGATTGGTAGACAAGGTCGAAATCCTGGGTTTTGTCGACGGCGGAGCCTCGCTGGACTGGATCGCCGAATGCGGCGGACGGGTGTTGAACCTGCTGTGCAAGGGGTCGCTGAAACACTGCCGCGAGCAGCTCGGCAAAACGCCCGAGGAGCACCTGGCCGACATCCGCGCCACGATCGCAGACGCCACGTCGCGCGGTATTGCGGTGAACGTCTACCTCGAAGACTGGTCGAACGGGATGATCCACTCGCCCGAATACGTAAGATTTATAATCGACGGCCTCGGCGATTTTCCCGTGCGGCGGTTCATGCTGCCCGACACGCTCGGGATACTCAACCCGGCGAACACCGCGAAATTCTGCTGCGAAATGGTGACGGAATACCCCCGCGTGCGGTTCGATTTCCACGCCCACAACGACTACGACCTGGCTGTGGCCAATGCCGCGGCGGCGGTCGAAGCGGGAATTTCGGGTGTGCATGTCACGGTCAACGGCCTGGGCGAGCGGGCGGGCAACGCCCCCCTGTCGAGCGTCGTGGCGGTGATCCACGACCAGCTGAAGCTCCGCACGGGCGTGGTCGAGGAGAAGATCAACCTGGTGAGCCGCACCGTCGAAACCTATACCGGCATCCACATTCCGCCCAACAAGCCGGTCGTCGGCCAGAACGTCTTCACGCAATGCGCCGGTGTCCATGCCGACGGCGACAATAAAAATAACCTCTATTACAACGATTTACTTCCCGAACGTTTCGGCCGCACGCGCGAGTACGCGCTGGGCAAGAGTTCCGGCAAGGCCAACATCCGCAAGAACCTCGAGGCGCTCGGGATGGAACTCGATGACGAGGCGCTGCGCAAGATCACCGCGCGCGTGATCGAGTTGGGCGACAAAAAGGAGGCCGTCACCACCGAGGACCTGCCCTACATCGTGGCCGACGTGCTCAAGCAGGATGTGGTCGAGGTGCGGGTCCGGTTGCTCAACTACAGCCTTTCGCTGGCCCAGGGCCTGAAACCCGCCGCAGTCGTCAAGATCGAGGTCGACGGCGAGGTCCACGAGGAGGTTTCGAGCGGCGACGGACAGTACGACGCCTTTATGAAGGCCATCCGCAAGATCTACAAAGGCAAGCTGGGGCGCGATTTCCCGATGCTGACCAATTATACGGTGAGCATCCCCCCGGGCGGACGTACCGACGCTTTCGTGCAGACCATCATCACCTGGGAGTACCGCGGCGAGGTGTTCAAGACCAGCGGCCTGGACGCCGACCAGAGCGAAGCGGCCATCAAGGCCACGTTGAAAATGCTGAACCGTATCGAGCAACGGTAAAAATATTTTTATCTTTACCGGTAAATCCTAATCTCTGCATACGATGAAAGCGAGAATCCTACTGGCCATCCTGACAACGGTGCTGTGCGTGGGAAGCGTGCAGGCGCAGCGTTACTCCAAAGACGATCCTTCGAACTACACGGCCCCCTACGGCGTGGTGTTCAGCAAGGACAAAACCGTGCTGATCCACTGCCCCGCCGGTTTCGAGGGCGACGAAATGGAGTACGACATTCCCGAAGGCGTCACCACGATCGCCGAGGGAGCGTTCCAGGGGTGTGGCGAGTTGGTATATATCTACATTCCCGCTTCGGTCAAAACGATCGGCGCGCGAGCGTTCTACAAATGTGGCTCCCTGGGTTTCGTCGACATAGCGAACCCCAACCCGCCTGCGATCGACAAAAGCGTTTTCGAGGGTATCGGAAATACTCTTAAGCTTGCCGACTGGATGCTCAGCAGCGAAGACGATACAAAACTCACATTGGGTGTTCCTAAAGGGGCTCTGGCGCGCTACAAGGCCGCCCCGGGATGGAAGGATGCCTTCGAAAAATTCAAGGAGATAGAGTTCGAGGCCCCCGCAGCGCAACCCGCGGCGTCCGCACCCCAAACGCGCGACACCTATGTCCCGTTTGCCAGTGCCGGAGTGAAGTGCACCCCCGGGCAGTTGGGTGCCCTGCTCAAGATAGAGGCTGAAAGAGATCCGGTGGCCGAACGGATGAAAGAACTCGGAATAGGGTCGTCCCTGCTGAAAGAAAAATCTGCACCGAAACCGCGTCCGTTGAGCGAGTTGAAACAAATCCACATAGATGGCAGTATGGACGCCCGCGATTTCAGATTCTTGAGGGAGAACTGCCGGAATTTGAGGGATATCTTCTTTGGCGATGATTTCACCGTTGCGGCCTACTCCGGCACCGAGGGGCTGGCTTCGGGCGAATACCGCGACTACCCGGCCAACGCCCTGCCCGACAAGGCCTTTATGGGAATGTCCGAGCTCGGGATGTTCATGATACCCAAGCAGATCACGACCATTATGTCCTACGCGTGCTACGGATGCAGGTTTATGTACCTGTCGAACAGCGTCACCGCCATAGGGGACTATGCATTCGGTATGACCTCGTGCCTCCGCTTCGACTTTCCTGCCGCGGTCACCCGCATCGGAAACGGGGTGCTCGACGGATGCGGGAAACTCGAATATGTCGCAGCCTTTGGCAAAATCCCGCCGAAAATAGACGGTTCGTTGGGAAGTATCGACTATGACAAGATCAAACTGGTTGTGCCCAAAGGAACTTTGAAACTCTACAAAAAGGCTCCGGGCTGGAAAAAATTTAAAAATATCGTCGAAAGCAAAGTTTTTTAATCGCCCCGAGAAGGACGGGATATAAACTATTTTTTAAACAATGAATCTGAATATAGCTCTTTTGGCCGGCGACGGCATAGGCCCCGAGATCGTGCGCGAGGCGGTGAAAGTGTTGGATGCCGTGGCGCAGCGTTACGGCCACGAATTCTCTTACCGCGAGGCCCCCGTGGGCGCGGCGGCCATCGACGCCACCGGCGATCCCTACCCCGATGCGACGCATAAGGTGTGTATGGACGCCGACGCGGTGCTGTTCGGCGCTATCGGCGACCCGAAATACGACAACGACCCCGCGGCCAAGGTGCGCCCCGAGCAGGGACTGCTGCGGATGCGCAAGGCGCTGGGGTTGTTCGCCAACATCCGCCCCCTGGCAGTCTTCGACTCGCTGGCCGAACGCTCGCCGCTAAAATCCGAAGTGGTGCGCGGCGCCGACTTCGTGTGTGTGCGCGAACTCACGGGCGGGATGTACTTCGGACGCCCCCAGGGCCGTAGCGAGGACGGCAACACGGCCTACGACACCTGCGTCTACACCCGCGAGGAGGTCGAACGCATCCTGCACCTGGCCTACAAGCTGGCGCGCGGACGCCGCCGCAAACTCACCGTCGTCGACAAGGCCAACGTGCTGGCCACCTCGCGCCTGTGGCGCCAGATCGCCGGCGAAGTGGCCCCGTCGTACCCCGACGTCGAAACCGAATACATGTTCGTCGACAACGCCGCCATGCAGATCATCCAAAACCCGCGGCGTTTC
>JAVBRR010000073.1:0-3496 GCA_031547705.1 Rikenellaceae bacterium | reverse complement strand
AGCCGTCCCCGAATCGGTGTTCTTTTTGTCGGGGTTTACGACGAACGAAGCTACATTGGACCGACTGATCTGGGTTCTTTTCGGTGGTTGGCCGGTGGTGTAATGGATGAAATATTCTTCGATCCGGAGGATCTTTCCGCGGATCGAGTCGCCTTTGGTAGTTACGATCAGGTCCTGGGCGCCGGCCGAAAGGGTGCATGCGCACACGACCGTTGCAAGCAGTAGAAGTTTTTTCATGGGCAGATTGAGGGTTAAGTAGTTGCCCAAATATATAACTTTTTTGTCTGTTTGTTGCATAGGGTAATAAAAAAACGGGGAAATTTTCCCCGTTTTCATTTAAATTCGTATAAATTCCTCAGTATTGCTCTTTTTCGTTGGGAAAATCGCCGCTTTTCACGTCGTTTATATAGTTGCGGAACGCGTTGGACATTTCGGTGTGGAGGTCGGCGTAGCGCCGCAGGAAACGGGGCGAGAAATCCTGGTTGATGCCCAGCATGTCGTGCACCACCAGCACCTGGCCGTCCACGCCTTCGCCCGCGCCGATGCCGATGATCGGAATACGGAGCTCGTCGGCGACCTGTTTGCCCAGGGCCGCGGGTATTTTTTCGAGCACGATGCCGAAGCAGCCCGCGTCCTGGAGGATCCGCGCGTCCGAGATCAGTTTGTCGGCTTCGGATTTGTCCTTGGCCCGCACGGCGTAGGTGCCGTATTTGTGGATCGACTGCGGCGTAAGCCCCAGGTGCCCCATCACGGGGATACCGGCCGAGAGGATGCGGTGCACCGACTCGATGATCTCCTCGCCGCCCTCCATTTTGATGGCGTCGGCCTCGGTCTCCTTCATGATGCGCACGGCCGAAGCGAGCGCTTCGAGCGAGTTGCCCTGGTAGGTCCCGAAGGGCAGGTCGACCACGATCAGCGCGCGTTGGGCCGCCCGGGTCACCGAGCGGGCGTGGTAGATCATGTTGTCGAGGGTCATCGGCACGGTGGTTTCGAATCCGGCCATCACGTTGGCCGCCGAGTCGCCCACCAGGATGATGTCGATCCCGGCCTGGTCGAGGATCTTGGCCATCGAGTAGTCGTAGCCGGTGAGCATAGCTATTTTTTCGCCCCGCTGCTTCATTTCCAGCAGGCGGTAAGTGGTTACGTCCCTTACGGTTCCTTCGGTTGACATACTTTGGTTGTGTTGGTTCGGGGGCAAAGGTAGGGTTTAAATCAATACGTAAAGCTGCTGCCTCCGATAAATTCCCGCAAGATCGACGTGGGCGGTATTTCGTCGTAGGCCACGTGGGTGAAATTGTCGATGAATTTCAGCAGGCGGCGCGCTTCGCCGTATTCGGGCTCGGTGTCGGGCACCTCGTGGAGCATCGGCTCGGCGAAGCTGCGGAGCACCGAGATTTCGTAGAACAGCGACGAGTTGAACATCACGTCGGCGTTTTCCTGGTAGGGGAAGATGTATTTGTCCTCGCCGCGCCGCACGCTTTCCCAGCGGCGGAGCGTGGCCACGGCGTCGTTGCCGCGTGTGCGGTAGTCGCGCACCAGGCGCCGCAGCAGGCGGTTGTCGGTGGTGGCGATGCGCGAGAGGTCGTCCATCGAGATCGACGTGAAGGCCGAGATGTAGATCTTGAACTTGTATTTGTCCTTGATCTGCTCGGTGAGTTTGGGATTCAGGCCGTGGATCCCTTCGACGACCAGCACCGAATTTTCGGCCAGTTGCAGCGGTTTTTCGTGGTACTGGCGCTTGCCGGTGATGAAGTCGTAGCGCGGCACGTCGACGCTGCCCCCTTTCATGAGTATCTTCAGGTGCTTGTTGAACGTTTCGACGTCGATCGCCTCGAGGCACTCGTAGTCAAGTTCGCAGTTCTCGTCGCGGGGGGTGCGGTCGCGCTCGACGAAGTAGTCGTCCAACGAGATCAGCACGGGGTCCATCCCCAGGATGCGCAACTGGATGCCCAGGCGCTTGGCGCAGGTGGTCTTGCCGCTCGACGAGGGGCCCGAGATCAGCACGAGCCGCGCGCCCCGCTCGGCGTTGGCGGCGAAGATCGCGTCGGCGATGTTGCCGATCTTTTTCTCGTGGAACGCTTCGGCCACCTTGATCAGCTCGCTGCCGTGGCCGGCCAGGATACGTGTGTTGAGCGACCCGATGTTCGAAACGCCCATGATGTGTACCCAGGCCTTGTATTCGCTGAATATGTCGAACATCTTGTCCTGGTGGATCATCGGTTCCAGCTCGTTGGGGGCCGACCGTTTGGGGACCGAGAGGTGGATGCCCTTGTAGTAGCGCTTCACGTCGAACAGGTAGAGGTAGCCGGTCGACAGCGCCAGGGCGCCGTAGAAATAGCCCACGATGTTGGCCAGGCTGTAGATCGTCACGTAGAGGTGGGGGCGGGTGCGGATCAGGGCGATCTTGTCCGTGGCACCCGTTTTTTTGTAGATCTCCTCGGCCTCGGACGAGAGCACCTTCTGCCGCACGATGGGAATGTCGCCGGTGATCAGTTCGCTCATGCGGTTCTTCAGGGCGTCGATCTCCTCCTGGGAGATGTCCTCCACGCCTTCGATCTCGCAGTAGAACCCCTTCGAAACGGAGTGGCGGATGAAGAAACGCTTGCCCGGGTAGAGGTCCGACACGGCCTTGTTCATCGTGAAGAACAGCGTCCGCTGGTAGACCCGCATCCCTTCGTAGTGCGTGATGTCGATAAAACGCAACGAAACGGGGCTGTATATCCTGTAATCGAGTTCTTTAAGACGATTGTTGACGTAAGCCGCCAGGAAAGGGTAGGGCGTGGGGAGCGACAACATCTGGGCGACCTCGAGCAGGGTGGTACCCATTTTGACGTGTGCTTCGGCGCCGTTATTTTCGCATATTACTTTTACGATTTCGTTCATAATGCCTGAAATTGGGGTTTAAAAACCTTGTAAAGGTATCGATTTATTTAAAAATTACGTAATTTTGAAATCCTAAAACCAAGGATTACGTATGAAAAGAATTCTCCTCACGACACAAAGGCTTGCCTTCACTGCAATAATCGTACTGCTTGCCGCTTGCGGGCCCCGCACGGCCGAGCGCATCGTGATTATCTCCACGAACGACATCCACGGCAGCATCGACAACTTCCCCCGGCTGGCTACGCTCGTTGCCCAATACCGTCTTTCGGATCCCGGGCGCGTGTTGCTGATCGACGCCGGCGACCGCTGGACGGGCAACCCCTACGTGGATATGGCCCCCCGGATGGGATTTCCCGTGATCGACCTGCTCAACGGCCTGGATTACGACCTGGCCACCCACGGCAACCACGAATTCGACAACGGTATGGACACGCTGGCCGCGCGGGTCGCCGATTCGCATTTCCCCTACATACTGGCCAACATGGACTGCAACGGGGCGGTGTTGCCCCAGCCCGCGCCCTATCGTTTCTACACGGTCGGGGGGATCAAACTGGGCTTTCTGGGACTGATCACCACGGCCAACAACGGCCGCCCCGACGGTAAGATCGAGAGC
>JAVBRR010000016.1:0-3381 GCA_031547705.1 Rikenellaceae bacterium | reverse complement strand
GCATCACCGACCCCGAACGCGCCTACGTGATGGCAGAGATCGAACGCGTCTATAAGACCTTCGTGGGTCATGTCGCTGCGGGTCGCAACCTGAGTTTCGACCAGGTCGACGCCATCGGCGGGGGCCGCGTATGGTCCGGCGCCGACGCCCTGCAGGTCGGTCTGGTCGACGGCTTCGGGGGATTGCGCGACGCGATCAACCTCGCCGCCGACCGCGCCGGAGTGGCCGCCGACTTCTCGATCGAGGAGGATACCTACGCCGAAGGTCCCTGGGCCGCCCTGATGAGCGCCCTGACCGAAGCCCGCACCAGCGCCGTGCGCGACGAACTCGGCGCAGCATTCATCCATTACAACAACATCCGATCCATCCTCGGCACCCGCGGCCCCCAGGCCCGCATGCCCTATATCTATGACATAGAGTAGGGATGGTTCGATAAGAAAAGGGCCCCGGTCGGGGGCCCTTTTCTTATCGGTAGGTTCTGAAAACTTCGCAACGAGCCCTACACGGTCATGATCTCGTGTTCTTTGGCGGCGAGCAGTTCGTCGAGTTTTTTTGCGAATTTCTCGATCATTTTCTGGGCTGCCTCTTCGCCGTCCTTGGCCATGTCTTCGGGCATACCCTCTTTTTCGGCTTTCTTGAAGGCTTCGATGGCGTCGCGGCGGGCGTTGCGCAGGCTCACGCGGCAGGTCTCGGCGTCGGCGTGCACCTGCTTGACGAGCTGTTTGCGGCGCTCCTCGGTGAGGGCGGGGATCGACAGGCGGATGTGCTCGCCGTTGTTCGAGGGCGTGAGGCCGAGGTTGGCCACCAGGATCGCCTTTTCGATCACGGGGATCATGCCTTTTTCCCAGGGCTGGATCAGGATGGTCTTGGCGTCGGGCACGGTGACGCTGGCCACCGAGGCGATGCCCATCTGGCTGCCGTAGTAGTCGACCATCACGCCGTTCAGTACGTTCGTCGAGGCTTTGCCTGCGCGTACGGCGGCCAGGGCTTCGCCCAGGTGGTCGATGGCTTTGCCCATCCTTTCGGACGTAGCGTCGAGAATAGTCTTGGAATCGGTCATATCGGTCAGTTTTCGTTATACACTTCGGTTCCTATTTTGTCTCCGCGGAGCACCTTTTCGAGGTTGCCCTCGGTGTCCATGTCGAACACGATCAGCCCCAGGCGGTTTTCGCGGCAGAGGGTGAACGCCGTGAGGTCCATGATCTTCAGGCCGCGGGAGTAGACTTCTTCGAAGCTGATGCGGTCGAATTTGGTGGCCGAGGGGTCTTTCTCGGGGTCGGCGGTGTAGATGCCGTCCACGCGGGTGCCCTTGAGCATCACCTGGGCCTCGATCTCCACCCCGCGCAGCGCCGAGGCGGTGTCGGTGGTGAAGTAGGGGTTGGAGGTCCCCCCGCCGATGATGACCACCTCGCCGGCCGCGAGGCATTCCAGGGCGCGGGCCTTGGAGTAGTATTCGCCGATGGGCTCCATGCGGATCGAGGTGAGCACGCGGGCGCGCACGCCGATCGCTTCGAGGGCCGATTGCAGGCCGAGCGAGTTGATCACCGTGGCGAGCATGCCCATCTGGTCGCCCTTGACGCGGTCGACGCCCTTCCCCAGGCCGCTCAGGCCGCGAAAGATGTTGCCCCCGCCGATCACGATACCCACCTGAACGCCGGCGTCGGCGATGGTTTTGATCTGGCGGGCGTAGGATTGCAGGCGCTCGGGCGAAAGGCCGTTGCCGCCCGCGCCGAGCGATTCGCCGCTCAGTTTAAGGAGGATGCGTTCGTATTTCATTTCGCTGCGGTGAGTTGGAGCAGTTCGTCTAACTTCGGGGTGAGGATGATCTCGGTGCGGCGGTTCCTGGCGCGGGCCTCGGGGGTTTTGCCCACGGCCACGGGCAGCGTCTCGCCACGCCCGGCCGAGATGATTCGCACCGGGGTAATTCCTTTGTTTTCAAGTAGCAGGCGCGTGACCGTGGTGGCGCGTTTGACGCTCAGGTCGAGGTTGTCGATGAGCGTCGTCCCTCCGGCCTTGTAGGGCACGTCGTCGGTGTGGCCCTCGACCATCACGTTGATGTCGGGGTTGGCTGCGAGCACCGCGGCCAGGTCGCGCACGGCCTTCGCGCCGCCCGGGTCGATCTCCCAGCTGCCCGACTTGAAGAGGAGCTTGTCCTCCATCGATACGTAGACCTTGCCGTCCTTCTGGGTGACGGTCAATCCCTTGCCTTCGAAACCGAGCAGCGCGTCGGCCACCTTGGCGCGGATCGAGGCGAGGGCCTGCTCGCGTTGGCGGAGCAGTTGTTCGAGCTCGGCGACGCGCTGTTCGCGGGCGGTCAGCTCGGCCTGGCTGGCTTCCAGCTGACGCAGCACGCGGGCGGATTCGGCCGAGCCCGCCGAGACGAGTTGGTCGTACTTATTGACCAGCGCGGTGCAACGGTCCTCGAGGTCGCGCGAACGGGCCCACAGGCGCAGCGTGTCAAAAACGGCCTTATCGTAACGGGTTTGGAGGTCCGCCAGGCGGGCCGAGAGGTCGGCGTTGACGGCCGAGGCGGCAGCCAGTTCGCTTTCGAGGCGCATCGAACGCGCTTTCTCGGAGTTATATACCTTGGTCGAGACGCACCCTGCGGCCAGAATGCCGAGCAGGCCCACGAGCAATATCTTTCGCATAGGAAACATGGTTAACACCACGAAGGTACGAATTTTTTGTCAATCCCTCCGCCGGACCTGCGAAAACTCCCGTCCTGTCCGCCGAAAAATCGGCAAAAAAACGAATGGGCCGGATGCCGGTATATGATTTTTGTATAGTTTTGACGTTATAAACTTAAAGTCATACCCCATGAAAATAACAAAACCGGCGATCCTCGCCCTGGCCGCTGCGGCCTTTGTCGCGGGCATCGGCGGCTGCAAAGGCGACTGCCACGCCCCCATGCCCCCCGAGGAGGGCTACCCCTACGACATCTACGCCGCGGGCTATGTGGGTGTCGGGGGCATACAGATCGCCACCCGGTGGACGAACGGAGTGGCCCAGCCCGCCCTCGCAACCCCAGTCTCCATTGCCACCTCGGTCGGCGCCCACGGCGCCGACCTCTGGGCGGCGGGCAGGATCCACGACGGGACCAACAACATCGCCACCCTGTGGAAGAACGGAGTGGCCCAGACCCCCGCCCTCGCAACCACGAACTCCCAAGCCTACTCGGTCATCGCGGTGAAACGGTAATCCGTAGCGGCGACATCCGATCATGGGCTGCGGGGCTTGGCATTTCGCCCGGCTTTCACTACCTTTGTCCCGATGTACCGCTATCTGGACCATATCGATTCGCCCGCCGCGCTGAAGGAGCTTTCCGTCGGACAGCTCGGCGATTACTGCGAGGAACTGCGCGATTTCATCATCCGCTCGCTC
>JAVBRR010000045.1:0-4309 GCA_031547705.1 Rikenellaceae bacterium | reverse complement strand
AAGCGCAGAAACACGTCGACGAACTGGCTGCCGAATTCATCGCTGCCGAAGACCCCATGCAATACGCCACGCTGAACTCGCAGACCGCCCCCTCGCCCCAATTCGTGAAGGAGTCGGAACTCGATCCCGCCATGGCCGCCGCGGTATGGAACAACAAGGAAGCCCTGTACGGTCCCGTGTTGCGCGGCGACGTCTACACGATGGCACGCCTGGCCGAGATGAAAAGCATACCCGACTCGATCGGCGCCCGGCACATCCTGCTGCCCGCAGGCGATAAAAGAACGGCCGACAGCATCGTTACGGCCCTCAAAGGCGGCGCCAACTTCGCGCTGCTGGCCCTGGAATATTCGCTCGACCAGAACGCTAACATGCGCGGCGGCGACTTGGGCGTGTTCGATCCGGGCATCATGATCCCCGCATTCAGCAACGCCTGCGTGGCGCAGAATACGGGAGCGATATTCACGGTCGAAACCCAGGTGGGCATGCACGTCGTGCAGCTGACCTACAAGTCGTCCTCAAGCCTGAAAGCACAGATCGCCACGGTCACCTACGAGGTGGAACCCAGCGACTTCACGCAACAAACCATCTATGCCGCCGCCGGCAAATTCGCGATCGCGGCCGCGGGAACGACCGCCAACTTCAACAAAGCCGCCTCCGAAGAGGCCCTCACCAAGCGCACCGCCTCGATCCGCAATTCGGACCGTTCGGTGAGCGGCATGGAAAATTCGCGCGAACTGGTGCGCTGGAGCTTCAACGCCAAGAAGGGACAGGTTTCCCCCACGATGGAGATCAACGGAAACTACGTGATAGCCACCCTGACCGAAGCCTACGAAGAAGGAACCGCCTCGGTGGAGCAGGCCCGCGAAGCCATTACTGCCACGCTGCGCCGCGAAAAGAAAGGCGAGATGCTTGCTGCCGGCATGACGGGAGGCTCGCTCGACGAGATCGCATCGAAAACCGGCACGGAAGTTCTGACCGTGGCCGACGTGAACTTCAACTCGTTCTACCTGGACAACATTGGCGTGGAACTCAAACTGGTGGGCGCGATCTGCGGCTCGAAAACAGGCGTGGTATCCAAACCGGTGACGGGTAACTCGGGAGTCTTTGTATTCGACATCGAAAGCGCGATGGAGATCGACAACAGCACGGCTGCGGACGAAAAGGTAAGGCTCGAAACCGCCGCTCAATCCTATATCGCCGAACGGGCCGCCCAGGCGGTACTCGGCGTGAGCAAGATCAAGGACCAGCGCGTGAAATTCTTCTAAATGAGAAAGTATTTCTACATAGATGCCAACCTCAAGCAGCAGGGACCCTGCTCGATCGAGGAGTTGCGCGATGCAGGGATCTCGCGCGAAACCAAAGTGTGGAGTACGGACCTCGCCGACTGGACCGACGCGGGACAGGTGGAGGAGTTGAACGAAATATTCGAATACGCGCCTCCCGCCATGCCTTCGGCGCAACCCGCGGCCCCGCAGGTCGACTATTCGCAGATGCAAAGGCCCAATAGCTACCTCGCATGGTCCATAATTGTGACCATATTATGTTGCTGGCCACTCGGTATTCCTGCTATAATCTATGCAGCCAGGGTTGACTCCCAATGGATGAGAGGCGAGTATGAAGAAGCGATGCGCTCGTCGAGACAGGCCAAGAATTTTACCATAGCCTCGGCTATAGCCGCATTCGTTTTCGTAGTTATCTGGATGATATTTTACGGAGCCATATTCTGGGCGGCATTGGCCTCCAAAATGTAGCGATGAAAAAGGTGCTTCTCATAACCGCCGCCGTAGCAGTCGCTGCGGCGGCGGTTATGCTTTACGCCTTCAACCCCGAAGGAAGCGCGTGGGCACCGAAGTGCCTGCTGAGAACGATGACGGGATTCGACTGCCCGGGCTGCGGGTCGGGGCGGGCGCTGCACAACCTGCTGCACCTGAGGATCGCCAAAGGCCTCGCTTACAACCCGATCCTGGCGCTGGCCATTCCCTACGTCGCCCTGTTGCTGTGGCTCGAATACCTCGGTGGAGGACGGCGGTTTCCGCGGCTGCGCCTCGCCCTGACGGGACGCACGGCGATCGTGGTGGTGTCGGCCATCATTATCTTGTGGTGGATAGGTCGGAATTTGTAGAATATTTCGTAAATTTGACGGATCAAATCGATCGATGCGATGAAATCCGAACTGATCCTCAGCCTTGCCGCAACAACTCTGATACCTGCGGGCCTCGCGGCCAAGACGGGCGTCGGAGCGACGCCGAAAAAGATGAACGTGGTGCTCATCATGACCGACGACATGGGCTACGAATGCCTGGGATGTTACGGCAGCACCTACCAAACCCCCAACCTCGACCGCCTGGCAGAGGAGGGCATCCGCTTCGACTACGGATTTTCGCAACCCCTGTCCACGCCCTCGCGCGTGCAGATCATGACGGGGAAATACAACCACAAAAATTACGTCCAGTTCGGCTACCTGGACCAAAACCAGAAAACATTCGGCCACCTGGCCCGCCAGGCAGGCTACGCAACGGCCATCGTCGGCAAATGGAAACTGGGGCAGACAAGCCTGCTGCCCGACCATTTCGGTTTCGACAGCTACTGCCTGTGGCAGATCCTCCACCGCCAAAGCCGCTACGCCGCTCCGTTGCTCGAACAGGACGGGCAGGTGATCGAGCACTCGATCGACGCCTACGGCCCCGACATCCAGGCCGCCTACGCCGCCCGGTTCGTCGAAGAGAACAAAGAGCGCCCCTTCCTGCTCTATTACCCGATGGTGCTGACCCACGACCCCTTCGTACCCACGCCCGGAAGCGCTTCGTGGCCCGACAAGGAGGGAAGGTTAGAGAAAGATCCGAAGAATTTCGCAGACATGGTGGCCTACACCGACAAGCTGGTGGGCGATCTGGTCGCGACGCTCAAGGCCGCGGGGGTGTACGAAAACACCCTGCTCATCTTCACGGGCGACAACGGCACCAGCAGCCGCATCGAAACCCCGATGCGGGACGGCAGCCTGATCCGGGGAGGCAAAGGAACGACCACCGACCGCGGGACCCACGTCCCGCTGATCGCCCTGGTGGGGGGACAGAGATACAAAACACACGCGTGCGACGACCTGGTGGACTTTACGGATATGCTGCCCACGATCGCCGAAGCGATGGGTGTGGAGGTGCCCGCGGCGTGGGATACCGACGGGGTGAGTTTCCTGCCGCGGTTGCTGAACAAGGGCGCCTCGCCCCGGAGCTGGGTATTCTGCCACTACGATCCCTTCCAGAAGGGATGGCAATACCCCGAGGCGGGTGCGGCGCGTTTTATCCGCGACCACCGCTACAAACTTTACAGCACGGGCGAATTGTACGACCTGCAGCAGGACGTGATGGAACTCGCCCCCATCCCCGAAGGCCGGGGATCGAGCCAGGCCGAAGCCACGCGCAAAACCCTCGCCGCCCAGTTGGCCCGATTCCCCGCCTGGAAACGGGGCGACCTCCCGGCGCTGCCCTACGAGCCGATCTTCGAGCTCGGCCGACCCAAATCAAAAAACTAAACAACATACTATGGACATTTTTGAAAGAATCGAAAAAAACTCCGGCGGCCCGATCGGGATGTACCAGAAACTGAGCCACGGCTACTTCTCGTTCCCCAAACTCGAAGGCGACATAGGCCCGCGAATGACCTTCCGCGGCCGCGAAGTGCTCAACTGGAGCCTGAACAACTACCTCGGGCTGGCCAACCACCCCGAAGTACGCAAAGCCGACGCCGAGGGCGCCGCACGCTTCGGTATGGCAGCCCCGATGGGTGCGCGCATGATGAGCGGCCAGACCAAATGGCACGAGCAACTCGAGCGCGAACTGGCCGCCTTCGTCGGCAAGGAAGACGCGTTCCTGCTCAACTTCGGTTACCAGGGGATGATCTCGATCATCGACTGCCTGCTCACGCGCCACGACGTGGTGGTCTACGACTCCGAGGCCCACGCCTGCATCATCGACGGCCGGAGGCTCCACACCGGCAAGCGCTTCGTGTTCCCGCACAACGACATGGCCTCGTGCCGCAAGCAGCTCGAAAGGGCCACCAAGCTCGCTGCCGAAACCGGCGGCGGGATCCTGGTGATCACCGAGGGCGTCTTCGGGATGAAGGGCGACCTGGGTAAGATCGACGAAATCGTGGCCATGAAGAAGGAGTTCGATTTCCGCCTGCTGGTCGACGACGCGCACGGCTTCGGGACGATGGGCGCCAACGGTAAGGGAACACCCGAGCATTTCGGCGCGATAGAGGGCGTGGACGTGCTGTTCAACACCTTTGCCAAATCGATGGCCGGTATCGGCGC
>JAVBRR010000009.1:0-4126 GCA_031547705.1 Rikenellaceae bacterium | reverse complement strand
GGCGAGTGGAACGTGCATGTGGGAGGCAACGTCGCCTACGGCTACTCGAAGGTTACCCGCGAGGCCGACCCGAACTATCCCGCCAACCTCCAGGGGCTGGCCAAAGTCAGCACCATCGGCGATGTGAAGGGTTATGAGGTGATCGGCACGTTCGCCGACCAGGCGGATATCAACTCCTCGCCCGTGCAGTCGTTCGGTAAGGTGCTCCCGGGAGACCTGAAGTACCGCGACGTGAACGGCGACGGAGTGATCGACGAGGCCGACCAGAGGGTGATCGGCAACCGCCAGCCCCGCGTCCAGTACGGCATCACGCTCAAACTGGCCTATAAGGGCTTCAACCTCGACGTGTTGGGCTACGGCCTGGCCGACTACGAGCAGGTGCTCGACAGCAAGTACTACCAGCTCTACGGCGGACGCAAGTACTCGAAAGTGGTCGTCGACGGGCTTCCCAACGGCAATCCGCATCCCGTGCTCAGGGCCGAGGCCAGCACCAACAACTTCGTCAACTCGAACTACTGGATCGTTTCGGGCGGTTACTTCAAGTTGCGCAACGTCGAACTGGGCTACACGCTGCCCCGCCACCTGACTTCGCGCGTGGGTATCAACTCCTTTAAGGTCTTCGCCCGCGGGTACAACCTGCTGACCATCTCCAAGATCAAGGACCTCGATCCGGAGAGCCTCACGGCAGGCGTGACCACTTTCCCGCTCTGCACGACCATCACCGGAGGCGTATCCTTCTCTTTCTAACCGTTGAACGACTAAAGAATCCGATATGAAAAACGCATATTACATAATGCTCCTGCTGCTGGGAAGCGTCTTCTCGGGCTGTTCGGACTTCCTGGATCCCGAAGCGGACAACACGATGAACGAAGACGAGGTCTTCGCCACGGCAGCTTACTTCTGCGGCCCGCTGAACGACGTGTACAGCGACCTTCCGAAGCGCTTCAACGCCGAGATGGACGTGATGACCGACAACGCCGTGCGCAACGACTTCACGGGCAATTACTACCGTTGCGGCAACGGCGCCCTCTCGCCCAACCTCAACCCGATGGACATGTGGGAGCAGGGCTACCGCAACATCCGCAAGCTGAATATCTTCATCAGCAAAATGGTGTTGGATTATTCGAAACCTTTCCCGACCCCGGTGCGCTTCTTCGCGCTCACCAACCAGGCGGCCAAGAACGACAACCTGGGTACGTTCTACCGCCTGCTGGGCGAGGCTTATGTGCTGCGCGCCTTCTGGCAGATGGAGCTCCTGAAGAACTTCGGCGGTGAGGCTGCCGACGGGCAGATCCTCGGTGTGCCCCTGGTGGGTAACCGCATCCTGGACGTGGAGCAGAATATCGACATCCCGCGCTCGACCTACCAGCAATGCGTCGACGCGATCGTGGCCGACTGCGACCGCGCTCTGGAGAACATTCCCGTGGGGGGCGACGCCACCGTGCCCGACCTGTACCGCGGCACGGGCAACGTGACGGGCAAGACGATGATCGGACGCGCCAGCCGCGCCGCCGCCAAGGCGATCAAGGCCCGCGCACTGCTCTTCATCGCCAGTCCGGCCTACAACAAGCCCTACGACGCATCGAAATGGGAAACGGCTGCCATGGCTGCCGCCGAGGCGATCAAGGCCCTGGGCAACCCCGCACTGTTCACCACGCGCAACAACTACTATTTCGACATGCTGACCAACACCGACACCCCGGTCGTGGACGTGGTGCTGCGCGGCGGGACGCTGACCGGCAACGCGGTGCTCGAAAACGAAAACTTCCCGCGCGGGATGTACGGCTCGGCCCAGGTCAACGTTTCGCAAAACCTGGTCGACGCCTTCCCCGACGCCAACGGCTATCCGATCGCCGAGAGCGGCTCCTACATCGCGCAGGCGCCCTATGCCAACCGCGACCCGCGCCTGGGGCTATTCGTGGCCTGCAACAACACCACGCTCGGGGCGGGTAACTACTACACCCTCCAGTCGTGGGTGGGCGGCCAGGACGGCTACCAGCCCCAGGACGGTACTTCGCGTTCGGGTTACTACCTTAAGAAGGGCCTCAAGTCGACCCTCAGCCTGCGTCCGGGCGCCAGCACGAGTACCGTGCGCGCCAACGTGCTGATCGGCATGCCCGAGGTGTTCCTCACCTTCGCCGAAGCGGCCAACGAGGCGTGGGGCGTGACGGGGAACCCGAAGGGGTACGACTTCACGGCCAAGGACATCCTCACGCGCATCGTCACCCGCAACAATACGACTACGGACGCTACCCAAATGAGCGTAGCCTACACGGCCGGGGCGACCTACCTGAACACGGAGGTCGGCACCGATCCCGCCAAATTCCGCACCCTGGTGCGCAACGAGCGCCGGCTGGAACTCTGCTTCGAAGGGCATTACTACTATGACCTGCGCCGCTGGATCTCCGACAACTCGACCTCGACGATCAACGTGCCCGTGCGCGGGATGAAGATCACCAAGACGGGGAGCCTGTTCACCTACGATCCCACGCAGCTGCTCGAGACGCGCACTTTCCGCTCGCCCGCCCAGCCCCTGCCTTACAAGGAGCTCTTCTGCTCGCCCTCGCTGGTCCAGAACTACGGCTGGTAACGAAAATAAAACACTAAGACTATGAAAAGATACCTGTTTTTCATCGCTCCCCTGCTGATCCTCGCCGTACTCACCTCGTGTAAGTTCGACGACGAGGAAGTGGCCTACCCGAGCTCCAAAATGCTGTTCACCTACCAGACCTTCAACCGTCAGGTGGTGGTGGGCGAAGGGCTCGACCTGCAGATCGGGGTCGTCTTCTCGGGCTACCTCGAGAACAAAAGCGAGCGCATCGCCCGCTGCCAGTTCGACCCGACCGTGATCCCGACGAGCATACCTGCCAAGACCCAGCTCCCGGCTTCGTTGTACGCCAACCCGGTCGGCTCCACTTTCGACATCGTCGTGCCGAAGGGAAGCCTGAAGGGTTACTACACGATGCACATCGACTCGCTGGCCTTCGTCTCCGATTCCCGCGCACTCACGGGTGAATACGTGGTGCCGGTGAGGATCGTCGAGGCCATCGGCGCCGACCAGATCAACCCGGACAAAGCCACCACGGTGATCTCGCTCAGCTACCTGGGCAAGCAGTACGGCAAGTACACCTACAACGGTACGCGTACCAGCGCCTCCGGGAGCGAAACCTACAAGAGCGACCCGCTGAACGCGAACAGCGTGCGCCAGATGATCACCCGCGGAGCCAACCAGTTCCTGGTCTACGCCGACCAGGTGGGGACCAACGACAAGAACAAGGGCAAGGTCGCTTTCCTGGTCACTGTTCCCGTCCACGGAGGCGGGGCCGTGACGATCACCGCCGCCCCTGTGGCCGACTCGCCGCTCACCGTTACCCCCGATGGCGCATCGAGCTACGACGAGGCTTCGAAAACCTTCACGCTGCGTTATAAGTACACCGACGGCGGGGTGGAATACAAAGCCGTGGATTATATGTACTTCCGTGACCGCATCCGGGACGACCAGGGCGACGGCCGCGTGCTCTACGAATGGCGCGGGTTCTAAACCTGCCCCGGTAAAAAGAAAGGCCCGGTTCCGTGAGGAACCGGGCTTTTTTGTGGGCCGGAAGGGGGGCGGTGAATCGTTTCCGCGTCGGGGCTATTTCGGCATCGGAGGATAGGGCTCGACATGCGTGCGCCGGGCCCACGCTTCGTAGGCTGAGGCCAGCTCGGCGACTTTCCCGGGGTGCTCGGCCGCGCGGTTATGCAGCTCGGTGCGATCCTCGGCCAGGTTGTAGAGCTCCCACGAGGTGCCGTCGCCCTGCATGACGATCTTCCAGCCGTCGGCGGCCATGAATCCCCGCTGGGTGAAGTGCTCGAAACCCAGGTATGCATGCCCCTCGCGCACACCGCCCCGCAGGACGGGCACCAGGCTGCGGCCTTCCAGGGGAATGATCTGTTTGCCCGCGTAGGTCTCGGGGTAGGTGGTCCGGGCCAGTTCGACGCAGGTCGCCATCAGATCCATCACATGCCCCGGCTGGGCGGTGATCGCGCCGGCGCTTCCCTTTTTCAGCCCTTTGGGCCAGTGGGCGATCATCGGGGTGCAGATACCGCCCTCGAAAGCCTTGGCCTTCCAGAAACGGAACGGCGT
>JAVBRR010000122.1:0-3540 GCA_031547705.1 Rikenellaceae bacterium | reverse complement strand
GCCAACGAAGGCACGCTGCGGGGGATCATCCGGCTGGCGGCCGAGAAACAGGTCGCCGACGGCGACGTGTTGGCCGTTTGCGTCGACGGGAATGGCGAGGCCACCGTGCTGCGCACTTTCGACGAGATGGAGGCGCGTTTGGCCGCCACGCAGCCCGAACTGAGCGCCGAAGACCGCGCGCTTCTTGATAAATTGAACGCCATGAGCGCGCCGGAACGTTGGGCGTTCTGGAAGCGGGAAATGGAAAATTGTATAAAATGCTTCGCCTGCCGCCAGGCGTGCCCGCTCTGCTACTGCAACGTCTGCACCGTGGAGAACAACCAGCCGCAATGGATCACCGTGGCGGCCAGCACGCTGGGTAATTTGGAATGGCACGTGATGCGCTCGATGCACCTGGCGGGGCGCTGCATCAGCTGCGGCCAGTGCGGCCAGGCGTGTCCGGTGGGGATCCCGATCCACCTGCTGCCGATCCACCTCTCGGAGCAGATCCGCGCCACGTACGGCACCACCACCGGCACGCGCCGCGACGAAGGGTGCGCGATGGCGACCTTCACCCCCGGCGACAAGGAAAATTTCATAGGGTAAGCTATGGCTACACAGGTAAAAATACTCCGCGCAGCCGACTACGGCAAGTTTTTAGAGACGCTTCTGCAGGGAGAAAGCCGCCTTTACGCCCCCGTACAGCAGGGGCAGCGGGTCTCCTACCGCCGCATCACGGCTCCGGGCGAGATCGCCGAAGGCTTCCTGATCCCCGACATGTCGGCCAAGGCGGTGGTCTTCCCCCGCATCGAAAAACTGCTGGGCTACACCAAGACCAAGGACGACGTGCTGGTCGAGGATTTCGATCCCGACACGGTGCCGCACAAGATCGTATGGGGCATGCGCCCGTGCGACGCCGCCGGGTTCGAGGGCCTCGGGGCGATCTTCGGATGGGACCCGGCCGACCCGATCTTCACGCTGCGCCGCGAGCGCACCACGCTGGTGGGCCTCTCGTGCCCCACGGCGGACGATTTCTGCTTCTGCACCTCCTTGGGGGGCGGACCGGGCAACGCTTCGGGCTGCGACATGCTGCTCACCAAAAAGGCCGGCGGCGACTACATCGTCGAGGTGGTCACCCCGAAGGGCGAGGCCCTTGTGGCCGTCGCGCCCGCCCTGTTCGCCGACGGCGACGCTTCGGATAAAGAGAAATATCTCGCCGAGGTGCCCGTGCGCTTCAACCAGGAGGGCCTCAAAGAGCGCCTCGAAGGCGATTTCGACACCGACGTTTTCGACCGCTACGCCATGCGCTGCATCGGCTGCGGGGCGTGCGCCTACGTCTGCCCGATCTGCGCCTGCTTCGACATCCAGGACGAGACCAAAGGCAGCACCGGCCGCCGCGTGCGGACGTGGGACACGTGCGGGGCGAAACTTTTCACGCTCCACACCTCGGGCCACAACCCCCGCGAGACGCAGGGAGCCCGCTGGCGCCAGCGCCTGATGCACAAATTCTCGTACATGCCCGACCGCCTGGACGGCGTGCGGGGTTGCGTGGGTTGCGGCCGCTGCTCGCGCCGCTGCCCCGTGGATATGAACATCGCCGAAAGCCTCGGCCAAATCTAAGCGCAAGACATGGAAAGAAACATCTATCTCCCCTATAAAATGCGCCTGGCGAAGGTGACCCAGGAGGCACCCGGCGTTAAGACCTTCCGCCTGGAATTCATCGACCCGGCCGAGGCTGAGACATTCACGTTCCGCACCGGCCAATTTGCCGAATACTCGGTCTACGGCGAGGGCGAATCGACCTTCTGCATCGCCTCGCCGCATACGCGGGGGGGCTACGTCGAATGTACGTTCCGCCAGGCGGGCCGCGTCACCTCGGCGCTGGCGAACCTCGAAGAGGGCGACGTGGTGGGTTTCCGCGGCCCCTACGGCAACACGTTCCCCATCGACGCGTGGAAGGGCAAGAACCTGGTATTCATCGCCGGAGGGATCGCCCTGCCGCCCATGCGCAGCGTGATCTGGTCGTGCCTCGACAACCGAGCCGACTATAAGGACGTGACGATCTTCTACGGCGCGCGCACCCCGAACGATCTGGTCTACAAGGACGAGCTCAAGGATTGGGAAGAGCGCCCCGACGTGAACCTGCACCTGACGGTCGACCCGGGCGGCGAGAACCCCGACTGGAAGGGCGAGGTGGGCTTCGTGCCGTCGATCGTCGAGAAGCACGCCCCCTCGGCCGCGGATACGATCGTCGTCGTCTGCGGGCCCCCCATTATGATCAAGAACACGTTCCCGGTGCTCAAAAAACTGGGCTTCGCGGACGAGAACATCTTCACCACGCTCGAAAACCGCATGAAATGCGGCTTCGGCAAGTGCGGCCGCTGCAACGTGGGCAAGACCTACGTCTGCAAGGACGGCCCGGTCTTCACGGCGGCCCAACTGGCCACCATGCCCGGCGAGTATTAAAAGCGGACCCCTTACAACTTAACTCCCCATATTCATGTTTGACAAAGTAACCACCCACCGCCTGGTCAAGAACGAGGACCTGAACCACCATAAGACCCTCTTCGCGGGCCGTTGCGCCGAGTGGGTCGTCGAGGCCGGGTTCATCGCCCTGGCCGAAAAGCTCGACGCGCACAACATCGTCTGCCTGAAGATGCACGGCCTGGAATTCCTCCACCCGATCCACGCGGGCGACGTGCTCCACATCGAGAGCATGATCGTCGTGGCGCGCCGCAGCACGGTCGACGCCTTCGTACGCGTAAACCTCCAGAAGGACCACAAGATGGTCTTCTGCGAGGGCTTCCTCACCTTCTGCTACGTCGACGAGAACGCCCGCCCGATGCCGCACAACCTCGTCGTCGTGGCCGAGACGGACGAGGAAAAGGCCCTGCAGGAAAAATCCGCCAAGCTCTCCTACCGCGAAAAGAACGTCCCCAGCGGGACGTAATCAATAAAAAACCCGACCGAGAGGCCGGGTTTTTTTAGGTCGTGGTCCGGAAAAAGTCATCTATCGGAGTGCCCGGCGGGCACTACTCGTCCTTCTCGGTGAAGAGCACCATCTTCAGGTGGAGCCTATTGCCGATGTCGATCACGGCGACGACACTTTGCAGGTCGAGTCCCAGGTCGGCCTGGAGCAGCACGCTCGGGCGCTCGGCCTCGGGGATGCCGCCGGTCATGGCCGAAAGGGCGGGCTCGATCTGCTCGAAGGGGATCTCGCGGTCGTTGAGGAAATAGTGGCGGTCGCGCGTAACGCTCAGGTTGATGTTCTGGCGGTCGGTGACCTGCTTGGAGGTCGACGATTTGGGCAGCATCACGCGGATGGCCATCGGGGTGACCATCGTCGAGATGATCAGGAAAAACAACATCAGAAAGAACATGATGTCGTTCAGCGAGGCGGTATAGACCTCGGCTCCCCGGCGGACTGTGCGTTGGATCTTCATCGGCGGCTATCGGTTGGCGCGGCTGTCCGTCAGGGCCTTTCAGGAGCGGCGGGTCGGCTTCGGCGCGTGTTTTTTGTATTACCGCGACAAAGCAAAGCTGAAAAACGCGATGGCGCTG
>JAVBRR010000097.1:0-3847 GCA_031547705.1 Rikenellaceae bacterium | reverse complement strand
CGCTGCCGAAGAACACGGGGGCCAACTCGCCGCGCAGGTAGGCTGCGCGGTCGAAGGGCTCGTACACGCCCTCGACCAGCTCGAGGTCCTCGCGCAGCTTGTCGCCGAAGGGGGCGATGTATTCGTCCAGGCGGGGGTCGTCGAGGGTGATGTCGACGGTCCGGGCGTCGGCCGTCTGGCGCTCGCCGGTGGTGAAGAGCGAGAGGCGCTCCTCGAAGATGTTGTATACGCCCTTGAACGTGGGTCCGTCGCTGATGGGCATCGCCAGGGGGCGCACCTTGACCTTGAGTTCGCGCTCCACCTCGTCCAGCAGGTCGAACGGGTCGCGGCACGGGCGGTCCATCTTGTTGATGAAGACCATCACGGGCGTTTTGCGCATCCGGCACACCTCCATCAGGCGGCGCGTCTGGGTTTCGACCCCCTTGGCGCCGTCCACCACGACGATCACGCTGTCCACGGCCGTGAGCGTGCGGTAGGTGTCCTCGGCGAAATCCTCGTGGCCCGGGGTGTCGAGAATGTTGATTTTCAGATTTTTGTATTCGAATCCCATCACCGACGTGGCCACCGAGATACCCCTCTGGCGCTCGATTTCCATGAAGTCCGACGTGGCGCCGCGCTTGATCTTGTTGGATTTCACGGCCCCCGCCACGTGGATCGCGCCCCCGAACAGGAGCAGCTTTTCGGTGAGTGTCGTCTTCCCCGCGTCGGGGTGGCTGATGATGGCGAACGTGCGCCGGCGGTCTATTTCGTCTTTAAGCATACTTTGTTGGAAAAATTAATACTCGCTCGGCGCATCCATCGGGTAGTCGAGCGAATAGTGCAACCCCACGCTGCGGTTCATCTGGCGGGCGTGGCGGATGATCAGGTACCCGATCGTGATCATGTTGCGCAACTCGCAGAGCCGTTGGCTGAGGGTCGATTTGAGGTAGAGCTCCTCGGTTTCGCGGTAGATGATCTCCAGCCGGCGCAGGGCGCGCTCCAGGCGCAGGTTCGAACGCACGATGCCCACGTAGTTGCTCATGATCTGCTGCAACTCCTTGAGGTTTTGCGTGATGAGCACCATCTCCTCGGGACTTGCCGTGCCTTCGGCGTCCCAGTCGGGGATCGCGTGCTCGAGCGCTATGCCCCCTATCAGCGGGACGCTGTGGCGCGCGGCCTGGTCGGCGTACACCACCGCTTCGATCATCGAATTGGATGCCAGGCGGTTGGCGCCGTGAAGGCCTGTCGACGAAGCCTCGCCCAACACGTAGAGCCGGCCGATCGAGCTTTGGCCGTTGAGGTCGACGCGCACCCCGCCGCAACAATAGTGCGCCGCCGGAACCACCGGTATCATGTCTTTGGTGAGGTCGAGCCCCACGGAGAGGCATTTTTTGTAGATATTCGGAAAGTGGGCGATCACCTCCCCGGGGTTTTTGTGCGTGATGTCGAGGTAGACGAAGTCGTCGCCGCGCACCTTCATTTCGTTGTCGATGCTGCGCGCCACCACGTCGCGCGGGGCCAGCGACCCCATCGGGTGGTATTTGTCCATGAATTCCTTGCCGTTTTGCAGCCTGAGCACCGCCCCGAAGCCGCGCATGGCTTCCGAGATGAGGAACGAGGGGCGCTCGCCGGGGTTGTAGAGCGACGTGGGGTGGAACTGGATGAACTCCATGTTTTCGACCACACCTTTGGCGCGGTGGACCATGGCGATGCCGTCGCCCGTGGCGATCGGGGGGTTGGTGGTCGTGTGGTAGACGTTGCCCACCCCGCCCGTGGCCAGCACCGTCACCTTCGACAGCGCCTTGAGGATCACGCCCCGCTTGATGTCCAGCAGGTAGGCCCCGTAGCAGGTGATGTCGGGCGTGCGCTTGCTCACCGCCCGGCCCAGGTGGTGCTGGGTGAGGATGTCGACGCCGAAATGGTATTCGAGCACCTCGATGTTGGGGTGTTGCTTGGCCTGTTTGATCAGCGCGCGCTCGATCTCGGCGCCCGTGAGGTCCTTGTGGTGCAGGATGCGGTGCTCGGTGTGGCCGCCCTCGCGCGCCAGCTCGTAGCGTCCGTCGGGAGCCTTGTCGAAACGCGTTCCCCAGGCTATCAGGTTGTTGATCAGCTCCGGGGCGCGGCGGATGACCATCTCCACGGCCTCACGCCGGTTGGCCCCCGATCCGCACACCATCGTGTCGTGGATGTGTTTCTCGAACGTGTCGGGCGAGTAGGTCACCGAGGCGATGCCCCCCTGCGCGAAGTTGGTGTTGGAGTCGTTCAACTCCTTTTTCGTGGCCAGCACCACGCGTCCCGCCTCGGCGGCTTTCAGCGCGTAGGTCAGCCCCGCGATGCCGCTGCCGATGACCAGGAAGTCGGTTTCTATCGTTTTGCCGTTCACTGCAGGATCAGTTTTTGGAATGTGTCGGCGTCGCCGCCGTAGACGTTGCGGTCGACTTTGCCGCGGATCCCCCGGATGGAGTGGGAGTCGGTGTGCTGCCAGAAGTGCCAGTCGAGGTGCGAGGGGTTGCCGCGGTAGTCGGCGATCCAGAGGATGTATTCGTTCGCGGGGAAATCTTTTTTGAGGTAGGATTCGTAGAACAGCGTCGAGCAGTAGATGATCGGCTCGCGGCCGCACTTGCGCTTCACCTCCTTGCAGAACGCCTTCGCTTCGCGCACGCTGCGCGCGGGGTCGGTCATAAAACGGTGCTTTTCGATGTCCAGCACCGGCACCATGTTGCCCTTTTTGGGCTTGGCCACGCGCAGGAAGTTCTTCGCCTGCTCCTTGCCGGGGGTGCGGTGTCCGAAGAAGTGGTAGGCGCCCCAGGGGATCCCGGCGTCGTCCAGTTCCTTGGCGTGGCGCTCGAAGGTGGGGTCGACGATCAGCGTCCCCTCGGTGGCCTTGACGAAGACGAAGTCGGGGCAGTCGTTGGCCTTGATCCGCGCCCAGTCGACGTGGGCCTGGTGTTTCGAGATATCGAGGCCCCACACCTTGTAGCGCGAGGCGGGCTTGCGCGAGCCCCCGTTGCCGCCGCCGGGGTGTCCGCTCTCGCCGCGGCATCCCGCCAGCAAAAGCAGTACAAGCAACCCTATGACATTCGAAACGCGCATGGTGAAAAGTTTCGCAAAAATAGTAAAAATTTTCCTATATTTGTACCGTCGCCCGCTGTGGGCGGCAAAGAGTGTTTATTAGCCCGCCGTAGAATCTTGAAGGTATTTCAAATCGGGCTCACCAATTGTAGAGAACTCACGCTTTGCGTGTGGGTTGTTCTCGTTGGTGAGCCAGGCCCCTTCAAGAGCCTTACGGTGGACGAGTAACGGCCCCACGCTCTTTTTATGCTTACCCCTGCCGGGGGCCGCGGGACAACTTATAGTTTATGCTGATTTTCTACTCCCAGGACGGCTCGCGCCTGCGCTACGTCCTCTACCTGGCCGAAATGGATTTCGAAACTTTTCTCAACACCCTCGGCCTGGCGCCCGGCAACGCCGACCGCAAAATGCTCGAAGCGATATATTTCGGCGCCGAGGAGTTCTCCTCCCGTGCGGCCGGCATCGTATGCAGTTGCTTTCCGTCGGTCAGCGCCCGCTGGCTGCAATCGGGAGCAGGTCCCATCATAGCCGCAGGACACAAAAAAGTGCATTAGAAGAAACCGAGTGTGCTCAGTGCACCTTTTTGAAGCGCGCCACCACGTCGATTTCGGTGATCTCCTTGGACAACATGGCGATCTTTTCGTCGGGGATGTGCTTGAGGTCGAGCAGGATCAGGGCGTCGAGCGCGTCGCGGAAGTCGTGGTCGACGTTGAACGCCAGCACGCTGCTGCTCATTTGCAGGTATTTGCGGATCAGCACGGGAATCTGGAACTCGTCGCGCTCGATGTCGCACACG
>JAVBRR010000046.1:0-3529 GCA_031547705.1 Rikenellaceae bacterium | reverse complement strand
GAAGTGGCCGTCCTCTCGCGCACGGGCCCGGGCGACCCCTCGATCAGTTCGCTCGCCCTCGACTCGCGGGCGGTCGAAAAGGGGGGGCTTTTCTTCGCCGTGAGGGGCGCGGCTTCGGACGGGCACGCCTACATCGCCGCCGCCATCGAGCGGGGCGCAGCGGCCATCGTGTGCGAAGAATTGCCCGCCGCGCCCGACCCGGCGGTGGAATTCGTCGTGGTGAAAGACACCTCCGCAGCACTCGGGAAGATGGCCGCTAATTTTTACGACAACCCCTCAAGGAAACTCTCGCTCGTCGGGGTGACCGGCACCAACGGCAAGACGACCACCGCCACACTGCTCTACGACCTGTTCCGGGCTCTCGGCTACCGCGCGGGCCTCATCTCGACCGTGGTCTACAAGGTCGACACCGACGAACTGCCCGCCACCCACACCACCCCCGACGCGATCACCCTCAACCACCTGCTGGCCGAAATGGTCGACCGGGGGTGCGACTACTGCTTCATGGAGGTCTCCTCGCACAGCATCGTGCAAGGGCGCATCGGGGGCCTGACCTTCGCCGGGGGCATTTTCACCAACATCACGCACGACCACCTGGACTACCACGGCACGTTCGCCGAGTATATCCGTGCAAAAAAACTCTTTTTCGACGGGTTGCCTGGCCACGCCTTCGCGCTGGTGAACGGCGACGACCGCAACGCGCGGGTGATGACCCAGAACTGCCGGGCGAGGGTACGCACGTTCGCCCTCAAAAGCCCCTCGGACTACCACGCCCAGATCCTCGAAACGCACATGGACGGCATGCTGCTGTCGATCGACGGCCGCGAGGTGTGGGTGCCCTTCATCGGGCGCTTCAACGCCTACAACGTGCTGGGGATCTACGGCGCGGCCGTGGAATTGGGCGCGGAACGCAGCGAGGTACTCCGGATTTTGAGTTCGCTCAAAGCCGTGCACGGCCGTTTCGAGGCGGTGCGCTCGGCGGAAGGCGTGATGGCGATCGTCGACTATGCCCACACGCCGGATGCATTGCAGAACGTGATCGACACGATCAACGAGATCCGCACCCCCGACCAGAAACTCTACGTGGTGGTGGGCTGCGGCGGCAACCGCGACGCAGCCAAACGCCCCGTGATGGCGCGGATCGCCGCCTCGGCGGGCAACGGCATGGCGATCCTCACGAGCGACAACCCCCGCCGCGAAGACCCCGAGGCGATCCTCGCGGATATGATCGCCGGGCTGGACCCGACCTATAAATACCTGAAGATCACCGATCGCCGCGAGGCGATCCGTACGGCGGCGACACTCGCCGCACCGGGCGACATCATCCTGATCGCCGGCAAAGGCCACGAGAATTACCAGGAGATCAACGGGGTAAAACACCACTTCGACGACCGCGAAGAAATTACGAACCTATTCAACCTCAGATAAATGTTATACCACCTGGTCGAGTACCTCCAGCACCATTTCGACATTCCCGGCGCGGGGATGTTCCAATACCTTTCGTTCCGCGGCGGCGGGGCGGTGATCCTCGCGCTGCTGATCGCGATGGTCTTCGGCAAGCGCATCATCCGCCTGCTGCAACGCATGCAGATGGGCGAACAGATCCGTGACCTGGGCCTCGAAGGACAGTTGGCCAAAAAAGGCACCCCGACGATGGGGGGCCTGATCATCCTGCTGGCGATCCTGGTGCCGATCCTGCTGCTGGGCGATTTGCGCAACGTCTATGTCCAACTGATGATCGTCGCGACCGTATGGCTCGGGGTGATCGGCTTCGTGGACGACTACCTCAAGAAGATCAAGGGCAACAAGGACGGGCTGCAAGGCCGTCTCAAAGTGGCCGGCCAGGTCGGTCTGGGCATTATCGTGGGCGTGACCATGTGTTGCTCAAAGCAGGTCGTCACGCGCGAGACCTACAACCGCAACCCCAACCAGGCCAATATCACGACCGTCCACGACGCGCAGGCCAATCGCACGATCTACATCGCCCCGGCCGCGAAACCCACCACCACCACCATCCCCTTCGTCAAGGGCCACGAGTTCGACTACCGCTGGCTCGTGCCGGGCGAAGGCAAGACGGCCGACCTGCTGACCCTGCTGGTCTATATCGCCGTCGCCACGCTGGTGATCGTCTCGGTCTCGAACGGGGCCAACCTCACCGACGGCCTCGACGGCCTCGCGGCGGGGATCTCGGCGGTGATCGTGGTGGTGCTGGGGATACTGGCATACCTATCCGGCAATCTATTATACTCTGATTATCTGCATCTTATGTATCTGCCAGGCACGGGCGAGCTGGTGGTCTACGCCGGGGCGATGGCCGGGGCGCTCATAGGTTTTATCTGGTACAACTGCTACCCGGCGCAGGTTTTTATGGGCGACACCGGTTCGCTCGCCATCGGGGGCATCATCGCCGTGATGGCGCTGATGATCCGCACCGAACTGCTGCTGCCGATCCTGTGCGGGGTGTTCCTGGCCGAGACGGCCTCGGTGATCGTCCAGACCTCGGTATTCAAATACCGCCGCAAGCGTTTCGGGCTGGAATACGCCCAGGCGCACCGCGTGTTCCTGATGTCGCCGCTGCACCACCACTACCAGAAGCGCGGCTTCTTCGAGTCGAAGATCGTCGTAAGGATGATCATCGTGCAGATCCTGCTGGCCGCGGTGACGCTCGTAACCCTTAAGATCCGCTAAACCGATGGGAGTGTTCAAGAAAATAAAAGATTACCTGTTCGATCCGGACGAGATGACCCCAAAGCGCCTGTTCGGCGCGGGGCTGTGCGTCTTTTTCGGGATCGTCAACTGGATCGAGTTCATCAGCAGCAACGGCGAGGCCACGGCCAACCGCGTGATCGCCATCGTGTTCCTGGCGCTCGGGGTGTTGATATTCGTTTACCGTAAAAGCTGGTTATTCCGATGATCGCAGTACTGGGCGGAGGCGAAAGCGGCTGGGGATCGGCCGTTTTGGCGCAAACGAAAGGCATCAACGTCTTCCTTTCGGACGGCGGGGCGATCCCCGCGCGCTACCGCGAAGATTTGATCAAACGCGGCATCCCTTTCGAAGAGGGCGGACACACGCTGGAAAAGATATTGCGCGCCGACGAGGTGGTCAAAAGCCCCGGCATCCCCGACACGGCGCCCGTTGTGCGGGCAGTGCGCGAGGCGGGCATTCCCGTCATTTCGGAGATCGAACTGGCGGGACGCTACACCCACGCGCGCACGATCGTGATCACCGGATCGAACGGCAAAACGACCACCACCACGCTCATCCATAAAATATTGACCGACGCGGGCTACGACGCCGGGCTGGCGGGCAATATCGGCGATTCGCTGGCCTACCAGGTCGCCACGCACGACCGGGCTTGGTACGTGGTCGAGCTGAGCAGTTTCCAACTGGACGGCATGTACGACTTTCGGGCCGACATCGCCGTGTTGATGAACATCACGCCCGACCACATGGACCGTTACGACTACAAATTCGAAAATTACGCCGTGTCGAAACTGCGCGTGGTGCAGAACCAGGGCGCGGGCGATC
>JAVBRR010000088.1:0-5421 GCA_031547705.1 Rikenellaceae bacterium | reverse complement strand
AGGCCAGCGCGCTGTTGCTGAAATAGGCGGTAAGGTTCTCGTACTTCACTACGGCAAAGGTCGAGTTACCAACCTTCTTCTCGGTTTCCTTGGCCTTGCTCTTTCCCTGCAGCATCAGGTCGGCCGTTTTTCTATCCATGCCCTTGTATGCGCCTTTCGTGTAAGCCATAGCCGCTTCCTCGTAAGCTTTGCCGCGTTCGATCCAGGTAGCTGCCTTGACATTCTTCTTGGGGTTGGCGATATCCTCGTCCGATTTGGTCAACTTAGTCTTCAAACCTTCTTCATCTACCTTCACTGCCTGTGCGTGCGCACCGTAGCCGACAGAGAGAAGGGCGATCGTTGCAAACAAAAAGATCCGTTTCATATCAGTGTTTTTTAAGGTTGTTAATTATTTTCAGTGGATTGGTTGGTTTCTGCATTTTGGTTTTCAGGCGTTTCCATAATCTCGGTAACCTGCTCTTCGGCATCTTCGTTCCCCGGGACGGCCATCACCGAAGCGATCGAGTCGCCGTTGCGCAGGTTGATGATCCTGACTCCCTGGGTAGCCCGGCCGGCCAGGCGGATGCTCGACACGGCGGTGCGGATCGTGATCCCGCTGCGGTTGATGATCATCAGGTCGCTGTCGTCGTTGACGGACTGGATCGAGATCAGCTTGCCGGTTTTTTCGGTGACCTGTATGGTCTTCACACCCTTGCCTCCCCGGTTGGTGATGCGGTAAGCGTCCAGGTCGGTGCGTTTGCCGTAACCGTTTTCGCTCAGCACCAGGATATCGTTCTTGCTGTCGGGTTCCACACAAATCATACCGACCACGGCGTCGCTCTCCTCGATGTTGATCCCCTTCACGCCGGCACCCGTGCGTCCGATAGCCCTTACTATGCTCTCGTTGAACCGGATAGCCTTGCCGTCGCGGGCGGCCAGCATCACCTCGGCCTGGCCGCTGGTGAGCTTGGCGTCGATCAGTTGGTCGCCCTCCTTGATCGTGATGGCGTTGACCCCCACCTGGCGCGGACGCGAATAGGCTTCGAGGCTCGTCTTCTTGATGATCCCCTCGCGCGTGGCCATGATGATGTAGTTGTTGTTCACGTATTCCTTGTCGTTGAGGTGGCGGACATTGATGTAGGCCCTCACCTTGTCGTCCGGCTCGATCTGGATCACGTTCTGGATGGCGCGTCCTTTAGACGAACGTGCACCCTCGGGAATATCGTATACCTTCAGCCAGTAGCAACGGCCTTTCTCGGTGAAGAACAGCATCGTGTTGTGCATCGTCGTGACGTAGATGTGCTCGATGAAGTCTTCGTCCCTCGTGGCGCTGCCCTTGGCCCCCACCCCTCCGCGGTTCGGGGTGCGGTAGTCGGTGAGCGGCGTACGCTTGATGTAGCCCAGGTGCGAAATGGTGATCACCATCTCGTCGTCGGCATAGAAGTCTTCGGGATTGAACTCTTCGGCGCTGAATACCACCTCGCTGCGGCGCTCGTCGCCGTACTTTTCCTTCATCTCCAGCAGCTCGGTCTTGATGATCTCCATCTGCAACTCTTCGCTGGCGAGGACTTCGTTGAAGTACTTGATCTTGCCCATCAGCTCGTCGTACTCGGCCTGGATCTTGCCGCGTTCGAGCCCCGTCAGGGCGCGCAGTCTCATGTCGATGATCGCCGCGGCCTGCACTTCGGTCAGGGCGAAACGCTCCATCAGTTGTGCCTTGGCCGCATCGGGCGTGTCCGACCCGCGGATGATCGCAATGATCTCGTCGATGTGGTCCAGCGCGATCAGCAAACCGGCCAGGATGTGCGCCCGCTTTTCGGCCTGCGCCAGATCGTAGCGCGTACGGCGCACGATGACCTTGTGGCGGTGCTGGACGAAATATTTGATCTGGTCCCGCAGGTTCAGCTGCTGGGGCCGTCCGTCCACCAGGGCGATATTGTTGACCGCGAAAGTGGACTGTAGTGCGGTGTATTTGTAAAGCGTGTTGAGAACCACATTCGCAACGGCGTCATGCTTGATAATGATCACGATACGCATCCCGTTGCGGTCGCTCTCGTCGTTGATGTACGAGATCCCCTCGATCTTCTTTTCGTTGATCATGTCGGCGATCTTGCGGATCATCTCCGCCTTGTTGACCATGTAGGGAATTTCAGTGATCACGATACACTCGCGTCCGCTGTGGGTATGTTCGATTTCGGTGCGGGCGCGCATAACCACCCTGCCGCGACCCGTTTCGAACGCCTCGCGCACGCCCTCGTAACCGTAAATGATCCCGCCGGTCGGAAAGTCGGGGGCCTTGACATATTTCAGCAGGTCCGCGACTTCGACCTCGTTGTTATCGATGTAGGCACACGTCGCGTCGACGATCTCGCCCAGGTTGTGGGGCGCCATGTTGGTCGCCATCCCGACGGCGATCCCCGACGCGCCGTTGACCAGCAGCAGAGGGATCTTGGTGGGCAGCACCGTGGGCTCCTGCATCGTTTCGTCGAAGTTGGGCTGAAAGTCGACCGTGTCTTTTTCGATATCGGCCATCACCTCGTCGGCGATCTTCTTCATCCTCGCCTCGGTGTAACGCATCGCCGCGGGCGAGTCGCCGTCGACCGAGCCGAAGTTACCCTGGCCGTCGACCAGCGGATAACGCATGCTCCACTCCTGGGCCATGCGCACCATCGCTTCGTAAACCGACGAGTCGCCGTGGGGGTGGAACTTACCGAGCACGTCCCCGACGATCCTCGCCGACTTGCGGTGGGGCTTGTCCGAGTAGAGGTTCAACTCGTTGCTCATATCGTACAGGATCCGCCTGTGCACCGGCTTGAGCCCGTCCCTTACGTCGGGCAACGCGCGAGATACGATCACCGACATCGAATAATCGATGTAGGCGCTTTTCATCTCCTCCTCAATATTGATCCTGATAACTTTTCCTTCTTCCGACATTACTTGAAATTCAATAACTTATGTATTCATCCGAAAGTCATTCACCTCCCGGCTATAACTCCGCTAAGGTACTGACTTTTTATGGAATAAAAAAATCCCTCAACGGGATTTTTTTATTATTTTTTCCTACCGGAAATCGATCACATCGTAATCCTTGTACTTGCTCTTATCGAAGGCGAACACCCCTGGATCGACGGTCTTTAGCTCAGCGAGTTTGGTGATCTTCACATCGATGCTTTCGGCCGAAATCTCGTTGTTGTAGACCACTCCGGCTGGCAGGCCGGTCGAGGAGTCGATGTAGAGTTTGAGGGCTTTGTAGAACGCGGTTTTCGTGGGCCGGAGCTCCACCGCCTCGCATTTCACCCCACGGTAGGTTTCCGTGCCGAGGTAGCTGTGCGTAAAGAAGCCGTCGAGGTAGTCGAACGCCTTGGCGGGGTTCGACGAAATGTCGCGGTCTTTGGGGTCGACTTTGTTAATGTGCACCTCGCGGGTCTGGGGATAGACCTCGTATTTGAGCTTGCCGTCGCTGAAAACCTCCACGCCCATCAGCGAAAGGTAGTACTTGTCGCCGCTCACCACGCAGCGCCCGGCGACGGCATCCAGCCCGAAAGCGTAGCCCGAAAACGCCACCTCGTACCCTTTGTACGATTTCAAGGTCTGCTGCAAACGCGCCAGCAACTCCGACGAACGGGCATCGGCCCGCGCAACGACCGCCGAGAGCGACACCAGTAAAACTACAAGCAATTTTTTCATTCTCAATTATTTTATCTGCCCCAACAGCATTTCGAGGCTCTGCATGTCTGTGATCAACACTTCGCGCGGTTTGCTCCCTTCGGCGCGTCCCACGATCCCGGCCGTTTCGACCTGGTCCATGATCCTTCCGGCACGGTTGTAACCGATCGAGAAGCGGCGTTGGATGGCCGAGGTCGACCCCTGCTGGTGCTGCACGATGAAGCGCGCCACATCTTCGAACATCGCGTCGATCTGGCTCATATCGGCGTTCTTCACCCCGGCGCCCCCGTCCTCGGGAACGTACTCCGGCAATTCGAATGCCGAACCGTAGCCGCGCTGGTTGCCGATGAATTCGGTGATGCGCTCGATCTCGGGCGTGTCCACAAAGGCGCACTGCACCCGGATCAGGTCGCTGCCCGTCGACACGAGCATATCCCCGCGCCCGATCAGCTGGTTGGCGCCCGACTGGTCGAGGATCGTGCGCGAGTCGATCAGCGACACCACCCTGAAAGCGATGCGGGCGGGGAAGTTGGCCTTGATCGTGCCCGTGATGATGTTGGTCGTGGGGCGCTGCGTGGCGATCACCAGGTGGATCCCCACGGCGCGGGCCAGTTGCGCCAGGCGCGCGATGGGGGTTTCGATCTCGCGGCCGGCCGTCATGATCATATCGGCGAACTCGTCGATGACCACCACGATGTAGGGCAGGTATTTGTGCCCCCTGTTGGGGTTGAGCTTGCGCGCGGTGAATTTCTCGTTGTATTCCGTCAGGTGGCGCACCTCGGCCAGGCGCAGCAACGCGTAACGCTGTTCCATCTCGATGCACAGCGAATTGAGCGTGTAGACCACCTTGTGGGTGTCCGTTATGATCGAGTCGTCCTCGCCGGGCAGCTTAGCCAGGAAGTGGCGTTCGAGCTTCTGGTAGAGCGTCAGCTCGACCTTTTTGGGGTCGACCAGCACGAATTTCAGCTCGGCCGGGTGTTTTTTATAGAGCAGCGAGGTGATGATGGCGTTCAAGCCCACGGACTTACCCTGTCCGGTAGCTCCCGCGACGAGAAGGTGGGGCATCTTGGCCAGGTCGATGGTGAAGGTCTCGTTCTGAATCGTCTTGCCCAGCACGACGGGCAGGTCGTAGGGCGACTCCTGGAATTTCTGCGAGCGCACGACCGAGTACATCGACACGATCTCCTTGTCCTTGTTGGGCACTTCGATGCCGATGGTGCCTTTGCCGGGCATGGGGGCGATGATGCGGATGCCCAGGGCCGAGAGGCTCAGGGCGATGTCGTCCTCCAGGTTCTTGATCTTCGAAATGCGCACGCCGGGGGCGGGGATGATCTCATAGAGGGTCACCGTAGGCCCGACGGTGGCCTTGACCGGCCCTCCGATGCCGATGCCGAAGTTCTTGAGCGTGTCGACGATGCGCTTGTTGTTCTCACGCAATTCCTCCTCGGTGACCTGCACCTCGACGCGGTGGTCTTCGAGGATCTCGACCGGGGGCCGCTGGTATTTCGGGAGTTCGAGCGTAGGGTCGTATGTCGTGTTGTCGATCTGTTCTTCGTCCAACGTCGCGTCGCGGTGAGCGGCCTGCACGACCTCGGTGCCTTCGGGGGTGCCGTCCGAGAGGGTCACTCCGCCCGCGCCGATCATCCCGGCGGCGACCTCGCCCCAACCGTCCGCCGCGGGTTGCGCCGCGGGCCGCTCGACGACCTCGAATCCGTCCTCTTCGCAGTAGCGCGCGGTCTCGACCACTTCGAAGGGGCCTGCGGGTTGCTGTTCGCC
>JAVBRR010000123.1:0-10913 GCA_031547705.1 Rikenellaceae bacterium | reverse complement strand
GATCGCGAAGATGCAGCCCTATCAGTACCAGAGGCGGATCTATGCGGGGTACAAACTTCTGCCCATTCATCTGTTGTCCGGGGGCATTTTCCGGTTGCGGGGCGTGGGACTGGCGGGATTGATGAAATATGCCTCGTTTTTCGAGGGGCTGAAGGTTACGGCGGGAGCGGTCAGGCGTTCGCGGCGTAGAAACAACCGTTGATATGATGTGGTATTGGTTTTATAAATATATCGGGATTGGTTTCGTGCGCCGGCGGATCGCGAAGATCGCCGCGCGCGCGGAGGGCGGCGAGGCGTTTTCGCCGACCTTGCGCCGGATCTACCGCGAATTTTACGACATAGAGGTGGGGTATGGCACCTACGGGGGCTGCTTCGACCTGTCGCGGATCCCCGCGGGTGTGCGTTTCGGCAACTATTGCTCGGTGGCCTCGGAGGTGAGGATCTTCCGCGCCAACCACCCGACCGACCGTTTCACGATGCATCCCCTGTTGTACAACCCCTCGATGGGGTATGTCAGCGAAGATAAATTGTCGCGTCCCCACCTGGAAATTGGCCACGACGTGTGGATCGGGGCCAATGCGATCATCCTGCCCGGGGTGATGAGCGTCGGGAGCGGCTCGGTGATCGGCGCGGGAAGCGTGGTGACCAAGGATGTCGAGCCCTACACGATCGTCGCGGGCAATCCCGCCCGGGTGATCGGCAGGCGTTTCGATGCCGAAGCCATCGCACGGCTCGAGGCCACGCGGTGGTGGGAACTTTCGAAGGATGAGCTTATCGGGCAGATCGGCCGTCTGTCGTCGTTGGTGAAGAGTGAAGGGTAATTACTACATATCGTCGTTTTTCTGGAGCGCTGCGGCAAGGATCGTTTCGGCGGTGGTGGGTTTTGTGTCGCTACCTTTGCTGTTGAAATTCTACGGGATCGAAAACTACGGCGTGCTGACCCTGGCGATCGCCACCAACGCCTACATGGCGCTGCTCGACCTGGGGATCAACACGGGGGCGGTGAAGTATTTCGCGCAGTGGCGCAGCGAGGGCCGCGAGGGGATGATCGACCGCGTGGCGCGCACGAGCCTGAGTTTTTACGGGATCATCGGCCTGTTGAACGCCCTGATCCTGATCGTGGTGGCATTTTTTGGCGAGGGGTGGTTCGTGCTCACGCCTGCGCAGTTCGCCGACTTCCGGGTTTCGCTGCTGATCCTGGCGCTGTTCGCGGTAGTGAATTGGTGCGGGTCGGTCTTTAATCAACTGCTGGTCGCCGACGAAAAGATCGCTGTCACGCAAAAAGTCCTGGTGGCCAAATCGTTGCTTGAACTGACGCTGGTATTTGCGGTATTGCAATTCGGCCTGGGGCTGAACCGCTATTTCTTCGCCCTGACGCTGATCGGCAGCGCGGTGATCGTTCCTTATTACGTCGCTTGCCGCCGTGCGGGGCTGGTCCGCAGTTTCACACCCGCGTTCCATTGGGATGAGTTCGGCGTGGTGTTGCGCTACAGCCTGGCGATCTTTGCGATGAGCGTTTTCCAGATCACGGCGTTGCGGTCGCGCCCCATTATCCTGGGGATCTTTTCGGACGAGGGGATCGGGATCCTGTCGCAGTACCGCATCATCGAGGTCTTTCCCGTGGTGATCATCTCGCTCGGTGGGATATTGATATCGATCCTGTTGCCCAAATCGTCCAAGGCGGTCGCGCAGGGCGACAGGGCCAAGATCGAACTCTTCGCTTACGAAGGCACGCGCTACGCTTCGGTGGTCGTTACGGCGCTGTGCATTCCCGTAATGCTGTGCGCCGGGGAACTGTTGGGCGCGTATGTGGGGCCGGGGTATGCCTACCTCCGGCAGTGGCTGGTGCTGTGGTGTTTCACGTTGCTGGTCAGTTTGTACAATTCGCCCGTTGCGAGCCTGGTGCTGGCGACCGGGAAGACCCGCATGCTGGTCTACAGCACGGCGGTGGCCTGTGTGGTTTCGATGGCGGTGAACGCGGCGCTGTGTCGCTGGCTGGGGGTCGGTTCGGCTGTCACGGGTTATTTTGTGTATGTGCTTATCCAGCAATGTTTTTATTATTTCTATTTTAACGAAAAGGTGCTGGGGCTGCGCTCGTGGCGCGTTTTCCGGGAGTTTGCCGCCCCGACGCTGGTCGGATTGGCGGCGTACGGGGTGCTGTGGTTTGTGGACATCGATTTTGTGGGCGATATGGGGGCGGATAGGGTTGCTTATATCGCGCAGGGTGCGCTGAAAGGGTTGTTGTGGTTGGCGATGTACGCCGGGGCGCTTTATGCCTTGCGGATCGTCGACGTGAAAAGGGTAAGGAATTTATTCGGATTGTAATGGATGTTTCGGTTATCATAGTAGGGTATAATTCGCGGGAACTGCTGCGGGACTGCATCGCTTCGATCGAGGCGCAGACCTCAAGCGTGGTGTATGAGGTCATAGTTGTCGATAACGCTTCGTCGGACGGCACGGCGGATATGCTGCGCGCCCAGTTTCCACAGGTGCAGCTGGTCGAGAGTGGCTATAATTCGGGTTTCGGGGTTGCCAACAACCTGGGGATCGAGGCGGCCTCGGGCAAATACCTGTTTCTGCTCAACCCCGACACGCTGCTGCGCAACAATGCGATCAAACTGCTGCTGGATTATGCCGAGGCGAGCGACGAACGCTTGGGGTGTGTGGGATGTATGCTGGAGTCCGTCGACGGTGAGCCGAACAACTCGTACAACAACTTCTCCACCCTGTGCAACACGCTGGGATGGATACTGAGCACCTATGTCTACCGGTTGCGCCGAACGACGGTGAAGTGGCCGGGCGTCTACGGCCCGTTGGATGTCGATTTTGTGTTGGGCGCCGATATGTTCGTCCCGCGCAGGGTGCTGGATGCGATCGGGGTGTTCGATCCGCGGTTCTTCATGTACTGCGAGGAGATGGACCTGCAGCGCCGCATGGCCCTGGCGGGTTACCGGCGGACGGTGATCCCCGGTCCGAGGATCGTACACCTCGAGGGCGGCGGGGAATATGCCGATAACGGATGGTCTTACGCGCGCCGCACGTATTCGATGACCAGCACGATACTGTATATCAAGAAATATTACAACCCCCTTGCCTACGGCTTCTTCCGGGTGTCGTATGCCCTGCTGATGACCCCGAAGATATTGGTATCCAATCTGTCGGGTAAAGAGAAACGGGGGCTTGTGAAGTTGTTATTTTCCTAATTCGCCGAGGGCGCGGCGCAGGCGGGCGAGGGTTTCCTCCTTGCCGAGGATCTCGCACACGTCGGCCATTCCGGGGCCTTTGCTCTCGCCCACGATCGCCAGGCGCAACGAGTTCATCACCTGTCCCATCGGATACTCTTTGGCTGCTATCCAGTCGTGGAGCGCGCGGTCGATGTTCGCGGCCGTGAAATCGCCTATCGCTTCCAGGATACCGCACATTTCGGCGATCCGCGCGGGGTTTTCGCCTTTCCAGAACTTTTCGACCGCCTTGGGGTCGTATTCGGTAGGTGCCACGAAAAGGTAGTGCGACAACTCCCAGAAATCGCTCACAAACGTGGCGCGTTCCTTGACGATCCGCACCACGCGTGCAGCCAGAAAGACGCACACGTCGTCGATGCCCTTCTCGCGCAGGATCGGCAGGAACAGCGCGGCCAGCTCTTCGTCGCTTTTCGCGCGCAGGTATTGGGCGTTGAACCATTTCGCTTTTTCGGGATCGAAACGCGCGCCCGACTTGCTCACACGGTCGAGCGAGAACAGTTCGACCAGCTCGTCGAGCGGGAAAATTTCCTGCTCCGTACCCGGGTTCCAGCCCAGCAGCGCGAGCATGTTGATGAACGCTTCGGGGAAATAGCCGTCCTCGCGGTAGCCGCGCGAAACCTCACCCGTGGGGGCTTCCCAGCGCAGGGGAAAGACCGGAAATCCCATCTTGTCGCCGTCGCGCTTGCTGAGTTTGCCGCCGCCGGTGGGTTTGAGCAGCAGGGGCAGGTGGGCGAACAGGGGTTGCGTGCCGCTCCATCCCAGGGCGCGGTAGAGCAGGTAGTGCAACGGCAGCGACGGCAGCCACTCCTCGCCACGGATGACGTGCGATATCTCCATCAGGTGATCGTCGACGATGTTGGCCAGGTGGTAGGTAGGCAGCTCGTCCGACGATTTATACAAAACCTTATCATCTAACGTGGAGGTATTTACAACCACTTCGCCGCGTATCAGGTCGTTCATTGCGACCTCCTCCGACTCGGGCATCCGGAAACGGATCACCCAGCGCTCGCCGGCGGCAATCTTGGCCGCGGTTTCTTCGGTGCCGAACCGCAGCGAGTTGTTCAGCATGCTGCGGCAGGCGGCGTTGTAGGTGAAAGTGTCGCCTTTTGCCTCCGCTTCGGCGCGCAGGGCGTCGAGCTCGTCGGGGGTGTCGAAGGCGTAGTAGGCGTCGCCCGAGGCAACCAGTTGCAGGGCGTACTGCAGGTATATCTCTTTGCGCTCGCTCTGGCGGTAGGGGGCGTGTGGACCACCCTGCACGACGCCCTCGTCGGGGTCGATGCCGCACCAATGGAGTGCCTCGGCGATGTATTCCTCCGCCCCCGGGACGAACCGTTGGGAGTCGGTGTCTTCGATGCGCAGGATGAAATCGCCGCCGTGACGCCGCGCGAAAAGGTAGTTGTAGAGGGCCGTGCGGACGCCCCCCATATGCAGCGGTCCCGTGGGACTCGGTGCGAAACGCACCCTGATTCGTTTCTCCATGGTCGTTAGACGTTAAAAAGGAAGTGCATGATGTCGCCGTCCTGCACCGTGTATTCTTTGCCTTCGATGGCGATCTTACCCGCCTCGCGGCACGCCTTTTCGCTGCCCAACGCGGTGTAGTCGGCGTATTTGATCACCTCGGCGCGGATGAAGCCGCGCTCGAAATCGCTGTGGATGATCCCTGCTGCGGCCGGGGCCTTGGTCCCTTTGGAGTAGGTCCAGGCGCGGGTTTCGGGCTCGCCGGTGGTGAAATAGGTTTCCAGGTCGAGCAGCGCGTAGGCCGAGCGGATCAGGCGGCTGACACCCGACTCGCTGAGTCCCGCATCTTCGAGGAACATTTGGCGCTCGTCGTAGCTTTCGAGTTCGGCGATGTCGGCCTCCATGGCGGCGGCAACCACCAGCAGCTCCGCGTGTTCGTTGGCAATGGCCGCGCGGACGGCTTCGACGTGGGCATTGCCCGCCACGGCACTCGCCTCGTCGACGTTGCAGAGGTAAAGGACCGGTTTTTCGGTCAGCAGGCACAGGTCGGCCACCAGTTTGCGGTCTTCCTTGTCTATGTCGAGCGTACGCGCCGAGAGCCCCTGTTCGAGCGTGGCCTTGTATTGCAACAATATCTCGTAGAGTCGTTTGGCGTTTTTGTCGCCCCCGGTGGTGGCCTGGTTGCGGATCTTGCCGATGCGGTTCTCGATCGTTTCGAGGTCTTTGAGCTGCAGCTCGGTGTCGATGATCTCCTTGTCCCTCACGGGGTTGACGCTGCCGTCGACGTGGGTGATGTTGCCGTTCTCGAAGCACCTCAGAACGTGGATGATGGCGTCCGTGTTGCGGATGTTGGCCAGGAACTTGTTGCCCAGGCCCTCGCCTTTCGACGCGCCTTTGACCAGACCCGCGATGTCGACGATCTCGATGGTCGTAGGGGTCACTTTTTTTGGGTTGTCGATCTTCGCGAGATTTATCAGCCGCTCGTCGGGAACGGTAATCACCCCCACGTTGGGCTCGATGGTGCAGAAAGGGAAATTGGCTGCCTGGGCTTTGGCGTTGGACAGGCAGTTGAAAAGGGTAGATTTACCGACGTTGGGCAATCCGACTATACCGCATTGAAGGGACATTATCTGATAGTATGGTTAAGGTTGGGTGGTGGGTTGAATTTTCACGACATTTCTGGCGACGTCCTGGTTTTTGGCCGGGTTGCGGACGATGTTGAATTCTACCCTGTCGCCTGCTTCCAACTCGCCGGCCTCGCCCGTGAAATCCTGGAAACTGAAATATAGGTTGTTGTTCTGGTATTTGATGAATCCGTAGCCGGCTTTCAGGCTGAGTACTTCGCTCACGATGCGTACGTCTTCGGCCGGTCTGGCATAGGGCGTTTCGCTGCCCACGAACAGGTTGCCGATCAGGGGGTCGCCTGCTTCCAGCCCTTCGTCTATGATCTTGTGCATCGCCAGGGGGTGGCTGGCCAGCCCGAGCAGTTCGTGCGAGGTTTTGGTCACGATCCTCGCCCCGTCGTCGTTCTGGTATTCGAATTCCCAGCTGAGCAGCATCACGCGGGTTCCGCAAGCGGAGAGTTTGCGCAACAGGGGAACGTAGTCCGTGTCGGAAATGATCAGCACCGCGACGTCTATTTTGCCCAGCAGCGCCATCTCGGCCGCTTCGAGCGACAGCCACACGTCGATGCCGCGCTCTTCTTTCTTTCCGGAGAGGTTGCGCAGGGGAAGGAAGTGGGTCTGGATGCCTTCGGCCATGAGGATGTCTTCGAAGACGCGGTCGTTGTAGAGCTGGCTGCCCCGCTGGGACGCCTCCATGGCATTGATGCGCCCGCGGAAGTAGTGCGCCTCGGTGATGTGGCAATAGCGGGGGGCGATGCCCTCGCTGGCGGCCGCCTCGTGCCGGATGAATTCGTGCAGCCCGGCGATGCTCAGGCGGCTATGGACGGAATGGATGTGATTGTAGTAGTTCGAGGTGTGCAGCAGGAAGTTGCCGTCGTAAAAAACACCTATGCGCAGGGGGGCGGTAACGGTACGTGTCATAATGCAATCTTTGATAAAAATATTAGATAATAGTTCCTAAGCGGGCCACAAATTTAACTAAAATTTTTGATCGTCCAACTCTTTTTGCGGCCGTTTTTGTCCTTTCGCCGGATTGTTCCGACTGCTTTTTTCTCTTACCAGTTGTATTTTCGATACGAAAACCGTAACTTTGACCAAATTTGCGTGAACGTATGAAATTGGAAAATATCCGGGAAAGTTTGTCCCGCATAGAGAAAATCATAGAGGTCTGGCAGGCCACGGGCGAAATTTCGGAGCTCGAGAAACAGTTGGTGCTGACGAAGTTGGTCGCGGTTTACGACGAGGTGTTCTTTGCCTCTACCGCCCCGGGCCAGGACGAACCGGTAACCGCGTCGACCGAGGAACTTGCCTTGGTGCAGGAGTTGGCGGCTTACATCGTTTCTTCGCCCCAGGCCGAGGCGGATGCCATCTCTCCCGAGCGCCGCGCTGCCGACCGGGCGGCGATCCTTTCGCTCTACGGCGAAGAGCCCCAGGCCAACGCTCCGGAGGAAGCCCCGATGCCGGAACCGATCGCTGAACCTGAGTTGGTTACCGGGCCTGAACCCGAACCAGAGTCGGCTCCCGAGTCCGAACCCGAGTCCGAACCCGAGTCTGAACCGGTTGCCGAACCCGAACCCAACCACCGCCCGGCGATGACCCTCGGCGAGGCGCTGGCGGGCGATGCGCCCACGTTGGGCGAGGCGATGCACGGCAATCCGACCCTCGGCGATGCCTTTGCGGCAGCGGGACACCAGCCCGACGTGGCCGAAAAGCTCGTTTCGAAGCGGATCACCTCGTTGCGCGGTTCGATCGGTGTGAACGAACGGTTTATGCTGATCGGCGAACTTTTTGGTGGAGATGCGGCGCGTTACGAGGAGACCCTGGCGCGCCTCGACGAGTTCAAAAAACTCGAGGCGGCGCTGATTTACATACACGACAATTACGACTGGAATCCCAACAGCGATGGAATCAGGCTGTTGGTCGATCTGCTGACACACAAACTCTCGTAGATGGGCCGCCTGTATATCGTACCCACGCCGATCGGCAACCTCGACGACATCACGCTGCGGGCGGTGAAGACCCTCTCGGCGGCCGATGTGATCCTGGCGGAGGATACGCGGACCACGGGCTTTCTGCTCCACCACCTGGGGATCGAAAAGAGGCTTCTTTCGCACCACAAATTCAACGAGCACGCTACCGTCCAGGTGATCGCCCAGCGCGTTGCTGCGGGCGAGAACGTGGCCCTGGTGTCGGACGCCGGTACGCCGGGGATCTCAGATCCGGGGTTTTTATTGGTGCGTACGTGCCTCGAAGCGGGGGTCGAGGTGGAGGTGCTGCCCGGGGCGACGGCTGTTGTTCCGGCGCTGGTGCTGAGCGGTTTCCCGTGCGACCGGTTTTGTTTCGAGGGGTTCCTGCCCCAGAAAAAGGGACGCAGCAAACGCCTGCAGGAGTTGGCCGGCGAAACGCGGACAATGGTGTTCTACGAGTCGCCTTACCGCGTTGTGAAGGCCCTGCGCCAGTTCGAGGAGGTGTTCGGCGGCGACCGCGAGGTTTCGGTTTCGCGCGAACTGACCAAAAAGTTCGAGGAAACGGTGCGCGGCACGCTTTCGGAAGTGGCCGCCGTGTTCGAAGCCCGGGAACCCCGCGGCGAATTTGTGATCGTGGTCGCCGGGAAAGCGAAGGCGACAAAAAAAGATGATGATGAGTAACGTATTGGATTATAAAGCCCTGTGTGAGGATGTTTGCGAGATAGCGCTTGCGACAGGCGGGTACATCGCCTCGTGCCGCGAGGGTTTCTCGGCCGACGACATCGAATTCAAAGGGCGCCACAACCTGGTGTCGTACGTGGATAAGACGGCCGAGCAGCGGATCGTCGACGCCCTGCGCAAGTTGTTGCCCGACGCCGGGTTCGTCACCGAGGAGGGAACTGCCGGATGCGGGAACGAGACGCTGAAATGGATCATCGACCCCCTGGACGGCACGACGAATTTTATCCACGGCCTGCCGCCTTATTGCGTGAGCATTGCGCTGATGGAGGGCGCTGAACTGGTTGTTGGTGTGGTTTACGAGGTGACGCTCAAAGAGTTGTTCTATGCCTGGAAGGGCTCGGATGCTTACCTCAACGGACGCAGGATCGAGGTGTCGCGCGTGGCGACGCTCGAAAATTCGCTGGTGGCCGTCGGGTTTTCGTATTCGCTGATGCTCGACCAGATGGACCGGTTTTTGCAGCAGGTAGCTTATTACCAGAAAAACACCAACGGGATCCGCCGTCTCGGATCGTCCACGGCCGACCTGGTCTATGTGGCTTGCGGGCGCTTCGAGGCCTTCTGCCAGGCCAAACTCTCGCCGTGGGACGTTGCGGCGGGAGCACTGATCGTGGAGCGCGCCGGCGGCGTGGTGAGCGACTACAGCGGCGGTAGCAACTACGTTTTCGGGTGCGAAATAGTGGCTACCAACAAGCTGGTTTACAAAGAATTTATGGACACCCTGCGCGTATGACGTTCGGCGTAAAACTCCGGTATTGGCTGTTGCTGGGAACCTTCAAGACCGTGGGGGCCTTGCCCGACTGGTTCCTCTACGGGCCGTTGCGCCGGATATTCTATTTCGCGATCTACCGCGTGGCGCAATACCGCAAGGTGGTCGTGAGGTGCAACCTCGAGAATTCGTATCCCGAAAAGACGAAAAAGGAGTTGCGCACCATCGAGCGGGAGTTTTATTTCAACCTGGCCGAAATGTTTATCGACGCCATCGACCTGTCGGGGGTCAGCAAAAAGGTGCTGCTTTCGCGCGTGAACTTCACGAACCTCGAAGAGCACCGCGCCGCCACGCAGGGCAGGGATTGGATCGCGGCGCTGGCGCACTACGGGTCGTGGGAGTATTTTTCGGCCTACAAACTGTTTACGGATTCCGACCTGGCGGCCGTCTACCGCCCGTTGCACAACCCGGCCGCCGACGCCTATTACAAGTATTCGCGGACACGCTTCGGGGCCAACGTGGTGCCGATGAACAACCTGCTGCGCTACATCGTCCGCTCGCGCGACCGGCATCCCCGGCGCGGCCTGATCCTGGGCATGATCGCCGACCAGACGCCGCCGAAAAACGAGGTGCACCACTGGTTTCGTTTCTTCGGCCAGGACACGCCTTTCTTCATGGGGGTCGAAAAGATCGCCGTCAAGTTCGGGATGCCCGTCTATTTTGTCGACGTAAAGAAAACGTCCATAGGCCATTACGACCTGTCGTTCGAGATGATCTTCGACGGCGAGGAGGCTGTGGCCGAGTACGAGATCACGGAGCGTTATGTCCGCCGCCTGGAGGAGATGATCCGCCGCAGGCCCGAATTGTGGATGTGGTCGCATCGCCGATGGAAACACACACCGCCCAAAGAATAACCCTATGCCTGTCGTTAAGGTAGTGATACTGAACTGGAACGGCGTCGAGCACCTGCGGACGTTCCTGCCGGGCGTGGTTGCTACGACACCTGCGGAGGTGGGTGTGGTGGTGGTGGACAACGGTTCGACCGACGATTCGCTGGCGTTTGTCGCAGAGGCTTGCCCGCGCGTGGAGATCGTGAGACTGGACGCCAACTACGGCTATGCGGGGGGCTATAACCGCGCGCTGCGGCAGATCGCGGCGGATTATTATATCCTGTTGAATTCCGATGTCGAAACGACGCCCGGATGGTGTGCCCCGTTGATCGAGGCGCTCGAGGGCGATGCGTCGGTGGTGGCTGTGGCCCCCAAAATCCTGTCGTACTGTGACCGGGAGCGTTTCGAATACGCCGGTGCGAGTGGTGGGTTCATCGATGCGCTGGGCTATCCCTTCTGTCGTGGCAGGATCTTCTCGACCCTGGAGCGCGACGAGGGCCAGTACGACGACGCGCGCGATGTATTTTGGGCTTCGGGAGCGGCGATGGCCGTGCGCGCCGATGTTTTCCACCGGCTGGGTGGCTTCGACGAGCGCTTTTTCGCCCACATGGAGGAGATCGATTTCTGCTGGCGCGCCCAGTTGCAGGGATACAGAACGAGGGTCGAGCCGCGCAGCGTGGTCTACCATCTCGGCGGTGGAACGCTGCCGTCCGATTCGCCCCGGAAAACCTATCTCAATTTCCGCAACAACCTGGCGATGCTCTACAAAAACCTGCCGCGGGGTA
>JAVBRR010000057.1:0-9434 GCA_031547705.1 Rikenellaceae bacterium | reverse complement strand
GCAATACCTCCGAACCGATCCGCAACCAGAGCGACGAGGTCTTCGCCACGCTGGGGAGGATCTTCGCCGGGGAGGGTTTCGGGGTTTCGGATATCGTGCGCCAATGGAATTATATCGAGCGGATCACTCGTATCGATCCCGCCGGGGTGCAGCATTACCAGGCTTTCAACGACTCCCGCTCGCTATTCTACGCCAGCACCGCGTGGCCCATGGGGTATCCTTCGGCCACGGGGATCGGCGCCGAGTGGGGCGGGGTGGTGGTCGATCTGATCGCCGCCAGGCCGTCCGGCGAGGGCAACCTGCAGGTCACGCCGGTCGACAATCCCCTGCAGATCGCCGCCCACAGCTATTCCGGGCAGGTCCTGCGCGGTCGTGTCGACGAACGCCTCGCCGGCCTTACCACGCCCAAATTCGAGCGCGCCAAAGTGGTCGGCGACTCCCTGGGGCAGGTGTGTTTTGTGTCGGGGACGGCCGCCATCCGCGGCGAGAACAGCGTCGAAGGCGCCGATGTGGCGCACCAGACCGGGGTTACGCTCGACAACATCGACCACCTGATCTCCGCCGGGAACATGGCCGCGAGCGGTGTCACCTTGCGCAAGCCTTTCGAGTTGTATTGCCTTCGGGTCTATGTGCGCGAAGCGTCCGGTGCCGTCGAAGCCCGCCGGGTCGTGGCGGCGCGATGCGCCTGCCCCGAGCAACTGTTCGTGGTGGCCAACGTCTGCCGCGACGAACTGCTGGTCGAAATCGAGGGTATCGCCTGACGCGGGTCTGCCGTCAGGACTTCTTCAAAGCGTACCGCTCCTGGATCTCCTGCCGTTTTTCGTCATCCAGCGAGCGGATGTACCCCCGCCAGCCCGGACAGAAACCGATGTGCCAGCGCCAGAATCTTCCGACCAGCGATCGGGGCGCTTTGTCGTACCGGGCCCGTACCGGGCAATTTTCGCAGTTGTGCTGTGCCATATTTGTTGTTATTTAAGCAGGTGCCGGATCGCCTCGCCGGGGGCGTAAAAAATCATCCGGGGGCCCGAAAAACGCATCGCGCGGCGGATTTGTTCGCGCATGGCGGACTTGTAACACGGGGTTTTGCAGCGTTTGCACGCGGGTTTGGTGTCGCCGTAAGGGCATTTGTCGAGGCGTGCCAGGGCGTAGTCCAACACCTCGCGGCAGCCGCCGCACAACTCCGCGTTGCCCTCGCTGCGTCGGCAGTAGATGCCGATCATTCGCGCCACCGTGCGTTTTTCGCGCTCTATCCGGGTTCCCATTCCATGCAAATGTAAGTAAAATAACGACGAAAGCGATCCACGGGGATCGCTTTCGTCGTTTCAGGAACAGTTTATTTTTCCAGCTCTTGCCACCGGGCGTATTGCCGGGCATCGAGGATGCGTTTCATTTTTTTGTCGCGTCGGACGATGTCGCGGGTCGGTTCCTCTACGACCAACTCCGGCGCGGACCTGTCGCCTTCCTGCCGCTCGGCGCCCATTGGGGGACGCATGCCTTCCGGCCGACCCTCTCCCCTTTGTCCACCGCCCATGCCGGGACCGCGCCCTCCCTCCATCGGACCGCCGGAGCCACCGGGATGTCCGCCGGGACCGTAACCCTGCCGGGACGGACCGCCGCCCGGATGGGACGAGGCGTCGGGAGCGAGTTTCTGGGCTTGTGCGAGGTAGATTTTGTAGACTTTTTTGCGCTGTTTGTCGGTCAATTCCAGCTCTTTGGAGAGGGAGTGCGTTTTGCGTTGAGCCACCTGTTGCGGGGTCGCCCGGGGGCCGGGCCCCCGGCCCCCGGGAGCGGGTTGCGCCAAGGCCATTACGACTGCGGCCGTACAGGCCAACGTCGTGAAAAATAACTTTTTCATACCGTTTCGGATTTTCGGATTGTACCGTAAATTTACGGGATTATCCGTCCCGGCGCAGATAAAATCAGCGAACGCGCCCGTTTCCTCTGCCGAATGCCCGATTCAGGGGATTCATTCCAGGTGCCCGAATTTGCCTGCGTTGACATCGTCGTAGGCCTGTACGATCTCTTCGCGTGAGTTCATCACAAAGGGACCGTAGGCAATGACCGGTTCATTAAGGGGTTGCCCGCTCAGGAGGAGCAGCGTCGCTTTTCTGAACGCCTCCAATTCGATCAGCTCGCCGTCGTTGCGGAAGAGTACGAAACGGTCGGCCGGCACACACTCGTTGTTCATGCGCATTATCCCGTCCACTACCAGGATACCGGTGTTGTAGTCCGACGGAAGCGACAGGGTCGCCTTGCCGCCCCGTTTCAGTTGTATGTCGTACATTTCCATGGGCGAAAACGTAGAGGCGGCACCCGCTGTGCCTTCGTAATTTCCCGCGATAACGCCCACTGTCCCGGCCTTGTCTGGCAACGCGACCCTGGGTATGGCATCGCGCAGGAGGGCTTGGTATTTCGGTGGGACCATTTTGTATTTGCGGGGGAGGTTGACCCAGACCTGGACCATGTGGAACGGCCCGCCCGAACGGTTGAATGCCTTCTCGTGGTATTCTTTGTGCAACACGCCGCTGCCGGCGGTCATCCATTGCAGGTCGCCCGGCCCGATCACCCCGCCGTGTCCCGCGCTGTCGTGGTGGGCGACGCTTCCCTGGTAGGCGATTGTCACCGTTTCGATCCCCCGGTGGGGATGGGGCCCCACGCCTTGCGGAATGTTGCTTGGGGGAAACGTCATCAGTGCATTGTAATCCAACAGCACGAAGGGGCTCATCCGATGAATGTCAAGCATGTGAGGGAAGAAGTTATGGACCTTGAATCCATTGCCTACCCAATGCGTCTGCGGCGGAGCAATGATCTGCTCTATGTCTTTCGTTTTCATGCCTGATTTACATTTTTATACAAATATAACACTTTCTGTACTGCCATCCCGTGAGGTTTTTGTTAAATTTGTAATGCAAGAGGCGGGCCTGAAACCGAGAACCGCCCGGTATTTTTCTGGAAATTATATTTCTAAATAATCCGAAACATATGGCATTGCAGCAGGAATTAGAGAGGCAGGGGAACCGGTTGTTCCGCTACCGGGGCTGGTGGCCCCTGGTTATTTTGTGCGCCGGGGTGGCCGTTTATTGTTATGTGTCTTTGCATCCCGAATATTTTCTTTTGGGCGACATTTCGCGCACCGGATGGTACCGGGCCGTCTGCCTGGCGATCGGCCTGGCGGGGCTGGCCGTGCGGTGTTACACGGTGGGCTACACTCCCGCCGGCACCTCGGGGCGCAACACCACCCAGGGCCAGATCGCCGAACGGGTCAACACGACGGGCATCTACTCCGTGGTGCGCCATCCGCTCTACCTGGGAAATTTCCTGATGTGGCTGGGTGTGGCGCTGCTGACCGGCAGCGAATGGTTCGTGCTGTCGTTCTGCCTCGCCTTCTGGCTCTACTACGAGCGGATCATGTTCGCCGAGGAGCAGTTTCTGGAGCGCAAATTCGGGCAATTCTACCGGGAGTGGGCCGACCGCACGCCGGCGTTCTACCCCCGCATGGGGTTGTTCGTCCGCCCCACGCTGCCCTTCAGTTGGAAAAAGGTGCTCAAGAAAGAGAAAAACGGGCTGGTTTCGCTGTTGTGCGTTTTCTTCGGATTCGACGTCCTGGGTCAGGTTATTACGGGTGGAAATGACTACAGCCTGCCCCTGGGGATCGCCTGCGCCGCGTCCGTGGTGCTCTATTTTGTGCTCAAATACCTCAAGCGCCGTACCCACGTTCTGGACGAGGAAGGCAGGTAGGCTCAGACCATCTTACTAAGCATAAAGGCCAGCAGGAATCCCGTGACGGTGATGAGCGCCACCCCGCGACCGCCGAAACGGAACGCCTCGGGGATCATCGTGTCGCTCAACATCGCCAGGATCGCGCCCGAGGCGAAAGCCATCGTGGCGGCGTGGACCTCGGGAGGGGCGCCGCCCAGGAAGCCGTATCCGGCCATGGACGACAGCACGGTGACCGCCAGTGTGACGATCCACAGCCCCATGATCCGTCGGTCGGACATTCCCGCCATCTTCATGCCCAGCGTCCCCGAAATCCCCTCGGGCAGGTTGCTCAGGAATACGGCGGCGATGAACACCACCCCCGAGGTGCCCCCCGCAGCGATCGAAGCCCCCACGACGAACGACTCGGGAATGCCGTCCAGCAGCGTCCCGAGCAGGATGGCCAGCCCCGAATTGTCTTTCTTCGAGGCCGATGCGGCGATTTCCGCCTGGCCGTGCACTCCTTTGCGCATGTGGCCGCCGTGGCGGTCGATCACGTAGTCGCCTCCCACGAATACCAGCGCGCCGGCCAGGAAGCTCAGGCTGATCACCAGGGGCGAGTGACTCCGGTCGAACGCTTCGCCCATCAGGTCGATCGAGAGCGCCGAGATCAGCACCCCCGCGCCGAAAGCCATCACCCCGGCGACGACCTTGTGGTTGACTCGCAGGTAGATCCCCAGCAGGGCCCCGATCACGATGGCCGATCCGGACAGCAGCCCCGCCCATGCAGCATCAAACATACCTCAATCTTTTGGTGGAAAGAGAGGTGCTGCACAAACGGTGCCGGAAAAATTTGTTTAGGTAAACGCGAGGACGATCTCTTCGAGTTTCGTGGCAGAATAGGGCCTGGATATCACGTCGTTGCATCCGCTCTCGAGCGCCCACCGCTGTTCCATGTAGAAGTCGTTGGCCGTTACGGCGACGATCGGGACGGTCGACGACATGGTGCGGATCTTTTTGGCGGCGTCGATACCGTTCATCACCGGCATCTGGATGTTCATCAGGATCATATCGGGTTTTTCGAGGATGAACGAACTGACCGCTTCCGCACCGTTGCGTGCCCAGACCAGGTCGTAGGTCTGCTCGAGGATGCCCCGCACGTAGTCGTAATTCTCTTCCGAATCCTCGGCCACGAGCACCTTCTTGCGGAAGACGATGTCCTTCACAGTACCTATCGCCGAACTTTCGGGTTGGTGGCGGTAGGGGATCGTGAACGAAAAGGTGCTGCCTTCGCCCAGCTTGGACTCCACGCTGATCTCTCCCCCGAGGCGCTCGACCAGGCTTTCGCAAATCGAAAGGCCCAGGCCGGTGCCCTGGATAAAGTCGTCGATCTTCTCGAAGCGGTTGAAAATAGCGCGCAGTTTATCTTCGGGGATACCGCGTCCGGTGTCGGTCACCGAAAAACGCAGGAAATTGTCCTCTTCTTCGGCACGCAGGGTGATGCTTCCCCGGTCGGTATTTTTGATGGCGTTCGACAACAGGTTGAACAACACCTGCGTCACACGGTTGCGGTCGGTGTAGACGACTATTTTGTCGTCGGGTAATTCGAGCCGCAGGTCGACGCCGGGTTTGACCTTGAGTTGGTGCGTACGTTCCGCGTCGCGGACCAGAGCGGCGATCTCCGTCTCCTCGAAGTTCATTTCGCTCTTGCCCGATTCGATGCGCGAGAGGTCGAGGATGTCGTTGATCAGTTGCAGCAACACGCTGTTGTTGGTGCGGATGATGTCCATGTACTCTTCCCGGAGCGCGGGGTCGTTTTCGGCGGCGATGATCTCCGTGAAGCCTACTATCGCGTTGAGCGGGGTGCGGATTTCGTGGCTCAGGTTGGCCAGGAAGGCCGATTTCATGTTGTCGGCCTCTTCGGCCTTGAGGCGTGCGGCCAGCAGTTCTTCCATGCGCCGCACGCGGTCGCCGATGTCGCGGATCATGGCGTAGACCTTGTTGCCTTCGACGGGCACCAGGCGCGCCTGCCAGTAATAGCGTTTGTCGAACAGGTCGAGGTGGTATTCGAGTTCGCGGATCTGCCCTGTGCGCAGGCACTCGCGGATGTTGCTCGCCAGCAGGTCGCTCACCTCGGGTGAGTAGAGCATCCGCCCGCTCGAACCGATCAACTCCTCGCGCGTGTGGAACAGGCGCATCCCTTCGGGCAGGATGATGTCCACGAAGATGAAATTCTCGTCGAACACGAAGATGAAGTCGGGCATCGCGTTGATCAGCTTCTGGTACTGCTTGTCGTGCCGCTCTTCCAACTCGGCGTTGGTGGTGTATCCCACGATCGAGTCGGGGGCGCCGTTCTCGCCCGGCATGCGGAAAAAATGGTTTTTGAGCCACATCGTTTCGCCGCCGCTCACACACCGGTAACGCACCGTGCTGGTGGTCGAAGTCGACGACATGGCCACTTCCAGTGCCGGCAGGTCGTCGGGGTGGAGGAATTGGCGGAAGCCTTCCAGCGAGTCGAACTTCACCCCGATCCGGTCCAGTCCGAGGATCGTGAAGAAATCGTTCAGGAAGGTTATTTTGCCCGATACGGGGTCGTATTCCCACACTCCGGCCTTGTAGGCCGACATCATCGAAAGGATCCGGTGCAGGTACCCTTTCGCCTTGGCGTCGTCGATCTCGACGTTGGCCAGATTGGGAAGCAGATTCAGATTCAGGTCCATCTTTTCACAAATAAAAAATAGAACGGCAAAGATACGGGAAATAGTGTAATATTATAGGTTTCGGATGCGTAATTCTGCGGGGAGCATGTTGTTGGTGCGGTTCCCGATGCGCTTGATCCAGCCGATCGGCAGCCCGTCGCAGGCGACCAGGTTGATGCCCTCGGCCAGCAATCCGGGCTCGATGTCGCCTTTGCGCAGGTAGTCCTGCGCCTGGTCGAGCGTGAGTTCCGCTTTCGGATAACGGTCCGGGGCCAGGTCGTGGAACAGCGCCAGCGGGTGGTCGGGGCGGAATTTGCGGCCGAAAAACTGGCCGAGCCTCACCCCCGAGTAGATCACCGCCAGCGACTCGCTGACCGGTTTCACCAGCCCGAAACTTTCGCGGTAGTAGCCGTAAACGGCCTCGCCCACCTGCTCGAAGCGCATGAATTCGGGTTGGGCCACGTAGCGCGCCGATTCCCTCAACACCCCCTTGTCGATCGCCCCGAAAGGCGTGCGGACCGGTTTCGGGACGCGGTACTTCAGCCTGGCGTCGCCCTTGCGCACTGCGGCGGCGAAGAAACCCTCGCTGCGTGTGCGGTGGGGAAAGAAACGGAAGGTCGGGATGCCCGACTCCTCGCCCGCGACGATGCCCCACGCGGGGTCCACCGCTACCGCAGCGCCTTCGCAGTCATGCTGTTGCGCCAGCCAGCGGACGTTGTCCTCGTTCTCGCGGCGGTTGAAGGTGCAGGTGCTGTAGATGAGCAGCCCCCCGGGTTTGAGCGCGTCCCACACGTCGGCCAGGATGCGTCGCTGGCGCCCGGCGCAGAGTTCTACGTTGGCCTGGCTCCATTGCGCCGCGGCCTCGGGATTCTTGCGCATCATCCCCTCGCCCGAGCAGGGTACATCGACCAATATGATGTCGAAACAGTGCTCGAACCCCGCGAAATGCGAGGGGTCGGCGCACGTGACGGCCACATTGCCCAGTCCCCAGCGCTGGACGTTGTCCACCAGGGCGGCGGTGCGCTGGCGGATCGGTTCGTTGGCCACCACCACCCCGTCCAGCCCCGCGAGGGTCGACAGCAGCGTGGTCTTTCCGCCCGGCGCGGCACACACGTCGAGGATGCGCATCCCCGCGGGATCGCCCGTAGCCTCGCGCACGATGTGTTCGACGAACATCGACCCCGCCTCCTGGACGTAATAGGCCCCGGCGTGGAGCGCCGGGTCGAGCGTGAACGCGGGGCGCTCGTCGAGGTACATCCCGTAGCGGCACCAGGGTACGGCGTCGCCTGCGGGCTTTTCGGAAACTTTATACGGATTCAGACGGATCGACACCGGCGGTTCGGTCGCCAGCGCTTCGACGAGCAGGTCGCGCTCTTTGGCGGGGAGCACCTCGCCGAGCGAGTCGATGAATGGGCGTGGCAGCATACGGGCTTACTTTTTTGCTGCCCGGATCTCCTCGATGCGCGCCACGACGCGGTCGAGCACCGAGGGGTTGAGTACGAAATCCTCCTTGTCGATATCGACTGTCATCACCTCGCCCTCGTAGATCGTGTCGATCCAGTGGTTGTATTTCTCGTTCAGGCGGCTGAGGTAGTCGTCGATGATGTTCATCTCGTAGTCGCGCCCGCGCTTCTGGATCTGGCTCACCAGCGTGGGAACGCTGGCCTTGAGGTAGATCAGCAGGTCGGGCCGCGGGATGAGGTGCTTCGAGAGGTCGAATATCTTGAAGTAGGTTTCGAAGTCGCGCGAGGCCATGAGTCCCATCTGGTGGAGGTTGGCGGCGAAAATGTGGGCGTCCTCGTAGATCGTGCGGTCCTGTATCAGGTCTTCGCCGCCGTTGAGGATCCCCACGGCCTGGCCGATGCGGCTGCCGAGGAAGTAGATCTGCAGGTTGAACGACCAGCGGTTCATGTCTTCGTAGAAATCGCCTATGTAGGGGTTGTTGCTATCCTCGTAATAGGTTTTCAGCCCGCATCTTTGCGAGAGTATTTCAGTCAGGGAGGTTTTGCCGCTCCCGATGTTGCCGGCGATCGCTACGTACATATTGATAAAATAAGAATGAAAAGTCGTTGAGCCAACAAACTTAAGCAATTCCGGCTACATTTCCAAGAAATTTTTGTGATTTCGGATCAGGCCGAAATCAATCAGCCTTGCGAAGCAAGGCTGGCAGCCCGAAGCCCCCGGCTGCGGAGGGCTGCATACTTCGTCTGCGCCTCCGCTGGCTTCGGTCTGGAGCCGCAATTACTTTGCTTTGTTATTAAGGGGAGCGGCGAAGGCTTCGGTGCGGTAGAATTTCACGCGCTCTTCGCAGATTTCACGGACGGTTGCGAGCAGCAGCTCGACGCGGGGGATGAGGAAGTCCATATCGTCCGTCGTGACCACAAAGCCCGAGTTGTAGCGCCCCTCGATGTAGGCGGCGCACAGCAGGTCGAACATCGCGACCTCGCGGGGCGTGTCGTACGGGAAAATTTTGCGCAGGCGCTTGTCGAACTTCAGGTCGAATGCGTACAACTCCTCCAGGTCGTGGAGTTTCGGCGAGTAGAGCGTGTAGACCAACCGCACACAATGCAGCAGGTTTTCGGCAGCCTGGTGAAGTTGAAAAGAGGCCAACTGGTAATCATCTTTACCGCAACAAAACTCGGCAATTTCCAAAAATCTTTCTGCCCTTTTGGTTTTCTCGTCGTAATATTCTTTGGCGAGCCGGTAGATCCTTTTGGGATCGACGTCCTTGATATCGGGCACCACGGGAGGGGCGATGCCCTTCTGGAGGTAGAGCAGCACCCCGTCGCGCACCATATCCACGTAAAACGGGCGGATGAAACGCAACTGGTTGCGCAGCAGGCGCAGGGGGTCGTGGATCATATGGGGCAGGGTGGCGTTTTCGCCCTCCAACTCGCGGTACATTTCCGACACCTTGCTCAGTTCCCGCGAAGCCTCGGGCGAGGCCTTGGCAAGGATGACCTCGATGTCGTAGTCGCTGCGGAACTCGGTGCGCACGCCGAATTCCCAGCGCGTGTCGTACTCGACGTATTTGCCGCG
>JAVBRR010000004.1:0-5539 GCA_031547705.1 Rikenellaceae bacterium | reverse complement strand
ACTTTTAGGTTCATATCGAACCGGTGGGACACTTTTGGGACGCCAAGGTGTCCGGAAATGGCTTTTCGATGTCCGGTGATGTCTTGGGGGAAGGCATGAAAAAACCCTCCGAAACATCGTTTCAAAGGGTTTGCTTGATTTTTGGCCTAACGCTGTCTTGCGTTGTCTTGGCCGCCTGAGCGGAAAACGAGACTCGAACTCGCGACCCCAACCTTGGCAAGGTTGTGCTCTACCAACTGAGCTATTTCCGCAGATTTTTTTCAGAACCGAGTGACAAAAGTACGATAAATTTTTCATTGTGCAATAGTCCGGGCGGAAAATTCGGAAAAATTTGCACAAAAATGCCGCGGTCAGAGATTCGATAACGTGTAGTCGATCATCTTCTGCCGTACGTGCGTGCGCCCCGAAGGAACCATGCTGTGGTTGTCGTCGGTGTAGAGCATCATGTCGAATTGCCGTCCGGCGCGGGTCAGCTCGGCGGCCATGGCGTAGGTGTTGACAGCATGGACGTTGTCGTCGCCCGTGCCGTGGATGATCAGCAGCTTGCCGCGCAGATTTCCGGCGAAGTTCAGGGGCGAATTGTCGTCGTAACCGGCGGCGTTGTCGGCCGGAAGACCGTTGTAGAGCTCGGTGTAGATGGTGTCGTAGAAGCGCCACGAGGTCACGGGCGCCACGGCGATAGCCATCTTAAACAGGTCCGCCCCCTTCAGGATGCAGTTCAGTGCCATGAAACCCCCGTAGCTCCAGCCGTAGATACCGATGCGCGCCGGATCGACCCACTGCTGCGTGGCCAGGAAGCGTGCGGCGTGGATCTGGTCGCGGGTTTCGAGGGCGCCCAGGTTGCGGTAGGTCTGTTTGCGGAATGCCTCGCCCCGGCCGCCCGTCCCGCGCGGATCGACGCACACCACGACATAGCCGTGGGCCGCCAGCACATCTTCCCAGTCGATGCTCCACCGGTCGACCACCTCCTGCGACCCCGGGCCGCTGTACTGGGTCATCAGCACCGGATAGCGCTTCATGGGGTTGAAGTCCAACGGTTTGATCATGTAGCCGTTCAGCACGTCGCCTTCGGGCGTGGCGAATTTGAAAAACTCCTTGGCGGGGAGTTTCGAGGCGCGTTCGCGCAGGGCGGCGTTGTCCTCGAGTGTGCGCACCGCCTGGCCGTCGCCGCGGTGGAGCGTCACGACCGTGGGGGTTGTGGTGTTCGAGAAAGAGCTCAGGAAGTAGCGTGCGCCTTTCGAGGGGGCTATCGTGTAGAACCCTTCGCCCGCGGTGAGCCGCCGTTTGCCGCTGCCGTCGGGGGCGATGCTCCACAGCGCGCGCCGCAGGGGCGAACCTTCGTTGGAGAGGAAATAGATGCGCTCGGGGGTGACGGCCACCAGGCGCACCACGTCCCAGTCGCCCGAGGTGATCGGGTGGAGCAACCCGCCGGAAATGCTATACATATATAGGTGCATCCGCCCCGAGGTTTCGTTGCGCACCACGAAGCGGTCGCCGTCGGGCAGGAACGTCACGGTCGTTTCGTCCACGCGCTCGATGTAGGCGGGTGAACTTTCGGTGTACACGATCCGGGATTGCGATTGCCGGTCGGTGAGCAGCACGTCGAATTGGTTTTGCAGGCGGTTGGTGCGGTAGCAGAACAACTCGCCCGCGGGTGTCCATCCTATACGCGGGATATAGCCCAGGTCGCTGTCGGTTTTGACGCGGGAAGTGAAACCGGTCGCCAGGTCGCGGACCCACACCGTCGCCAGGGAGTTGCGCTCGCCCGCCACGGGGTATTTATATAGGTAGGGGGTGGGGTAGAGGCGGTCGTGGTAGCGCATCATCTGGAATTCGCGCACGCGGCTCTCGTCGAAGCGGATGTAGGCGATCCGTTCGCCGTCGGGCGAGAACTCGAAGGCGCGCGTAAAGCCGAACTCCTCTTCGTAGACCCAGTCCGTGAGGCCGTTGATGATCCGTCCCGCCTGGCCGTCGTCGGTGAGGGCTTGCGTTTGCCCCGTGGCCAGGTCGATGCAGTAGAGGTTGTTGTCGCGCACGTAGGCCACGCGCCCGCCGTCGGGCGAAAAAGTCGCTTCCTGCTCGCCTCCTTCGGGCGTGAGGCGCGTGAGGGAGCGCGAGGTGCGGTCGTAGAGGTAGTAGTCGGCCGTGAACGAACGGCGGTACACAGGCTTTATATCGGTCGCCAACAGGATCTTGCTCTCGTCGGCACTGAGTTCGTAGGTGCGGAATTTGATGGCGGGCCGGGTGGTCAGGGCGCTGAAGAGGGTATCGACCAACCGGCCGTCGGAGTAGCTGTAACGGGCTATGAAGCCATCGCCCGTGGCCGAATAGTGCTCGCCGTCGGCCATGCTGCGCACGCCGGACACGGTTTCGGGGGTGTATTTCCCCGCCGCGATGTCGTCGTAGGTAAGTTGTTGGGCGTGCGCCGGTGCTGCGAGCAGCAGGGCAGCACAAATGATCGTTGTGTTCTTGAAGATCATATGGGTAATAAATTTCAGCACGCCTTCAGGCTCAGGTCCAGGCTCTTGATCTGGTGGGTGAGCGCACCCACCGAGATGTAGTCGACCCCGCACTCGGCATAGGCGCGCAGGGTGTCGAAGGTGATGCCGCCCGAGGATTCGATCTCGGCGCGTCCGGCGATCCGGGCCACCGCCTCGCGCGTGGTCGCCAAGTCGAAGTTATCGAGCATGATGCGGTCGGCACCTCCCGCGGCGAATACCTCGTCGATGTCGGCCAGCGAGCGCACCTCGATCTCCACGGGCAGGTTTTTGCCCTTCGCTGCGAGGTAGGCGCGGCATTGGGTGAGCGCCGCGGTGATGCCTCCGGCAAAGTCTATGTGGTTGTCTTTGAGTAATATCATATCGAAGAGTCCCATGCGGTGGTTCTCGCCGCCGCCCAGTTTCACGGCCATTTTGTCGAGCACGCGCATCCCCGGGGTGGTTTTGCGCGTGTCGAGCACCCGGCATTTCAGCCCCTCGAGCTCGGCCACGTAACGCGCCGTTTCGGTGGCCACGCCGCTCATGCGCTGCATCAGGTTGAGCACGATCCGCTCGCCCTGCAGCAACGACTGAACCCGCCCCGAAACGTAAAAAACCACCTCGCCGGGCGTGATTTTCGCCCCGTCCTGCACGAGGTGCTCGAATTTCACCTCCGGGTCCAACCGCCGCATCACCATTTCGGCCACCTCGACTCCGGCCAGTATGCCTTTTTGTTTGACCAACAGCTTCATGCGGCCCTGTGCCGAGGCGGGGATCGTACTCAGCGACGTGTGGTCGCCGTCGCCGATATCCTCGCGGATGGCCAGTTCGATGAGTTCTTCGACGTAGGGGATGTACTCTTTTTTCATAAATTTTGCTGTGTAAAGTTATAGCGCGTTGTAAAAATTTATATCTTTGCGTTTTAAAATTAACATTCGGTGAGCCCGAAATTTGTACAAAGGTAATAAAAATGAAGCCACTTCGCAGCAATACGACCACCGTGGGGAGAAAAATGGCGGGTGCCCGCTCGCTCTGGCGTGCCAATGGCATGCGCGAGGAGCACTTCGGGCGTCCCATCGTAGCCGTTGTCAACTCGTTCACCCAGTTTGTCCCCGGCCACACGCACCTGCACGGGATAGGCCAGCAGGTCAAGGAGTGGATCGAGCAGGAGGGTTGTTTTGCCGCCGAATTCAACACGATCGCCATCGACGACGGCATCGCCATGGGGCATGACGGAATGCTTTATTCGCTGCCCTCCAGGGAGTTGATCGCCGACAGTGTGGAATATATGGTGGGTGCCCACTGCGCCGACGCGATGATCTGCATCTCGAACTGCGACAAGGTGACCCCGGGGATGCTCATGGCCGCCATGCGGCTCAACATCCCGACGGTTTTCGTTTCGGGAGGCCCGATGGAGGCAGGCGAGGCCGAGGGGCGCGAACTGGACCTGATCGACGTGATGGTGATGGGTGCCGACGAGAGCGTGACGGACGAGAGACTCGAAAATATTTCGCGCGCCGCGTGCCCCACGTGCGGATCGTGCTCGGGGATGTTCACGGCCAACTCGATGAACTGCCTCACCGAGGCGCTGGGGTTGTCGCTGCCCGGCAACGGGACGCTCGTGGCGACCCACGCCCTGCGGCACGAACTGTTCCGCCAGGCCGCCAAGTTGGTGGTGGCCAACGCCAACCGCTACTATTTCGAGGACGACGACTCGGTGCTGCCGCGCAGCATCGCCACGCGCGCCGGATTCCTCAACGCCATGACGCTCGACATCACCATGGGCGGTTCGTCGAACACGGTGCTGCACCTGCTGGCGGTGGCTTCGGAAGCGGAGGTCGACTTCACGATGGCCGATATCGACGCCCTTTCGCGCCGCGTGCCGGTGTTGTGCAAAGTGGCGCCCAATTCGCATTACCACATCTCGGCGGTCAACCGCGCCGGGGGGATCCTCGCGATCCTGGGCGAACTGGCGCGCGCTGGACTGCTCGACACCTCCACTTCGCGCGCCGATTACCGGACGCTCCAGGACGCCATAAACGAAAACGATATAACCCTTCCGGGGGCCAATGCCGGAGCGCGCAAACGCTCGCTGGCCGCCCCGGGCGGGAAGTTCAACATAACCCTCGCCTCGCAGGAGGCGTATTATACGGAACCCGACACCGACCGTGCGGGCGGCTGCATCCGCGACGCGGCGCATCCCTATTCCGTGGACGGCGGCCTGGCGGTGCTGTCCGGTAACATTGCCGCAGGCGGTTGCATCGTCAAGAGCGCCGGGGTCGATGAGTCGATCCTGCGTTTCGAGGGTACGGCGCGTGTTTTCGAGTCGCAGGAACAGGCCGTGGCGGGTATCCTGGGCGGCAAGGTCGTGGCCGGCGACGTGGTGGTGATCCGCTACGAAGGCCCGCGCGGAGGCCCGGGGATGCAGGAGATGCTCTACCCGACCTCGTACCTGAAGAGCGTGAAGCTGGACAAGGCGTGCGCGCTGTTGACCGACGGGCGTTTCTCGGGCGGTACCTCGGGGCTTTCGATAGGCCACGTTTCGCCCGAGGCGGCGGCGGGGGGTGCCATAGCGCTGCTGCGCGACGGCGACCGGATCCTGATCGACATCCCCAACCGCCGGATCGAAGCCTTGGTGACGGACGAAGAGATGGAACGCCGCCGCGGGGAACAAAAAGTATTCGAGCCTGTCGGGCGCAACCGGCAAGTGAGCAAGGCGTTGCGTGCCTACGCCTCGATGGCCGCCTCGGCCGACAAAGGGGGAGTGAGGGAGATATAATTATACAAAGTAACTGAACGGAATGGCAAACAAAGAAAAAATAGAGGGTGGTGAGGCACTGTTGCTTTCGCTGATCGCCGAGGGCACCGATATCATTTTCGGGTATCCGGGCGGACAGGTGATCCCCATCTACGACCATATATACAACTACCGCGACCGCATCCACCACATCCTCACCCGCCACGAGCAGGGGGCTGTGCACGCGGCGCAGGGTTATGCCCGCGCGACGGGCAAGGTGGGGGTCTGCATCGCCACTTCGGGCCCGGGGGCCACGAACCTCATG
>JAVBRR010000141.1:0-3039 GCA_031547705.1 Rikenellaceae bacterium | reverse complement strand
GTTCCTGCGGGAGCTGGCCGAGGGGCGGTTTCTGCCGGAGTATTGCGCGGGGAACGTGGCGGAGGTGGCCTTACGGGCCGAAGCGCGCAGGAACGGGACGGCGCACGGGGCTTTCGATGCCGGGACGGGCATGGCTCCGGGTTCCGGTGCGGGTTCACCCCCGGCTCCGGGGATAGTCCCGGGGCAGGCGTTCGACTTGTTCGGGCAGCCGGTCGCGGGATCGGTGCCGGCGGCCAGGGAGGCTGCAAAGGAGACAGCAGCAGAGGGCGGGTTCGGGGAGGTGCTTTTCAAGACGGCGGCCGATACGGAGCATACCTACCGGGTGATCGCCAACAGCGCGCAACTAACCGACCTGGCGGCCAAACTGAAGAAAAAAGGACGCTTCTGTTTCGACACCGAGACCACGGGCGTGGACGCGATCAGCGACAGGATCGTGGGGATGTCGTTCTCGGTTGAGCCCCACGAAGCGTGGTATGTGCCGTTCAACCAGGTGAATACCACGCAGTACGCCAATATTTTGCGGCCCCTGTTCGAGGACGCCTCAGTGGGAAAGATCGCCCAGAACATCAAGTTCGACCTGTTGGTATTGCGCTCCATCGGCATTACGGTCAAGGGGGCGAAGAGCGACACGATGATCCTGCACTATCTGCTCGATCCCGAGTCGCGGCACAACATGAACTACCTGGCACGCAACTACCTCGACTACTCGCCCATCGAGATCGAAAGCCTCATCGGGCGCGGGTCGAAACAGCTGACCATGGACCGTGTGGCCGTGGACCAGGTGGCCGAATACGCGGCCGAGGATGCCGACGTGACGCTGCAACTGCGCGAAAAACTGCTGCCGCTGGTGCGCGAACAGGAGGTCGAGGAGGTCTACCGGCGCATCGAGGAGCCCCTGATCGACGTACTGGCCAAGCTCGAACTCACGGGTGTGAAGATCGACGTGGCGGCCCTGAACCAATACGGCAAAGAGCTCGGCCGCGAACTCGACGCCATGGAGCGCCAAATCCGCGAGGCGGTCGGCGAACCGGCGCTCAACATCAACTCGGCGCGCCAGCTGGGCGAGGTGCTCTTCGACAAGCTCAAGCTCGACCCCAAGCCCAAAATGACCAAAACCAAGCAGTACAGCACCGACGAAGAGTACCTCCAGTCGCTCTCCGACCGCCATCCGGTCGTCGGGATGATCCTCGAGTACCGGGGCATCAAGAAGCTGCTGTCGACCTACATCGAGGCCCTTCCGGCGCTGGTCAACAAACACACGGGGCGCATACACGCCTCGTTCAACCAGGCCGTCGCGTCGACCGGGCGCCTCAGTTCGGCCAACCCCAACCTGCAGAACATCCCCATCCGCGACCAGCGCGGACGCGAGATCCGCAAGGCGTTCATCCCCTCGGACGACGACCACCTGATCCTCTCGGCCGACTACAGCCAGGTGGAACTGCGCCTGATGGCCCACCTGAGCGGCGATCCGGCCCTGATCGAGGCTTTCGACCGCGGCGAGGACATCCACGCGGCCACGGCGGCCAAGATCTTCGGGGTCGCCCTCGCGGACGTCACGCCCGAGCAGCGCCGGCGGGCCAAAACGGCCAACTTCGGGATCATCTACGGCATCTCGGCCTTCGGCCTGGCGCAGCGCCTGGCCATTCCGCGGACCGAGGCCAAGACATTGATAGACGGGTATTTCGAATCATACAAGGGCGTGAAGACCTACATCGAACACACCATCGAGCAGGCGCGCGAAAAGGGCTAGGTCAGCACCATTTTCGGGCGCAAGCGCTTCCTTCCCGACCTCCGCTCGGGTAACGCCGTGGCGCGCGGGCTGGCCGAACGGAATGCCATCAACGCCCCCATCCAGGGCAGCGCGGCCGACATTATCAAGCTGGCGATGATCGAGGTAGACCGCCGTTTCACGGAAGAAAAAGTGCGTTCGCGGATCATCCTCCAGGTGCACGACGAACTGGTCGCCGACCTCTACAAGCCCGAGGAAGCCCTCGTGCGCAGGATCATCACCGAGGCGATGGAAGGGGCGGCCAAACTGCGCGTGGCGCTCACGGTCGAATGTGCCACGGGACGCAACTGGCTGGAAGCGCATTAGGTATATGAGAGTATTGGTACAACGGGTTGCAAGGGCGTCGGTGGCGATCGGCGGCGAGGTCCACGCGCGGATCGGGCAAGGGTTGCTCGTGCTGGTGGGGATCGGGCACGACGACACCCCCGAAGATGTGGAATACCTGGTGCAGAAATGCGTGAAATTGCGTATATTTGCAGACGGGGATGGCGTGATGAACCTGGACATCAAACAGATAAACGGCCAGATACTGGCCATCAGCCAGTTTACGCTCCACGCCTCGACGCGCAAGGGAAACCGCCCCTCGTACATCGCGGCGGCGGGCGAAGCGACGGCCAAACCGCTGTATGAGAACTTTATACACCGGGCGTCAGTTGCCCTCGGGCAACCGGTCCAGGCGGGGGTCTTCGGCGCCGATATGCAGGTCGAGCTGGTGAACGACGGCCCCGTAACCATTTGGATCGACTCGAAAGAACAGAAACAGGCAAAATAACACAGCAATGACCGTAACCGAATTACAAGAACTGGTGGCCGCCTGGGAAGCGAAGGAAAGTAAGGACGCACAAAGCGAGATCACGCTGCTGGCGACGCTCTCTGCCCGCACGGGCGAGTTGACCCGGGCCATTGCCGGGCGCCTGAGCAACCCGGCGAACCCCGAAGCCTCGCATCTCGTCATCGCCGCCGAGCTGGGCGCCACGCTGTGGACGCTGGTAGCCCTGGCCGACAAAACCGGTGTGGACCTGACCCAGGCCCTGATCGATCATCTGGAAATCAAGCGGTAAGGGACCGGTTTACAGCCACTTTTTCCACTTGAAGTAGAGGTAGGTGGCTACCGACACCAGCACCATCAGCCCGAGGGCCATCGGATAGCCGTAGTCCCACTGCGTTTCGGGCATCGCGTGGAAGTTCATCCCGTAGATGCTCGCGATCATGGTCGGGGGCATGAAGAAGAGCGCCGCCACTGTGAAGAT
>JAVBRR010000083.1:0-7788 GCA_031547705.1 Rikenellaceae bacterium | reverse complement strand
GATCGGCGAGTGCGAGGTACGGACGACGGCACTCGGCGAATTGAAAATAAAATAATTGCGGTTCTGACGAACCGCCACATCCCGTGGCTCGTACCTTTGGTACGACTCCCGAAGCCGCGACAAAATCATCTGAAAATTTTGAAAAACTATCACAATACCAAAAAATCGGAAAAACGCGAAAAGGCGTTCGACCGGTCGTCGGTGATCGCGGAACTGTTCCGCTCGTTCCCCGACAAAAAATACGCGATCAAAGCGCTGGCGGCCGCCTCGGGTGGTGCGGACAGCACGGGACGCGAAGATACCCGCCGCATCGTGCGCGGGCTGATGTCCGAAGGGATTGTCGAAGAGGCGGGCGAAGGTAAATTCCGCCTGCGCGACACGCGGCGCAAAGAGTACGAAGGGGTGGTCGACATGCTGCCCTCGGGGTCGATGTACGTGGCGGTCGAGGGGCTGGAGAAGGATATCTTCGTCCACCAGCGCAACGCCGGACGCACGCTGCACGGCGACCGTGTGCGGGTGAGCATCCTGAGGCGCCGCGGCAACGGGGCGGCCGAAGGCGAGATCACCGAGATCATCGAGCGCAACCCGCGCAACTACGTCGGGGTGGTCGATATTTCGCGCGGCTTCATCTTCATCAAAGTCGATTCGCGCAAAGTTCCCACCGACATCTTCGTGGCTCCCGACCCGAAACTCGACCTGCACAACGGGCAGAAAGTCCTGGTGCGCGTGGTGGAGTGGGACGAGCGTTCGCGCAACCCGCGGGGCGAAGTGGTCGAGATTTTCGGCGACGCGGGCGACAACAACGCCGAGATGCACGCCATCCTGGCCGAATACGACCTGCCTTACCGCTTCGACTCCCGCGTCGAGGAGGCTGCCGAAGCTATTTCGGACGACATCACCGCCGAGATCGCCCGCCGGCGCGACTTCCGCGACACGGTCACCTTCACGATCGACCCCGCCGACGCCAAGGACTTCGACGACGCCCTCTCGGTGCGCCGCCTCGAGAACGGCAACTACCAGGTCGGCATCCACATCGCCGACGTAACGCACTACGTGACCGAAGGTTCGGTGGTCGACACCGAAGCGGTCGACCGCGCCACGTCGGTCTACCTGGTCGACCGCACGGTGCCGATGCTGCCCGAGCGCCTTTCGAACGGGCTCTGCTCGCTGCGTCCCGACGAGGAGAAACTCTGCTTCTCGGCCGTGTTCGAGATAGACGCCGAAGGCGCGATCCACGACCAGTGGTTCGGGCGCACGGCGATCCGTTCCGACCGCCGTTTCACCTACGCCGACGCCCAGGCGGTGATCGAAACGGGCGAGGGCGACTTCCGCGACGAGATCCTCGCGCTGCACACCCTGGCGCAGAAACTCCGGGTGCAGCGTTTCGAGCACGGGGCGATCGCCTTCGAGCGCGAAGAGGCCAAGTTCGAACTCGACGCCAACGGCAAACCGCTGGGCGTCTTCTTCAAAGAGCAGAAAGAGTCCAACCAGCTGATCGAGGAATTCATGCTGCTGGCCAACCGCAAAGTGGCGGAATTCGTGGGTAAAATGCACGCCGGGGAAAAAGCGCGCACCTTCGTCTACCGCGTCCACGACAAACCCAACGAGGACAAACTCACACGCTTCACCACCTTTATCGGGCGGTTCGGTTACCGTTTCACCGCCGTCAAGGGACGCGCCATTTCGCGCGAAATGAACCGCCTGATGGGCGAGATCCACGGCAAGAACGAGGAGAACCTGATCTCGACCCTGGCGATCCGCACGATGGCCAAAGCCTTCTACACCACCGACAACATCGGGCATTACGGCCTGGCGTTCGATTACTACACCCACTTCACCTCGCCCATCCGCCGCTACCCCGATATGATCGTCCACCGCCTGCTGGCACGCTACCTGGCCGACGGGGCGTCGGCGCACCGGGGCGAGCTCGAAGAGTTATGCAAGCACTCATCGGATATGGAGGTGCGCGCCTCGGAAGCCGAGCGGGCTTCGATCAAATACAAAATGGTGGAATTCATGACCGACCGCGTGGGCCAGGAGTTCGACGGCCACGTGTCGGGGGTTACCGAGTGGGGCCTCTACGTCGAACTGAACGACACCCACATCGAAGGCATGGTTTCGCTGCGCGACATTCCGGGCGACTTTTACGAATACATCGAGCAGGGCTATGCCATCCGGGGACGTTCCACGGGGCGTTCGCTCACCCTGGGCGACGAGGTGCGCATCCGCGTGAAGCGCGCCGACCTGGCCCGCAAGCAGCTCGATTTCGAGATCCGGGGCAGCTACGACTTCGAAACGCGCGACCTGACCCCCATCCACACGGGCGACCCCGCCCCGAAATTCTGGATGACCCACAATTCGCGGCGCAGGCGGTAAGATCACCGCAAGGTCGGCAGGTGGGCTCCAGTGGTTTTAAGCCATGCCAGCAGGTCGTCGAGTAATTCGTCGCGTTTGGCTTTCTGGCTCGAGGCCACGTTGTCGCGTTCGGAGACATCCCGGACGATGTTGTACAACTCCACCGAATTGTTCGTGTCGATCTTCTCCCTGCCACCGTCGAGCATCCACTCTTCGTAAAAAAGCGTCAGTTTCCACTCCCCTTTCAGTATCACGGTGGAGGGACGCTGGCGGAAGACCTTGTCACGACCGCCCGGGCAGGGGCCGTTGAGGTATCCGGGAAAATGCCAGAACAGGGCCTTGCGGCTGAGTTTATCGCTCTTGCCGGCCAGGATCGGCCTGAGGCTTTCGCCGTCGAGTATTTTTCCCCCGGGCACTTTGAATCCGGCGTAATCCACAAAAGTGGGATAAAGATCGACATTCTGCACGGGAACATCGGATTCGCCTGCTTTGACCTCTTTCGGATAGTGAATGAAAAACGGCACCCGGATCCCGCCCTCATAGAGGCAGCCTTTGAATCCCCGCAACGGGGCTTGCGAAGTGGCCGGAATGCCTCCGTTGTCGGAAGTAAAGACGACCAGGGTATTATCCCCGACACCCAACTCCCTTAATTTCGCAAGTACCGCACCGATCGCCCGGTCCAGGTCGCGGATCATCGCGGCATACAACACCTCGGTGTGTTGTACCCCCGGCTTCTTATTGGCGAAATAGGCTATCGATTCCTGCTGCGCCTGCCACTTCTGATGGACGGCATGGAAGGGTATGTAGGCAAAGAAAGGGGCCTTGTTTTGCACGCTCTGCTCGATAAAGTCGATCGTCAACCGGATCTCCTCGAACATATCCTTCGGATCGCCGGTCGACCGGAAGCGTTCGTCGGAGGGCGGTTTGGCAGGCATGCTGTACATAAAACCGAACCGGTCGGGGGCATGTTCGCGGTCGACGCCCAGGTGCCATTTGCCGACCTGCGAAGTGTTGTATCCGGCAGCCTTCATCGCGTCGGCCACCGTGTAGATCCCAAGCGGAAGGTTTTCGTTGTTGGGATAAGGCCTGAGCCTCATTTGTTCCTTGGGGCCCCGTTCGGTACTCGACACCGCGTACACGCCGTGCCGGGGACCGTACGCCCCCGAGATCAGGCAGGCGCGCGAAGGAGCACTGTTCCCCGCGCAGGCATAGCCGTAGTTGAACCGCATCGATATCCGGGCCAGGGAGTCGATCACGGGAGTTTCATAAAAATCGGAACCCGTGTATCCGGTATCCCTGAAACCCATGTCGTCGACAAACAACAACAAAATATTGGGCCTGGGATCGACCGTTTTGCCGCTCCCCAGAAGGCCCCGGACCGGAGGCATCTTACCGTAACCGTTGTCCTCGGAATTTTCTTTGGCGCCCTTGTCTTTCGATCCTTTCTCTTTGGCCGGCGGCTGGGCCATCGAAGCGGTCGCCAGACCGCTTGCCGCCAAAGCTCCGCAAAGTGTTAGCAGGGTCTTTCCCATATCAGTTATCTTTGGCTTTGGTCAGGGTGAAGGCGAAGGTCGATCCTTCGCCGGGTTCGCTGCGCACGGTGATGCTCTCGTCGTGGAATTCGAGGATGTGTTTCACGATGGCCAGGCCCAGGCCCGTGCCGCCGTCCTCGCGCGAGCGGCTCTTGTCGGTGCGGAAAAAGCGCTCGAACAGGCGGGGGATATCCTCGGCGGCGATCCCCACCCCGTTGTCGGCGACTTCGACCATCACCTTGTCGAACATATCGACGAACGCGATGCGCGTCATCCCGCCCTGGTTGCCGTAGCGGATCGAGTTGACGATCAGGTTCACCAACACCTGTTCGATGTATTTGCGGTCGGCGCGCACCACGACGGGCGGTTGCGCCACACCGCCCACCTTGAGGCGAATGTCGCGCTTGGCGGCGGCCATTTCGAGGTTGTCGGCCAGTTCGCGCGTGAGAGCCACGATGTCGAAAGGCTCGCGCCGCAGCACCAGGCTCCCCGATTCGAGTTTCGATATCTCGTCCAGGTCGCGGACGATATTGATCAGGCGGTCGATGCTGCGCTCGGCGCGTTCGAGGTATTTGCGGTTCACCTCGGGGTCTTCGAGCCCGCCGTCCAACAGCGTTAGGATATAGCCCTGGATGTTGAAGATCGGGGTTTTGATCTCGTGCGACACGTTGCCTATGAACTCCTTGCGGTAGCGCTCGGCCTCCTTCAGGCGGTCGATCTCGCGGCGGTTGCGCTCGACCCACGTGGTGATCGCGTCGCGGATGTCGTTCGTGGGATTGGGCTTGTCGGCGAGTTTGCGCTCGAGGTCGCTGGTCGAGAGATTCTTCGAAAGGACGATCTGGTAGATGGGTTTGATCTTGTGGATCACGTAGCTGCGCATCAGGATGGCCGTCACCGAGCCCACCAGCATAAATACCGCCGCGGCGCTCGTCGCGACGACCCAGAACCCCGCGCCGAAACACCACCCCACCCCGGCCGCCGCCACGGCGCCGACCGCCGCGGCAAGGAGCGACGCAAGAGTTATACTCTTTATTTTCAAAGTTGAATTTACTTATAACTCGCCATCAGGCGGGCGATGTATTTGCCGATGATGTCGAATTCGAGGTTGACCGTCGTTCCCGCTTCGATGCGGTGGAAATTGGTGTGCTCCCAGGTGTAGGGAATGATCGCCACCTGGAACGCCCCCTCGCGCGAGTTTACCACCGTGAGGCTCACGCCGTTGACCGCCACCGATCCCTTTTCGACCGTCACATTGCCCGTCGCGGGGTCGTATTCGAAAGTGTAGTACCAACTGCCGCCGCTCTCGGTCACCTCGCGGCAGACGGCGGTCTGGTCGACGTGCCCCTGGACGATGTGCCCGTCCAACAGCGCGTCGGGACGCATACTGCGCTCAAGGTTCACCAGGTCGCCCGCGGCCAGTTCCCCCAGGTTGGATTTGAGGAGCGTCTCGCGGATGGCCGTCACCGTGTAAAGGTCGCCGTCGATGGCCACCACCGTCAGGCACACTCCGTTGTGCGCAACGCTCTGGTCGATGCGCAGTTGGTCCGTAAAAGGACAACGGATCGTGAAATGGCGGTTGGACTGCTCGTCACGCAAAGCTACGACCACACCGGTCGCTTCTACAATTCCCGAAAACATAATTTTAAGGTTAAGATTTGATTACCGCGTTAACAGCATAGAGTCGCTGGATCTGGTCCACGTTGAGTACCATCTCGTCGTATTGCTCGGTGTTGCGCGGCACCAAACGCAGCGTAAGGCTTCCGGGTTCGCGCCGGATACACCGGATGCCCGTGAATGTAGGGCTCACCACCAGGTAGTTGCACCCCGGGACAATATGCTCGACCGAACATTCTCTGAGCGCGACGCTCGCTCCCGGGGGAATCTCGGGAAGCATGGACGCCTCGTTGCTCTGGGCGGCAAAGTCGATCTCGCCCACCACGGGCAGGGCGATGTAATAGCTCGGTTTGGGCTTGGGTTCGGCAGGGCCCAGGATGTAGCGCACGACATCCATTTCGTAGTACGGGATGCTCTGGGCGTTGTGGATATCCTCGTTGACGAACATGTTGTCGCCCTCGCCCGTAAGCAGCCATAACTTATTGATATTGTGATATTTTTTGGTGATCAACTCGGCCAATTCCTTGCTGATCCCGTTGTTGCCTTTTTTTATCTGGTAAAGGTTCTCACTGCGGTTAAGCCCTATAGTACGCGCAAAAGCATTAACGGACAGGCCTGTCCATTTTACGATCTTCTCAATCCGCTGCCAATTATCCAACATCATCGCTTTTTTTTAACGCAGTACAAATATAACAGAATTTCTTATAACCTTCGAACCACTTATACAAAAACGTTATTTTTCTAACAAAATTATGGCCGCCGGGACGTGTTATTTCACCGCGGTGAATCCGAGATGAATAAAATTTCGTATCTTTGTAGCGTTTTGCGTCGCCAGGCCCTGTAGTTTAATGGATAAAATGAAGGATTCCGGTTCCTTTGATATGGGTTCGATTCCCGTCGGGGCTACAAAAAACACCTAAACCGTATGTTGACCCTTCTGTCCGTAGTCTGGAACCAAGATCCCGTATTTTTTTCGATCGGATCGTTCGACATTCGCTATTACGGCCTGTCGTGGATGCTGTGCTTCCTGGTGAGCATGCTCCTGTTCATGAATTTCGTCAAACGCGAGGGTTACAGCGACAAGATCTTCGATTCGATCTTCTGGTTCGGCACCCTTTCGACGATCATCGGCGCCCGGCTGGGGCATTGTTTCTTCTACGAACCGGCCCACTACCTGGCCCATCCCATCGAGATATTCTACCTCCGGCAGGGCGGCCTGGCCAGCCACGGCGCGGCAGTGGGGTTGCTGCTGGGATTGTGGATGTTCTCGCGCAAGAACCGGATGCCCTACCTGTGGTCGCTGGACCGGATCATGATCGCCGTGACCGTCGCGGGAGCGCTCGTGAGGCTGGGCAACCTGATGAATTCCGAAATCTACGGCACCGAAACCTCGCTGCCCTGGGGTTTTATCTTTGTCCGTGCAGGCGAAACCGTGCCCAAACACCCGACGCAAATATACGAAGCGCTGTGTTACCTGGTCGGCTTTGCTATCCTTGCGTGGCTCTATTACCGCAAGGACGAGGCACGCCGCCGCCCCGGGCTCCTCTTCGGGCTGGGCCTGATTATGGTCTTTGCCTCGCGGTTCTTCATCGAATTCGTCAAGAACCCGCAGGTGGAATTCGAAAAATCGATGACCCTCGATATGGGGCAGTGGCTGAGCGTTCCGTTCGTCGTGGCGGGCGCGGTATTTGTGGTGATGGCCCTCCGTCGCCCGGCCCTCACGCCCAAGCCGATCGAAATGATCGCCAAGCAGTTGCCCAAAACAAAGGGTGACGCCAAACGGAAAAAGAAATAATCACCCCTAACCGTTCAGAAACGTGAATACCGTATCGAAAATATTGTTCAACGCCCTGGCGTCGCGCCAGAGTGTGAACTTACCCTCGCTGGGGTCCCTGAGCGTCGAATTCACGGGTGCCTCGCTGCGCACGAAGCGTAAACTGGCCACCCCGGGATTGCGGATCGTGTTTTCGCACAACGAAAATTCGGCTTTCGCCTCGCTGCCCGACCTGATCGCCAGCCAGGGGGGTATCGCCCCCGAACGCGCCCAGGAAATGTACGACAACTGGCTGCGCGAGGTCCGCACCGAGAGCGAGATAGCGATCGAAGGCGTCGGCACCATCCGCAACTACCAGTTCGTCGCCTCGCCCGAGCTGCAGATGCTGCTCAATCCGGCAGGTATCGTCCCCGGTGCGACCATCCCGCTGAAGGTGAGGGTCAATCCCGGCAAGTTCCTCGCACGCACGGTGGGCGTGATGATGGTGCTGGCCGTGGGGATGTTCTTCGTGTG
>JAVBRR010000152.1:0-9507 GCA_031547705.1 Rikenellaceae bacterium | reverse complement strand
CGACGGCGGCGCCGTAGCCGTGGAGGCTGCCGATGGCGGGGTTGGCCACGAAGATGCGCTGGGGTGTGTCCTGAACCATCTGCCACATCAGCCGCTGCACCGAGGCGGGACGCGCGGCGTCGTAAACGACAAGCGAATAGCCCGGATGCTCTTCGCGTAGCATTTTTTGGGCCTGGTCGACAGCCCGGGCGGCTGCGGGAAGCAGGAACGCCTTGCGGATATCGTAGTAAAGCACCTTGCCGGTGAAATTGTCGGGGGTCGCATAGGCCAGTTGCACCTGCACATCGGGGTTGACCTCGACGATGTCCATGAGTCCCGCTACACGCATGGCCTCCTCGGTGGGGGTGTCGGGAGCGAGGATCCGGGCGTTATCGGCGAACAGGATGCCTTTGAGGTGGTCCGTTTCGTGCTGGAAAATGATGGCGGTGTATCCCGTCACGCTGTCCTGGCGCGGGTGGCCGGTGATCTCGTCGCAGTATCCCACCTTGACCCACACCGAACGCCACGTCACGCCCTGTCGTCCGGGGATCGAGAGGCATCCTTCGATCGAGGGCACTTTTTCTGCGGAATAATCCGCTATGTAGGCGTTGGGATAGAACTCCACGGGGGCGTTGGGCTTGTCGAAGCGCTGCACGGCGATCAGGTTGCGGTTGACGCCCACCTGGGGGGCTGCCAGTCCCACGCCGGGGTTGGCCGGATCGGTCACGGTGGCGTACATCCGCGCCTTGAGGATACCGAAGTAGGGCGAGTTGAGCTCCTTGATCGAGAAGTCGACCGAGGGCGTGCGCAACACGAGCGAATCCGCCGGATCGGCAGCCAGTATCAGGCGCATGGGCCCCGCTTCGATATCTTTTCCGATCAGCTTTTTTTCCTGCCGCGAATACACCGGCTCGGAGATGTCGCATCCGGGCAAAAAGAGGCTCGCGGCGAGCAGGCAAACGACCGGAAACAATACACTTTTCTTCATAACTATATTTTTGGCAGTTACAAAGATAGAGCATCCGGCCGCATGAAATCCGGCGGCAGGGAAAAGAAATCAACAAATTACTAAGAAAATTTTACCAACCCCCTCCGAGCGCCTTGTAGAGGTCGATCAGGTTGGCGAATTGCGCACCCTGCGCCGCGATGTACTGGACGTTGGTGTCATAATAAGTGCGCTCGGCGTCGAGCACCTGGAGGTAGTCGGTCATGCCGTTGGCGTAGAGCTCGCGGGTCAGGGTGCGGGTGTTGCCCGTCGAGACGAGCAGTTCGCCGAGCCGGACACGTTGCTCGTTGCCCGCGGCGATCGCCGCGAGCGCCCGTTCGACATCGCCCATCGCGTCGAGCACGCTCTGTTCGTAGGACAGCACGGCGTCGGAATACCGGCTGCGGGTCATCTGCTCGTTGCGCCGCAGGGTCCCGGCCGCGAAGACGGGTTGGACGATCGACCCCGCCGCGCTCCAGGCCAGCGAACCCGACGAAACGAACCCTTTCAGAACGGTCGACGCCAGGCCTCCCTGGCCGGTGAGCACGATCGAGGGATAGCGCTCGGCGCGGGCGATCCCTACGTTGGCGGCGGCGGCCTGCATGGCGTGGTAGGCTTCGGTCACGTCGGGACGGCGCTCGAGCAGCGACGAAGGCACGCCGGCCGGCACGTAGACCGGGAGCGAATCGCCCTGCAATACCGTCGCCGCACGGTTTTCGAGCAACCGGGGAGGGTCGCCCAGCAGCAGGTCGAGCGCCACCATGGTCTGCACGACCGAGTTGCGGTACTGCGGGATGATCGCCGCCGCGGTGGCCGTCAACGCGCGTGCCTGTTCGAGGTCGACCGCCGAGCGCATCCCGTAGCGGAACATCGAGTCGATCAGCGCTTGCGAGCGGAGGCGCGCCTCGTAGGTCTGGACGGTCATGTCGTAACTCGTCCGGTAGGTGACGAGTTGGTAGTAGGCGATCCCCACTTCGGCCACCAGCGCCAGTTTCACGGCCTGTTGCGCGCTCTGCGAGGCAAGTAGCTCTTCGGCGGCGGCCTTCGAGGCGTAGCGCAGGCGCCCGAAGAGGTCGATTTCCCAACTGGCCGTGGCTTCGGCCGAGAACAGGGACGTGTGGCCTTCGTAGTTGTCGTAGCCGTCCGCGGCGCCGAGGCTCACCCCCACCGACGGGAAAAAGGCAGCCGTTGCGTTCTTACGCGCCAGGCGCGCCCGTTCGACCGCCGAGGCGGCCATCGCAAGGGTGCGGTTTCCGGCCAGCGCTCTGTCGATCATCCGGTTGAGGGTCGTATCGCCGAAAAGCTCCCACCAGCGCTGGTCGATTTCGACGGCCACCGTGTCGCCGGGATCGGAGAACAGGTATTTCGGCGGGGGTGCGACCTCGGGCTTGGGCAGGCGCGAGGTGACGCATCCTGCCAGCACACCGAAGACGGCCAGGCAAAATAGAACGGCGGGTTTCATTGCGGTTTCTCTTTTTGGCGTTTGCGGTCGAAGTGCGACACCCGTCCGGCGAGCACGAACAGGGCCGGGTAGACGAATATCCCCAGCAGCGTTGCCACCAGCATCCCACCCAGCAGGGCCAGCCCCATGATATTGCGCGCCGACGAGTAGGCCCCCGAGGCGAAAATAAGCGGCGAAACGCCCAGGATGAAGGCGAAGGCGGTCATGATGATGGGCCTCACGCGGAGCTTGGCGGCGCCGATGGCGGCATCGAGCAGCGAGAGCCCCTGCTCGAAATAGAGCCTGCTGGCGTACTCCACGATCAGGATGGCGTTCTTCGAGGCCAGCCCCATGAGCATCACCAGCGAGATCTGCATGAACAGGTTGTTGATGTAGGCCGGGTTGACCAGGTGGGCGATGTAGACCACCGCCATTGCCCCGAAGATCGCGAAGGGCACTCCCAGCAGCACGGCCAGAGGCAGCGTCCAACTGTTGTACAGGGCGGCCAACGCCAGAAAGACGAACACCACGGCCAGCAGGTAGACCGTCGACCCCTGCGAGGACGCGGTGCGCTCCTGGTACGAAATCCCTTTCCACGCCACGGTCACGTCGTCGGGCAGGGTGGCCGCGGCGACGCGCTCGATGGCGTCCATCGCCTGGGCTGAGGAGTAGCGCGCGGCGGGGGCGGCGGTGATGTCGATCGCGCGGTAGAGGTTCAGCGAGGTGATGTACTCGACGCCCGTCGTGTCGACGATCTCCACGAAGGCCGACAGGGGGACGCTCTCGCCCGAGGCGTTGCGCACGAAGTAGCTGTCGAGGCTGCGGGCGTCCTGCCGGTACGAGGCCTCGGCCTGGATGTAGGTTTGGTAGAGTTTGCCGAAACGGTTGAAGTTGTTGATGTAGGTGCCGCCAAGGAACGTGGCCAGCAGCGAGTTCAGGGTACTCATGTCCACCCCCTCCTGCGTGGCGTAGTCCCGGTTGATGACCAGCGTGCGTTGCGGCACCCCGTCGTTGAACTGCGTCGATGCCGATCCGATCTCGGGGATGCGCCCCAGCGTGTCGATAAACCGACGGGTGTGCGACGAGAGGTAGCTCAGGTCGTGCCCACCGCGGTCCTGCAGCATCAGCGAAAGCCCGGCGCCGATGCCCAGTCCCGGGATCGGTTGCGGCCCGAAGACGAAGGCCCGGGCGCCCGGCACGGCCCCGTAGAGCGTGCGGTTGAGTTCGGCGGCGATCACCGACGAGGATTTTTTACGGTCGGCGTAGTCTTTCAGCGTGATGAACATCAGGCCGTGGCTCGTCGAGGCGGTGGTCGAAAGGATGTCGTAACCCGCGGTCGCCGAAACGTGCTCCACCTCGTCGCGGCGGGCGCTCACCCGGCGGGGCGCGGCGAGTTGTTCGCGCGTGCGCTCCATCGAGGCGGCGTCGGGCAGGTCGACGCTCACGATCAGGTAGCCCTGGTCTTCCGAGGGCAGGAACCCGCGCGGCAGGATGGTGAACATGCCCCACAGTGCCGCCCCGACCACCGCGATCAGTATGAGCGTCCGCACTCCGTGGCGGGACACGGTTTTGGTGAAGCCGAGGTAGTCCTCCACTCCGCGCCCGAACGCGCGGTTGAACCGGGCGAAGAACCCCTTTTTCGCTTTCTTCTTCGGACGCAGCAGCATCGCGCACAGGGCCGGTGAGAGCGTCAGGGCGTTGAAGGCCGAGATCACCACCGAGAAGGCGATCGTGACCGAGAATTGCTGGTAGAGCTTGCCCGTGATGCCGCCCACGAGCGACACGGGGATGAACACCGCACACAGCGCCACCGTCGTGGCGATGATCGGCGACGACACGGCTTTCATCGCTTCGATCGTGGCTTCGGCGGGTTTCATCCCGCGTTCGATGTTGACCTGCACGGCCTCGACCACCACGATCGCGTCGTCCACCACCAGCCCGATGGCGAGTACCAGCCCCAGCAGCGAGATGATGTTGAGCGAGAACCCCAGCAGCGGGAACAGCACGAACGCCCCCACCAGCGACACGGGAATGGCCACCAGGGGGATCAGCGTCGCGCGCAGGTCCTGTATAAAAAGGTAGATGATCACCACCACCAGCAGCAGGGCGATGAGGAGCGTGACGAAGATATCGCGGATCCCCGCCTTGATCGAGGCGGTGGTGTCGACCACGGTGGTGTAGCCTATCCCGTCCGTGAACCGTGCCGAAAGCTCTTCCATCGTCGCCTTCACCCGGTTGCAGACGTCCATGGCGTTGCTGCCGGGGGTCTGGTAGACCGAGATCACGACGGCTGTGCGGTCGTCGAACGACGAGGACACCCCGTAGGTCTGGCTGCCGAGCTCGACGGTGGCTACATCGCCCAGGCGCACCTGCTCGCCGTCGGGCAGGGTTTTGATGATGATATCGGCATACTGCGCCTCGGTGGTGATCTGGGGCGGCATGGTGACCGTGTAGGTGAATTCGGTCCCTTTCGGCGAGGGGTCGCCGCCCAGCTTGCCCGCGGGCAGCACACCGCTCTGCGACTCGATGGCCGCGGCGATCTCGGCGATCGAGATGCCGTGGTAGTCGAGCCGGTCGGGACGGACCCACACCCTCATCGAGTATTGCCCCGCCCCCATCACCTGCACCTGCCCCACGCCGTTGATCTTCTGGAGCTCGTTCTGGATGTTGATGTAGGCGTAGTTGGCCAGGTAGTTGCCGTCGTAACGTCCGTCGGACCACAGGCTGAAGACCACCAGGAAGCCCGTCATCACCTTTTTGGTCACCACCCCCTGCTGGGTCACCGCCGGAGGGAGCATCGCCGAGGCCGCGGCGACGTTGTTCTGGGTGAATACCGCGTCCATATCGGGGTCCGAACCCACTTCGAAAGTGACCAGCAACCGCATCTGGCCGCTGTTGTCGCTCGTAGACTGCATGTAGAGCATGTCGTTGGTCCCGATCACGTCCTGGGCGATGGGTGTGGCTACCGCCTGGTCGACGCTCAGGGCGTCGGCGCCGGGGTAGAGCGCCGTCACCTGCACCACGGGGGGCGTGATGTCGGGGTATTGCTCGACCGGCAGCGAGAGGATCGAAATCACGCCCACCAGCACGATCACGATCGAGGTTACGATCGAAAATATCGGACGGCGTATAAAAAAATCTTTCATTTCGAATCCTTAACCTTCACTTCCATCCCTTCCTGCACCTTCAGCCCTCCTTCGGTCAGCACCCGCTCGCCTTCGGCCAGGCCGTCGAGCACGACCCAGAGGCTACCTTGCGTGTCGCCGAGCGTCACTTTGCGGTACGAAACCTTGTTCCCGTCGCCCACGACCCACACCGCGTCCACCCCCTGGCTTTGCACCACGCAGCGCTGGGGCACCAGCACGAGCCGTTGCGGAGCGCCCACGTCGGCCGTCACTTCGGCGTACTGGCCGGGCTTGAGCGCGTGTCCCGGGTTGGGAAACACGACGTTCAGGACGATCGTTCCCGTCGAGGAGCTCACGCTCTGCTCGGTGTATTGGTACACCCCCGGTTCGGTGTGCACCGAGCCGTCGGAGAGCGTCAGTCGGATGTTGGACAACAGCGCCCGGTTGGCGTAGGCGGGCGAGGTGAGCGAATCGGCCGCGCGGACTTTGAGGTATTGGTTGACGGGCAGCGCCAGTCGCACGCGTACCGAGTCGATGCTGGCCACGGTGTTCAGCGTGGCGAAATTGGTTCCCACGCCCACGTACTCGCCCAGCGCCAGGTCGGTGTCGCCGATGATCCCGTCGATCGGCGAGCGGATCACGTTGTAACCCAGTTGGGACGAGGCGTTGACCAGGTTCGAGCGTGCCGAGCGCAGAGTGGCCTGCGCCGAGAGGGAGAGCGCCTGGTACTGGTCGAGCATGCTCTGGCTGATGGCGTTCATGGCGGCCAGGGGCACGGCGCGCCTGTAGTTGTTCTCGGCCTCGACGAGCGCCGCCGAAGCCGAGGCGACCTGGGCCCGCGCGGCCTCGACGGCCGTCGCGATCAGCGTAGGGTCGATCTTATAGAGCAGCTGCCCTTTCCGCACGGGCATCCCCTTGGTGTAGTTGATCTCGGTGAGGTAGCCGCTCACGCGGGGCTGGATCACGGCGTCGTAGTTGCTGTAGACCTGCCCCACGAAACGCATGGTGTTGGGCACGGTGTCTTTCGCAGCGACATAGACCTCCACTTCCAGCGGGGCGGCCTCTTTGGGGGGCGTCCGGTGGCAGCTCAGGCAGAAGACAATGGATAAAAAAAAGACAAAAGTCCGCATATTTCGTCCGATTTCCATAAAAACAGTCAAAAAGCCTGCCACCTGCGTATTGCATTTCAAATAAAAGAATTACTTTTGTCGCTGAATCCGGTAAAACATGCCTGATAATGGGGCAAATGCAGAAGTGGGAGGCGTAAAATCCGGTTTGTTCGGAAAAATTTGTAATTTTTTTTAATAAAAAGCTAAAAGCAAAGGTTTTTTTATTAGCTTTGCCCATATCATTCATTTACCAAACAACCTTTATCATCTATCATTATGCAGAAATTAGTTAACCAAATCAACGAACAGATCGCTCTGTTCAGCGAAAATGCCAACCTCCAGGTTACGAAGAACAACAAAGCTGCCGGTACGCGCGCTCGCAAAGCCGCTCTGGAACTTTCGAAACTCCTGAAAGAGTTCAGGAAAGTATCTGTTGAGGCTTCGAAATAAGCTGCAACGAGAGAAAAGCCGCCGCCTTCAACGAAGTGCGGCGGTTTTTTTATACACAATCGTTATCTTTGCCCCTACTAAACCCGAATCGAATGAAATATTTATACGCCTTTATTTTTTGTCTGCTGATCGCCGGACAGGTGCGCGCCCAGGAGGCGTCGAAAGTCACCTGTAAATTCTACGGTTTCGTACGCGGCGACGCGGCCATCGACACGCGCCGGTGCGTTGCCGCCACCGAGGGGCTGTTCCTGCTCTATCCGTCGGACATCATGAGGGATCCCCTCGGCGAGGACCTCAACGCGGTCGCCTCCTCGAAATTCTACGCTTTCAACAGCCGCGCGGGCGTCGAGGCCGCAGGACTGAAGCTGTGGGGCGCCGAAACGTCCGCCCTCCTCGAAGCGGATTTCGCCGGTTTCAGCCACTCCTACGGCACGAGCAGCACGGTGCTGCGCATACGCCAGGCCCATATCAAAATGCGCTGGCAGCACTCCGACCTGGTGGTCGGGCAGGCGTGGCACCCCATGTTCGGACAGGTGATCCCGGGGGTGCTCTCGCTTTCGGCCGGCGCTCCGTTCAACCCCTTCAGCCGTTGCCCCCAGGTGCGGTTCGACTACAAGGCGGGCAAGTTCGATATCTACGGGGCGGCGATCTGGCAATTCCAGTTCAATTCCAGCGGCCCTGCCGGGAAGTCGCCCATCTACCAGCGCGACGCCGTGACCCCCGAGTTGTTCCTGGGCCTCGATTTCTCGACCCCTTCTTTCCGCCTGGGCGGGGGCGCCGACTGGCTCACCATCGCGTCGCGTACACAATCCGCCACGTCCTACAAAGTAAACGAAAGCCTCTCATCGCTCTCGTATTTCGCTTATGCCAGATACACCACCGGGCTGTTCTCCGCCGCCGCCAAGGCCGTCTACGGGCAGAACCTTTCGGACCTGACCACGATCGGAGGCTACGGGGTAAGCGCCATAGACCCCGCCACCGGGGAGCAGCAATATACGAATTTCAACCACCTTTCTTCGTGGCTGAACCTCTCCTACGGCAAGAAATACCTCGTGAATGTCTTCGGGGGCTACGTCAAGAACCTCGGCACGAACTCCCCGCTGACCGGCAGCACCTACGGCGAAGGCCTGGGGCTCGACGCCCTCTGGCGCCTGAGCGGCGCGTTCAGCTACAACGTCGCCCATTTTTCGCTCGGCGCGGAGTACGAGCTCACCTCGGCGGCTTACGGCGACAGCGGCACTTTCAACGCGGCCAAGGGGACCTATGCGACCTCCCACGCGGTGGCCAACCACCGCGTGACGTGCGTGATCAACTACTTCTTCTGATCCGCCCGCGACCGGCAACGAAAAGCGCGCATTCCCGATCGGAGTGCGCGCTTTTCTGTTGACCCACAAGGATTCGAACCTTGAACGACAGAACCAAAATCTGCTGTGTTACCATTACACCATGGGTCAGTGTTTTTTCGGTTCAGGGTGCAAATATAGCATTATTTCTCAAAATACTCAAAAGCGTCGATAATATCCAGGTAAACCCCGTCGAAACCGGCGTCCAGGATACGATTCAGGTAGGAGTCGCCCTTTCCGCAGAGGATGTCCTGCCAGCCGGGGTCCCAATACTTCACCTTGAAATTACCGTCCCAGTCGGGGTTTTCCGCATCCAGCCAATGGGGCGGTTTGCGCTTCCACTCCTTTTGCCAGTAGTAACGGTACTCTTCGGCCTCGCCGACCGACAGGTAGGCTACCACCAACCGCCGCCCGCCGTCCGCCTTGTCGCGGAGCCGTTCCACCTCGGACGACGTAAAAGCTTCGTTACCGTCGAAGAACAGGTCCATCACCAGCAGGTCGTAGCCGGTAGCCCGGACGGCGTCGACAAAGGCCTCTTTGGAGGCGAACTCCGAGGGATTGATCAGGTACAGGAAATTTTTCACCTGCCGCAGCGAGGCGACAGCGGTGTTGTTCCGGTCGTAGATCGGCGACGGATGGGCGGGAATACGGTTCAACTCGCGCCGGTCTGCGGCGAAGGAAACATATCCCGCAGCATTGTTCCGGGCATAGGAGTCGTCCATTTTCGCCGGTGTCGAGCAATAGTCGATCACCAGAACGGTTTTACCTGCCGCCCGGACCCGGCCCAGGAAAGGCTGCAGGTAATCGGTGAACGACTTGCGCGACGCCTGTCCGTAGCGCGGATAGCCGTACAGCAGGTCTTCCTGTCCCACACCGTCGATGGCGTCCAGGTAATCGGTTGCGGGCTTGCCCGTCGCTTCGCCGTTTTCGGTGGTGAGTTCCAGTCCGTTCTGAGGAATGACGACGAAATCCGGGCGGACCGCTTTAGCCTGCCGGCTGATGCGGCCGACAAGGTCGCGCATATCCTGCCGGTAGTTCCTTTTCCCGCCGTTCTCCCCGCCGCCGAACGAGGCCA
>JAVBRR010000026.1:0-22481 GCA_031547705.1 Rikenellaceae bacterium | reverse complement strand
TACCCGACCGACTTCTACCCCGTGACCGTGAAGGCCACGGCAGCCGAAGTGAAGGCGATCGAGAAACGCGAAAAAGCGATCGCCGACGAAGCGGCCAAACTCCAGGCGGCCAACCCCAAACCCGTGCTCTGGAAGAAGATCGACACCAAAGGTTGGGGCGTGGGACGCAACCTGCGCTTCGGCGACCTGAATAACGACGGGCAGATGGACATCCTCGTCGGGCAGATCATCCACCACAACTACCCCGGCAACGCCTACTGCGAGCTGAGCTGCCTGACGGCGATCGACGTGGACGGCAACATCCTGTGGCGTGTGGGCGAACCCGATCCCAAGCATTGGGAACTGACCAACGACGTGGCCGTGCAGGTCCACGACATCGACGGTGACGGCAAGACCGAAGTGATCTACACGATGAACATGGAACTCATCATCGCCGACGGGGCGACGGGCGCGACCAAACTCAAGATCCCCACCCCCAAGCCCACGGCCGACAAGAGCTACACATACGAGCGTATCCTGGGCGACTGCATCTACCTGTGCGACGTGAGCGGCAAGGGTTATGCCTCGGACATCATCATCAAAGACCGCCAGGACCAGTTCTGGGTCTACAACAACAAGCTCGAATTCCTCTGGGGCGACGCTCCGGGCAAGGAACTGGGCCACTACCCCTACGCCTTTAAGATGGATGAGCAGGGCACGCGCGACTACATCGCCATCGGCCAGTATATCTACACCCCCGACGGCAAGCAGATCTGGAACGGCGAGAAAGACCTCACGCACCACACCGACGGTATCGCCGTGATCAATTTCCACGAAAAACCCGGTTCGACGCAGAAGATGTTCATCGCCGGCAGCGACGAAGGCGCCATCTTCCTCGACAACAAGGGCAACGTCCTGAAACACCACCGCATAGGCCACGTACAGAACCCCGCCATCCTCAACCTGCGCGACGACATGCCCGGGCTGGAAGTGGCCTCGGTGAACTTCTGGGGCAACCAGGGGATCATCCACCTGTTCGACGGCGAAGGCAACATCTACAAGACCTTCGAACCCAACCAGTTCGGAAGCATGATGCTGCCCGTGAACTGGACCGGCCGCAGCGAAGAGTTCTTCCTGATCAACACCAACGTCAAGCTGGGTGGCATGTACGACGGCTGGGGACGCCGTGTGGTCGTATTCCCCGACGACGGACACCCCGACATGTGCAACGGCGTGCTCGACTTCACGGGCGACTGCCGCGACGAGATCGTCACCTGGGATCCCGACGCCATCTGGATCTACACCCAGGACAAGAACGACCTCCCCGGCAAGCTCTACAAGCCCATCCGCAATCCGCTCTACAACTACTCCAACTACCAACTCTCGGTTTCGGAACCGGGCTGGAACGAATAGGCATGAGAAGGATTCTATCGACGGGGGTATGCCTCGTGCTGGCGGTCACGGCCGCCATGGGACAGAAAGAACTCAAAAAGAAGGCCGTATCCGAACCGGGAGGGCCCCAGGTGACGGTCCGGATGGTCACCTCGGGACCCAAGAACCACTTCTTCGGCTACTACGGCATCAGCCCCTGGAACAAGTCGCAGACCCGGATGCTGTGCCTCGAGTCGGAGTTCAACGACCGCCTGCCCCGCGAGGGCGAGGCGGCCGGGGTGTGCGTGCTCGACGTGGCGACGGGACGGATCGAGGTGGTGAGCGACACCCGCTCGTGGAACATGCAGCAGGGCGCGATGTTGCTGTGGAACCCCAAGAACCCCGACACCGAATTTTTCTACAACGACATCGTCGACGGGGTGCTGTGCTCGGTGCTCTACAACCTCAAAACGGGCGAAAAGAAGCTCTATCCGCCCCTTTCGGGCACCGCGCGCACGGGCGACTACCTGCCCAGCGTGAGCTACGGACGCGTGTCGAGGATGCGCGCCGTGGTAAGCTACGGCGGGGTCAAGGACCCCAACCCCACGGTCAAGCACCCCGACAACGACGGGGTGTACCTGGTGGATATCAACACCGGCGAACGCAAACTGCTCGTTTCATACAAGCGCGCCGCCGACTCGATAGCCCCCAAGTTCCCCGTGATCCGCGACCGCGACATGTGGATCGAGCATGTGCAACTCTCGCCCGACGGCAAACGCCTGATGTTCATGCCCCGCACCTACGGCGAGATCGGCGGCAGCAAGGACCTCCAGACCGCCATGTACACCATCAACATCGACGGTACCGACATGCGCGAAGTGTCGCCCTACGACGGCCTGGCCGGACACTACGACTGGCGCAACAACGACGAACTGGTCGTGACGACCAATCCCCCCGCGCTCGGCATCCCCGGCGGTAAGCTCCACGTGCTGGTCAAAGACGACGGCAAGCAGAACTTCCGCCTGATATCCAAACTGCCCTTCGGCGGCGGCTCGCACTGCTGCTTCGACAACTCGGGGCGCTGGATGGTCACCAACAACAAGAACCGCTCGGCCGAAAGCTTCGTCGACGAGGTGTGGCTGTGGGACGCAGAGAAGGACAAAACCTACCTGCTCGTCGGCATGGACATGCAGCAATCGCGCTTCATGGACGGCGACACGCGCTGCGACATCCACCCCCGGTGGAGCCCCGACAACACGATGATCTGCGTCGACGCCATAGACCCCGAAACCAAAACACGCCAGATGTTCGTTATCGAACTGAAATTCTAAGGCGTTTCGTTAAACAAAGAGTCCGGCAATTTTTGCCGGACTCTTTGTTTTATAGCAGGTTGTAGAGCTGGTCGCGGAGGGCGGGGCGGAAGCCGGCGGAGGTGATGGCGTGTTGCATGCCGGGGGCGTCGATGCGGTAGCGGGCGCCGGCGGACGACACGACGTTCTCCTCGATCATGATCGACCCCAGGTCGTTGGCACCGAAATGCAGGGCCACCTGGGCGGTGGGCATGCCGACGGTGAGCCACGAGGCCTGGATGTTGGTTACGTTGTTGAGCACCAGGCGGCTGATGGCGATCATGCGCAGGTATTCGAGCGGCGAGAAGCGGGTCGTGACGCCGGTCTGTTCGAGCGCGGTGCCGCTGCTGCGGAAGATCCAGGGGATGAAGGCGACGAACCCGTGATGGCCGGGCGGGCGGCGGGCCTGGAGGTCGCGTATCTTTATAAGGTGTTCGATGCGCTCGGCGGGGGTTTCGATGTGGCCGTACATCATCGTGGCCGAGGTGGGAAGGTTCTGGCGGTGCGCCTCGGCCATCACGTCGAGCCACTGCTGCACCGAAGGCTTGGCGGGCGAAATGATGCGGCGGACGTGGTCGCAGAGGATCTCGGCCCCGGCGCCGGGGAGCGAGTCGAGGCCGGCGGCGGTGAGGCGCCGCAGGGTGTCGGCAACGGTGAGCGAGCTGATGCGCGCGATGTGGGCCACTTCGGGCGCCCCCAGGGCGTGGAGGCGCACGGTGGGATAAAGCCCTTTGAGGGTGCGAAACAACTCTTCGTAGAATTCGATGCCGAGCGTGGGGTGCAGCCCCCCCTGCAACAGGAGCTGGTTGCCGCCCAGGGCGAGCATTTCGTCGATCTTGACGCGGTATTGCTCGACGGAGGTGACGTAGGCCTTGTCGCGCTCAAAGGGACGGCAGTGGAAATTGCAGAACCGGCAGCCCGAGATGCAGACGTTGGTGATGTTGACGTTGCGGTCGATCTGCCAGGTCACCGTCGTGGAATCGGGCACCAGGCGGCAGCGCAGGGCATCGGCTGCGCGTCCCAGGCGGTCGAGCGGTGCGGTGAGGTAAAGATCGAGCGCCTCGTCCGGGGTGAGCGGCTGCAGGTCGAAGGCTTTGGCGAGGATCCGGTCGGTGGTCATCTCTATCGCAGGGAGTTGATGCGCACGCTCGCCTTGACGAAAGCAAGCGCCTTGATGCGGCTCAGTTCGATATCCTTGTCGGCGTGGTGGACGTTCTGGCTCACCAGGCGGATATACCCGGCCTTGTCGGATTTCTGGATGTATTTCACCATCACGTACTCGTCGCCGTCGATATCCAGCGACAGGAGGTACATTTCGCCCCAGAGGATGTTGTCCTCGATGTCGTTGATCTGTTTGTAGAGGACGATGTCGCCGCTCTTGAGCAGGGGGTACATGCTGTCGCCCACGACGTAGATCGCCCCGTCGCACTTGGGCAGGTTGGGGATGTGGATGTAGTCTATCGGGTCGAAATCGGCCTTGTCCGCAAAGAGGGGAACAAGGCCGGCCGTGGCTTCGACATCGTACAGGGGGACGCTCTGAACGGAGAGCACCCGGTCGGTGATCCCGACCCGTGGCGTCCAGCTGCCGGGCATGATGCGCATCTCCGCTTTGGGATTTTCGAACCACTCGGGGTTGATGTTCAATACCTGGACCAGTATGTTTTTGTTCCGTTCCGACAGCGCGGCCCGGCCGGTTTCGATCATCGACAGGGCGCTCTTTTTTATCCCTAATTTCGAGGCAAGCTCCTCCTGAGTCAGGCCTAATTCCTTTCTAATCAACCTTACATGGTTTATCATAGCGAGTGGAATTAAATTTTTGTACTTTTTATTGAAAAAACATTTGGAAAATACAATTATTGTACCTATATTTGTTAGGCAAAGGTAATAAATATTTCATTTAGCTGCGAAATATGCGCATATTTTTTCGAAATTCACTTGTTTTCAGTTAGTAAAAGATTCAAAAATTGTATAAAACAGAAAATTAACTATGAACGTATCTTCACCCTGTAAAACCCCTGACGACCTGATCGAAATCGACGACAAAACCTACGATGAACTGGCTGCACGACTGCTCGAAGCGATCGGCGCGGACAACTTTTTCAACGGCACGATCGAGTACGACACCCCCCTGTACCACACAACGCTCCGCACCACACTCATCATCTACCGCCAGCACATCGACACCGGGCAAGGCGACGCCGAAGTGATCGCAAATATAGTGCCCGTATGGTGGGAACTCGACACGGCCGATGCGTCGGGGTGTGTGTCGAACGACATGGATTGGAACACTTTGAAGAAATATTTGATTATTTAACGTACCGAATGTGGATGTAACGGACATGGCGAAGGGTAAACAGCCTGCCTGGGGGACGCCCCGCCCTTCGCTGCCGACGGCCAAAGCCTGCCGGGGGACGCCCCACCCAAAGGCCGGACGGTAACGCGGGTTCGATTCCCGCCCACATTCCTTGATTTACAGAAAAACTTATGAAACAGAAAAAAATAGCGTTGATCCCCGCCACGGAACCTGTCGACAGGGCAGATCCGTCGTCGGGCGTGCTGGTGCGCAAAGCTCTCGCGGGGTTGAAAAAGCGCGTGGCCGGGTACGATGCCACCGAGCGGAAAACGACCTACGAACCCGCCGCAGACGGCCAGCAAAGCGTCAAAAGCGAGATAGCCACGACCAAGCACTACCCGCCCGACCTGAATGCCATAGAATTCGTACTCACCAACCTCGACCCCCAGCGCTGGAGCGCCAAACCTGTCGCGACGACCGGCGAAACACCTTCCGAGCGTGCCACTCCCGACCTGTCGCAGCTCTCCGACCGCGCCCTGCGGGAGCTGCTCGACGTGTGTCCCGAGATCAGCGCCACGCCATGAGCGCATCCCGCCTGACGCGCGCACGGCTGCGGGCCGAACTCGCGCGGCGGCATTTCGGCGACTTCGCCGCGGCCGTACAACCCGCAACCCTCGAATCAGGCGCCTTCCACGGCGCCTATTATCGTATCCTGGAGCACTTCGCCCGCGGGGATATCCGCCGCCTGATCGTTTCTATGCCCCCGCAGCACGGCAAATCGCTCGGCGCATCGATCATGCTGCCCGCTTTCCTGTTGGGGTTGAACCCCGACCTGAGGATCGCCGTGGCCTCGTACAACGCCGCGCTCGCCTCGCGCTTCAACCGACGCGTGCAGCGGCTGATCGAGTCGCCCGAGTACGCCGCCGTCTTTCCCGCGACCCGCATCAAGGGTGCGGCGGGCCGGAGCGGCAGCGTGCGCACGGCGTCGGAGGTGGAGATCGTCGGTCGCGAAGGGTCGCTGGTGACCGTCGGCCGCGAAGGGACGCTCACGGGGCGCCCCGTGGATATCTTCATCCTCGACGACCTCTACAAGGACGCCATGGAGGCCAACTCGCCCGTGGTGCGCGACAACTGCTGGGAGTGGTACACGTCGGTGGTCAAGAGCCGGCTGCACAACGCCTCGCAGGAGCTGGTGGTCTTCACGCGCTGGCACGAGGACGACCTGATCGGCCGCATCGCGACCAAGACCCCGGTCGAGGAGCTAACCTCCTGGAGTCAACTCGTTCCCGGAGGACGCACCGGCGGGTGGCTGCACCTGCGCCTCGAGGCGGTCAAGGAGAGCCCCCCCTCGGAGATCGACCCGCGCGCGCCGGACGAGGCCCTCTGGCCCGCACGCCACTCCACGGAATTGCTCGACGAAAAACGGCGGCTCGACCCCCAGACCTTCAACGCCCTCTACCAGGGGCGCCCCTCGTCGAAGGAGGGCTTGCTCTATGGCGAAAGTATCGTCACCTACACCTCGCTGCCGGCCGAGATCGTCAAGCGGGGCAATTACACCGACACCGCCGACGCCGGGGGCGACTACCTCTGTTCGGTGTGTTACGCCGTGGGCGCCGACGGGAAAATCTATGTCACCGACGTGGTCTACTCGGGCGAGGGGATGGAGGTGACCGAAAAACTGGTCGCCGAAATGCTGGTCTGTAGCGGGACACGCGCGGCACTGATAGAGAGCAACAACGGAGGCCGCGGGTTTGCCCGGGCCCTGGCCCGCCTTGCCCCCGGGGTACGCATAGAGTGGTTTCACCAGGGGGCCAACAAGGAGGCGCGCATCCTCTCGAACTCGGCCGCCGTGGCGCACAACATCCGCATGCCGGAGGATTGGGCGCGGCGCTGGGAGGAGTTCCACCGCCACGTGACTACCTACCGCCGCACGCTCCACGCCAACCGCCTGCACGACGCACCCGACGTGCTCACCGGTATCGTCGAAACCGAACTCCCCGCGTCCGGCGCGGGCCGCATCCGGCGGGTCAGGTTCGCGAACTGAGGCAAGGTAGAGCGGATAGAACGAGGGTTGTAAAATCTTCCGGCCACGACTGTCGGTTGCAGCCGCTTTTTTGTATCTTTGCCTCTATGAAAATCGTTGCTGATCGGGATATTCCGTTTCTGCGGGGGGTGTTCGAGCCCTGGGCGGAGGTGGTTTACCTGCCCGGGCGGGAGATTACCGCGCGGGACGCGGTGGATGCCGACGCGCTGATCGTCCGCACCCGTACCCGTTGCGACGGGGACCTGCTGGCCGGATCGTGGGTACGGATCGTCGCCACCGCCACGATCGGCTACGACCACATCGACACCGCCGCCTGCGCCTCTCAGGGGATCGAGGTGGCGACCTCGGCCGGATGCAACGCCCGCGGGGTGCTGCAATGGGTGGGCGCCGCGTTGTGCGGCGCGGCCAGGGTGCAGGGTTGGCGGCCGGAGGAAAAGACGCTTGGCGTGGTCGGCGTGGGGAACGTGGGGTGCCTGGTGGCCGAATACGGCGCGGCGTGGGGCTTCCGCGTGCTGTGCTGCGACCCCCCGCGGGCCGAAAAGGAAGGTACGGCATCTTTCGTCCCGCTCGAAGTGGTCGCGCGCGAAGCCGACATCGTCACTTTCCATGTACCGCTCATTTTATCAGAACCTTATCCTACATCCGATATGGCCGGCGCAGCGTTTTTCGGGGTGCTGAAACCCGGGGCGCTCGTCCTGAACTCCTCGCGCGGGGAGATCCTCGACGAAAAGGCGTTGCTGGAAGCCATGGACGCAAAGCACATAGCCGCGGCGATCGACACCTGGCGCTCGGAACCCGTCGTCGACCGCGCGTTGCTGGCCCGCGCCCTGCTGGCCACGCCGCACATCGCCGGGTACACGCTCCAGGGCAAGGCCAACGCCACACGGATGGCCGTCGAAGCCGTCGCCCGCCGCCTCGGCCTGCCCCTGGCCGACGTGCTCGCCCGGTTCGAATCCGGCGACCTGCCCGCCCCCCAACATCCACGCGGCATAAGTTGGAAAGAATTATGCGGCACAATTACAGACTATTGCGATATCGCCGCCGAAACCGACCGCCTGCGCCGGGATCCCGAAAAGTTCGAACTCCTGCGCGAAACCTACGCCTACCGCGAGGAGTATTTCTGACGGATCGTATTCGTAAAGCTGGCAGCATCAATAATTTTGCCCGTTTTTTGCTACCCCGCCTTCGACACAACAGAACGCGCCCCGGCAATTTTTGAGAGCAAATTCTCGCAATTGCGCCCGGCTTTTCGTATCTTTGCAGGCGATTATGAACAAATACGGTAACTATTTTTCGTGGAGCAAGATAGAGATTAAAGAATTAATACCCACTAACTTCAGTGGGTTTCTCAACATCTTTTCGTCGCTACGCAACCGCAATTTCTCCCTCTATTTCGCCGGACAATGCCTGTCGCTGTGCGGCACGTGGATCCAGTACGTGGCGATGAGCTGGCTGATCTACCGCCTCACCGATTCGATCATCCTGCTGGCCACGGTGACCTTCGTCAACCAGATTCCCAACCTGATCATCACCCCTTTCGCCGGGGTGCTGAGCGACCGCTTCAATAAATTCCGCATCATCGCCACCACCCAGGTACTGTTTATGTTGCAGGCCCTTACGCTGGCCGCGCTCGTGCTTACGGGGGTCGTGGAGGTGTGGCACATCATGGCGCTGAGCCTGTTCAACGGTATTGTGGCGTCGGTCGAGGCCCCGGCACGCCAGTCGTTCTACACCAAACTCGTTCCCAAGAGCAACATAACCAATGCCATAGCCCTCAATTCGGTGACCATCAACGGATCGCGCTTTATCGGCCCCACGATCGGGGGGATCCTGATCGGGCTGGTGGGTGAAGGGTGGTGCTTTTTGATCAACGGAGTGAGTTACATCGCTGTGTTAGGCGCCCTTATGGCCATGCGGCTGAAACCTTTCAACCCGAAACCGACCAAAATGGATGTCCTGCGCGAACTGCGCGAGGGGGTCAACTACATCCGCTGCCTGCTGCCCATCCGGGCCGTGCTCTTTTTTGTCGCTGCGATCAGTTTCTTCGGGCTGCCGCTGATGGCCATCCTGCCCGCCCTGGTCCGCGACACGCTCGGGGGCGACAGCACCCTGCTGGGGTACCTCACCTCGTCCATCGGCGCCGGGGCGCTCACGGCGGCGCTCTACCTCGCCTCGCGGCGCGAAGTGAAGGGACTCGGCAAAGTGGTGACCATCACCGGTTTCATGATGGGGATCGGCCTGGTGCTGCTGTCGTTCACCCACACCCCCGCGATCGCCTGCCTGGTGGCCTTCCCCACCGGGTTCGCCATGATCGGCTCGATGGCGGCCAGCAACACCCTGCTCCAGACCATCGTCGACGACGACAAGCGCGGACGCGTGATGAGCTTCTTCACGATGTCCTTCGCCGGTATGGCCCCCCTCGGGGGACTGGTCTACGGCTGGGTCGCCGAAGCCACTTCGCTCGCAACCATGCTGCTCATAGCCGGCGTCGTGTGCCTCGGCACGGCGGCGATCTACGAATATTACCGCCCCGTGGTGCGCGCCGCCGCACACAACCACCTCGCCCGACGCAACAGCGTCGTCCCGCAGATCGCCAGCGCCATCGGCGATCCCGTCAAAAATCCATTCTGATACTTTTACTGCACTTTTGCTTGATCAAAAGCGCAGCCATAACAAAGCTCAGCTTCGTTTCATCGACTTGGCGATGCCCATTTCCAGGCCGCGGAGTTCGGCCAGGCCGCGCAGGCGCCCGATGCAGGAGTAGCCGGGGTTTGTTTTTTTGTGCAGGTCGTCGACCATCTGGTGTCCATGGTCGGGGCGCATGGGGATGGAGCAGCCGCGGCGTTGCTGGAGTTCGAGCAGCGCCTTCATCACGCCGTACATATCGACATCGCCTTCGAGGTGGTTGTCTTCGTAGAAGTTGCCCTCCTCGTCGCGGCGCGTCGAGCGGAAATGCACGAAGCCCACACGGTCGGAGAACTCCTCCATCATGGCCGCCAGTTCGTTGTCCGAGCGCACGCCGAAAGAGCCGGTGCACAGGCACAGGCCGTTCGAGGGGTTGGGGACCAACTGGGTGAGCAGGCGGAAATCGTCGGCCGTCGAGAGGATGCGCGGCAGTCCGAGGATGGCGTAGGGAGGGTCGTCGGGGTGGATCACCAACTGCACGCCCACCTCGTCGGCCACGGGGCACACTTCGCGCAGGAAGTAGACCAGGTTGTCGCGCAGCTTGCCGGCGTCGATCCCTTTGTAGCGGTCCAGAGCCTGCTGGAACTGCTCGACCGTGAAACTTTCTTCGGAGCCGGGTAATCCGGCGATCATGTTGCGGGTGAGGGTCTTGCGCTCGTCGTCGCTCATGGCGTCGAAGCGCGCACGGGCTTTTTCGATCTCGGCGGGCGTGTAGTCCTCCGCCGCCCCCGGGCGCCGGAGAATGAAGAGGTCGAAGGCCACGAAGGCCGCCTTCTCGAAACGCAGCGCGCGCGAACCGTCGGGCAGTTCATACGCCAGGTCGGTGCGCGTCCAGTCCAGCACGGGCATGAAATTGTAGGTCACGATGTAGACCCCACAGGCGGCCAGGTTGCGGACCGAGGTTTTGTAGTTGTCGATATAGCGTTGGAAATCGCCCGTCTGGGTCTTGATGTGTTCGTGCACCGGGACGCTCTCGACCGTGCTCCACACCAGGCCCGCCGCCTCGACCTCGCGTTTGCGCTTTTCGATCTCCCCGATAGTCCACACTTCGCCGTTGGGAATGTGGTGCAGCGCCGTGACGACATCCGTGGCGCCCGCCTGGCGGATATCCCAAAGACTTACCGGATCACCGGGTCCGTACCAGCGCCAGGATTGCTTGCAAAGAAACATAACCGTATTTTTAATTAGAATTATATATTAGTTTACATCTATATCTTTTGTTCTCTTTTGTAAAAGAGAACTAGAAAACTTTTGGAGAAACTTCGTTTCTCATGATTACTTCGCTCTACCCAAAAGCCTTTCGAAAAGAGGGGGTGCAACCGTAAGTTAATTTGTCTTCGCTGCGATTATACCCCCTCTTTTCGAAAGGCTATCAGGTGCAGCCAGGTAAATATCGGGAAACGCAGTTTTCCCAAAAATTCTTTGGTTCTTTCTTATAAGAAAGAACAGAAAAGAAGTAAGTGTAAAGTTATACATAATTCTAATAAAAAAACAGGTCCGGGGTGAAAAAGCCCGGACCTGCCATAAAAAACGCGAAATGTAGGGTCTACAAGTCGGTGATGGGTTTGAATTTCGGAACCAGTGATTTCATCACTACCCAGCCGATGAGGTAAGCCACGGCACAGATACAGAAGATGATGAAATAGCCCGACTCTTCGCCCTTGAATCCCATGAACTGCATCTGGGTATTCCCTGCGAAGTCGAACAGCTTGCCCGCTCCCTTGTTGATCAGGAACGAACCGACGCCGCCCGCCATACCGCCGATACCGGTGATCGTGGCGATCGCTTTCTTGGGGAACATATCGCCCACGGTCGAGAAGATGTTGGCGCTCCAGGCCTGGTGCGCGGCACCTGCGATACCGATGATGATAACCGGGAACCAGTAGGACGTCGCGCCCAGCGGCTGTGCCAGCAGGGCCAGCAACGGGAAGAACGCGAAGATCAGCATCGCCCTCATGCGGCCTGCGTAGGGGTTCATGCCTTTTTTGTTTACGAACCACGTGGGCAGGTAACCGCCGATGATCGACAGCAGGGTGATCATGTAGAGCACGAAGATAGCCAGCTGCGCCTTGGGGTCGGACGACTTGAGGCCGAATACGGAGCTCAGGAAGGCCGGAGACCAGAAGAGGTAGAACCACCACACGCCGTCGGTCATGAACTTACCGAAAGCGAAGGCCCACGTCTGTTTGTATTTGAAACACTGGGCGAAAGAGACTTTCTTCTTGGCTTCCTGCGCGGGGGTTTCCTCGCCGTCGGCCTTGTCCTGCTCGATGTACTCGAGTTCGGCGGCGTTCACCTTGGGATGCTCGTGGGGTTTCTTGTACATAAACACCCAGAAGCCCATCCACACGAAGCCCAGCGCACCGATCACGATGAAGGCTGCTTCCCAGCCCCACGCTTTGGCGATGAAGGGAATAGAGAGAGGAGCGATCAGAGCGCCCACGGTAGCACCTGCGTTGAAAATGCTGGTCGAGAAAGCGCGGTCCTTCTTGGGGAAGTATTCAGCCGTAGCCTTGATGGCTGCGGGGAAGTTGCCCGCCTCACCGACCGCCAGCACCAGGCGCGCGAAGACAAACAGGACGACGCTCACATTGATAATTTTCGACACGTCGCTCACGCCCGCGATAATCTCCTTGGCGTGCTCGAAGCCTACGAACCAGTTACCGGTCAGGATACCGGAAGTGGCGATACCGCAAAAAGCGTGAAGAACTGCGCCCACAGACCATACGCCGATCGCCCAGAGGAAACCCTTCTTGGTGTCGAGCCAGTCCACGAAACGTCCGGCGAACAACATGCTGATCGCGTAGAAGATCGAGAACAGCGAGGTGATGTTGCCGTAATTGTCGTTAGTCCAGTGAAATTCGGGGGCAATGAAGTCCTTCCACGTAAGCGAAAGCACCTGCCGGTCCATGTAGTTGATCGTCGTCGCAAAGAAGAGCAACGCGCAGATCACCCACCGGTAATTTGTCATTTTCGCGGCATCCGCGTTTAGTTTATTCATTCTTCAATAGTTTAGGTTATAAAATAGTAGTTGGTTACTTCTTGTATTTCTTGATGATGGCGAACGCGTCGGCGCAGAGCTTAGTGATCGTGCCCCAATCCTTGGCGGTGAGCACGTCGGCGGGGAAGAGGTTCGAGCCCATCCCCACACACGTCACACCCGCGTCGAACCACCCTTTCAGGTTGGCGTCTTCGGGTTTCACTCCGCCCGTGACCATGAGCATCGACCAGGGCATGGGCGCCTTGAGCCCCTTGACGAAGTTGGGCCCCAGCACGTCGCCCGGGAACACCTTGCACAGGTCACAACCCGATTCCTGGGCAGCACCCACTTCGCTCACACTGCCGCAGCCGGGCGTGTAGGGCACCAGGCGGCGGTTGCACACCTTGGCCACGTCGGGATTGAACAGCGGGCCCACCACGAAGTTGGCTCCCAGCTGGATGTAGAGCGAAGCGGCGGGGGCGTCGACGATCGAGCCCACGCCGAGGATCATTTCGGGACACTCCCTGGCGGCGAATTTGTTCAGTTCGCCGAACACTTCGTGGGCGAACTCACCGCGGTTGGTGAATTCGAAAGCCCTCACGCCGCCTTCGTAGCACGCCTTAAGCACGCTCTTGGCCACTTCGATGTCCTTGTGGTAGAAAACGGGCACCATACCTGTCGAGGCCATGGCCCCGATAACCTGAATTTTCGAAAACCTTGCCATAGTCGTCGCAGGATTAGCGTGAAACGCGGCCCGAGCCGTCGCCTTTCATCAGGTTTTCGACTTCGGCAACGGTCACCAGGTTGAAGTCGCCGTAGATCGTGTGCTTGAGGCACGAAGCGGCCACGGCGAAATTCAGTGCGTTCTGGTCGTCGGCGGGGTAGGTGAGCAGACCGTAGATCAGGCCGCCCATGAACGAGTCGCCGCCGCCCACGCGGTCGACGATATGCGTGATGTCGTACGAAGGCGACTGGTAGAGCTTCTTGCCGTCCCAAAGTACGCCGGCCCAGGTGTTGTGGTTGGCGTTGATCGAACCGCGCAGGGTGATGATCACCTTCTTGGCGCGCGGGAACTTCTTGACCATCTGCTTGCAGACGCTTTCGAATTCGGCAGCGTCCACATGACCGCCCGTAGCCGTCACGTCGAAACCTTCGGGTTTGATGCCGAAGACCTTCTCGGCGTCCTCCTCGTTGCCGAGGATCACGTCGCAACCTTCGACCAGCGCCGGCATCACTTCCGAGGCGCTTTTGCCGTATTTCCACAGGTTCTTGCGGAAGTTCAGGTCAGTAGAGACCATCACGCCCATCTTGTTGGCCGTCTTGATGGCTTCCAGGCAGGCGTCGGCGGCACCCTGGCTCAACGCGGGGGTGATCCCCGTCCAGTGGAACCAGTCGGCTCCGGCGAGCACCTCTTCCCAGTTGATCATCCCCGGGGCGATGTCGGCGATGGCCGAGTGGGCGCGGTCGTAAACCACCTTGCTGGCGCGGGCCACGGCACCCGTTTCGAGGAAATAGATTCCCAGGCGTTCGCCGCCGTAGACCACGTGGTCCGTGCCGACGCCGTATTTATGCAACTCCTTCACGCACGAGTCGGCGATGTCGTTCTTCGGCAGGCGCGTTACGAACTGGGCGTTGATGCCGTAATTGGCCAGCGAAACAGCTACGTTGGCTTCGCCGCCCCCGAACGTGGCGGTGAATTCTTTGGCCTGAGCGAACCGTTGATAACCGGGAGTCGCCAGACGCAGCATGACCTCCCCGAATGTTACTACTTTTTTCATGTTTGCTTTTATGTTTTTTCAGTGATTAAAATTCAAAGTATCTTTTGGCGTTGTTGTACGAAATGTCTTCGACCATCTGGCCCAGGAACTTCATCTCGCTGCGCGGCAGGCGTCCGCTTTCGACGTCGGCGCCGATCACGTCGCACAGGATGCGGCGGAAATATTCGTGGCGCGGATAGGAAAGGAAACTGCGCGAGTCGGTGAGCATCCCCACGAAGCGGCTCAGCAAACCGAGGGCCGACAGGGCGTTCATCTGTTTGCGCATACCGTCCTCCTGATCGAGGAACCACCACCCCGAGCCCAGCTGTACCTTGCCGGCCACGGTGCCGTCGTTGAACGTGTAGGCCATCGTGGCCAGCACTTCGTTGTCCTTGGGGTTGAGGTTGTAGAGGATCGTCTTGGCCAGCTTGTCCTCCATCGCCAGGCGGTTGAGGAATTTATGTCCGGCGGCGGCGCAGTTCACGTCGTGGATGGCGTCGTAGCCCGTGTCGGGGCCGAGGATGCTGAGCATCCGGGTGTTGTTGTTGCGGATGGCACCGATGTGGAACTGCTGTGTCCAGTTCTTTTCGGCGTCGAGGATCGCCAGGTCGAAGAGCATGCCGCTCTTGAACTTACCCACCTCCTCGGCCGTGGGGGTCTTGCCGGCCATCACCTTGAGGAAGATCTGCAACAGGTCTTGCTCGGTGTAGTCGTCGGCGTAGAAGGTTTCGAGCCCGTGGTCCGAAAGCTTGCAACCCATCGAGGCGAAGAAGTCGTGGCGTTTTTTGAGCGCCGTCATCAGGTCCTCGTAGCTCTTGATCTCCATGTCGGCGGCCTTGGCGAGGCCTTCGACGTAGGCTTTGTAGGCGGTCGGGTTCTCGATGGCCATCGCCTTGTCGGGACGCCAGGTGGGCAGCACCTTGGTGCCGAAATTGCTGGCGGCGATCTGCTTGTGGTATTCCAGGCTGTCGGCCGGGTCGTCGGTCGTGCACACCACCTCGACACTGAAGCGGGTCATAATGGACTGGGCGCGGTAGTTATCGGTCTGGAGCTTGGCCGAGCAGTCGTCGTAGATCTCCTTGGCCGTCGAGGGATTGAGCAGGGTGTCGATACCGAAAACGCGGGCCAGTTCGAGGTGTGTCCAGTGGTAGAGCGGGTTGCGCATCGTATAAGGAACCGTTTCGGCCCATTTTTCAAATTTTTCGTAGTCGGTACGGCCGCCGGTGATGAACTCCTCGGGGATGCCGTTGCCGCGCATCGCACGCCATTTGTAGTGGTCGCCGCCGAGCCATATTTCGGCAAGGTTACGGAAACGGTAGTTATCGGCTATCATCTGGGGAATCAGGTGGCAGTGGTAGTCGATGATGGGCTTTCCGGCCGCGTGCTCGTGATACAGCTCCCGGGCCGCATCGTTGGTGAGCATGAAATTCTTGTCGATAAACTTTTTCATGGTAGGTTATAGTAATTTTATAGATTGTCCAAAAGTAGTAAAAAAATTTTGGTTTTTCGTGACCGTGCACGATAAAATTTTCATATCTTTGTCTTTACGACATATATTTTCCGGCCCCGAAAAGGCCGGCGCGGCGATGAATAAAGAAGCTAAAAATATAACCATCAAGGATGTAGCGCGATTGGCGGGCGTATCGAAGGGTACGGTCGACCGCGTGGTGCACAACCGCGGCGAAGTGTCGCAGCAGAGCCGCGAGCGGGTGCTCGAAGTGATCGAGCAGATCGGTTACCGCCCCAACCTCTACGCCTCGATGCTGGCCACCAAGCGCCACTACCGCCTGGTGTGCCTGATTCCTTATTTCGAACCGGGCGAATACTGGGAACTGGTCCACCGCGGGATCGTGCGCGCCGAAGAGAAAGCGCGCGGTTACAACATCGGGATCGAAACGATCTTCTACCACCAGTTCGACATCGAATCGTTCCGCAAAGGTTGCCGCGCCGTGCTCGACGCCATGCCTTCGGCGGTGCTCTTCGCCCCCACCTACCGCGACGAAACCCTCGCCCTGAACGCCGAACTGCAGGCGCGCGCGGTGCCTTACGTCTACATCGACTCGCGGATCGAGGGGTGTAACTACCTCGCCTATTTCGGCATGCCGATGCGCCAGAGCGGCTACCTGGGCGCGAGCCTGCTGACCGACTGCGGCAGGGCGGCAGGCGAAGTGGCCAGTTTCCGCATCGCCGACAACGACATTCCCCAGGACAACCCCACCCATCGCCGCCGCGAGGGATTTTTCGACTACATCGCCCAGCACGCCCCCGATTGCCGGGTGAGCGACGTGTTCATCAGGCCGCACGACGCGCTGTTCAACCTCCGGGCCATGGACGCCTTCTTCGAGGCGAACCCCGGCGTGAGGAACCTGATCACCTTTAATTCGCGCGTGCACCTGATCGCCGAATACCTCGAAAAGCGCGGCCTGAAGGATTGTACGCTGGTGGGGTACGACATGCTCGACCGCAACTTCGACGCCGTGCGCCGCGGGACGGTCAAATACCTCATCACCCAGCGCACCGAAACGCAGGTCTACCGCGGGATCAACACGATCATCGACTACCTGATCCAGAAACGCCAGCCCGCCTCGAAGGACAACGCCATGGCCATGGACATCATCATGCGGGACAACGTGGATTACTACTTCGATATGTTCGAAAGCTGAAAAAGAAAAACCTGAAAAATCAAATAACTACTAACTGAAAAACCTAAAACACAATGAAACCACTCAACAGAACGACCGTAGCGGCCAACAGCTACCCCGAACGCATCATCCAATTCGGCGAAGGGAATTTCCTTCGCGCCTTCGTGGATTGGATCGTATGGAACATGAACCAGAAAGCCGGGTTCAACGGCAGCGTGGTGGTGGTGCAACCCATCGACAAGGGGATGGTCGACGTGCTCAACGCCCAGGACGGCCTTTACCACCTCAACCTCCAGGGGATCGAGAACGGCAAGGAAGTGGACTCGATCCAGCTGATCGACGTGATCAGCCGGGGCCTGAACCCCTACACCCAGTTCGACGAATACCTCAAACTGGCCGAGCAGCCCGAAATGCGCTTCGTGATCTCGAACACAACCGAGGCAGGCATCGCTTTCGATCCTTCGTGCCGCCTGGGCGACGCTCCCGCGAGCTCCTACCCCGCCAAGCTCACCCAGCTGCTCTACCACCGCTACCGCCACTTCCACGGCAACGTCGACAAGGGGCTGATCATCCTCCCCTGCGAGCTGATCTTCCACAACGGTGACGAGCTGCGCAAATGCATCCTGCAGTACATCGACAAGTGGATGCTGGGCAACGACTTCAAAACGTGGTTCGAAACGGCCTGCCCGGTCTACAGCACCCTGGTGGACCGCATCGTGCCGGGTTACCCCAAGGATACGATCGACGAGATCCTGGCCAAAGTGGGCGTCGACGACAAACTCGTCGTCAAGGGCGAGATTTTCCACCTGTGGGTGATCGAGGCGCCCGAAAGCGTGGCCCAGGAGTTCCCTGCGGGCAAAGCGGGCCTGAACGTGCTCTTCGTGCCGAGCGAAAAACCCTACCACGACCGCAAGGTGACGCTGCTCAACGGCCCCCACACGGTGCTTTCGCCCGTGGGTTACCTGAGCGGCCTGAACACCGTGCGCGAGTGCGTCGAAGACGCGGTGATCGGCAAATTCGTCGACCGCGTGATGTTCGACGAGCTGATGCCCACGCTCGACCTGCCCGAAGCCGAACTGCGCAAATACGCCGCCGACGTGCTGGACCGTTTCCGCAATCCTTTCGTTAAGCACTTCGTGACGAGCATTATGCTCAACTCGTTCCCCAAATACAAAACCCGCGACCTGCCCGGAGTGAAGACCTACCTGGCACGCAAGGGCGAACTGCCCAAGGGCCTGGTGCTCGGTCTGGCGGGTATCGTGACCTACTACAAGGGCGGCATGCGCGGCGACGACCAGATCGTCCCCAACGACGCTCCCGAGATCGTCGAACTGCTCTCAAAACTCTGGGCTACGGGCGACACGTGCGCTGTGGCCAAGGGCGTCCTGGCTGCCGAGAACATCTGGGGCGAAGACCTCAACGCCATTCCCGGGTTGCGCGAGATGCTGTGCGGCTACCTCAAGTCGATCCAGGAAAAAGGCATGCTCGAAACCGTTAAATCGATCCTGTAATGGCGGAATTCATTAAGATAAACCCGGCGGACAACGTCGCGGTGTCGATCAACGGCCTCGAAGCCGGCGCACAGGTGTCGGTCGAGGGGACGAAGATCACCCTGCGCGAGGCCATTCCAGCCGGGCACAAGTTCGCGCTGCGCGACATCGCCGCGGGCGAGGACGTGGTCAAGTACGGCTACCCCATCGGGCACACGCTCACGGCGGTGCCCACGGGTGGCTGGGTGAACGAAAAGAACGTCAAGACCAACCTCGAAGGGTTGCTCGACTACACCTACGCACCCATCGGCGCCAAGCTGGACAAGGTGGCCGACAACCGCACCTTCATGGGTTACAAGCGCTCGTCGGGCGAGGTGGGCATCCGCAACGAGATATGGGTCATCCCCACCGTGGGCTGTGTCAACGGCGCGGTGGGCCGCCTGGCCGAGTTGCTGCGCGCCGAAACCGGCGGCAAGGGCGTGGACGCCATCGCCGCATTCCCGCACAACTACGGCTGCTCGCAGCTGGGCGACGACCACGAGAACACACGCATCGTGCTGCGCGACATGGTCAAGCACCCCAACGCCGGCGGCGTGCTGGTCGTGGGCCTGGGTTGCGAAAACAACCAACTCGACGCCTTCCGCGAATTCCTGGGCGACTACGACCCCGCGCGGGTCAAGTTCATGATCACCCAGAAGGTCGCCGGTGACGAGATCGAAGAGGGAATGAAGCTGCTGCGCGAGATCTACTCCGTCGTCAAAGAGGACAAACGCGAAGCGGTTCCCGTGTCGGAACTGCGCGTGGGCCTCAAGTGCGGCGGCTCGGACGGTTTCTCGGGCATCACGGCCATCCCGTTGCTGGGCGTCTTCTCGGACTGGCTCATCGCCCGGGGCGGCACGTCGATCCTGACCGAAGTGCCCGAAATGTTCGGCGCCGAAACGATCCTGATGAACCGTTGCCGCGACAAGGCCACGTTCGAAAAGACCGTCGCGCTGATCAATGATTTCAAAGGATATTTCATCCGCAACGAGCAACCCATCTACGAAAATCCCTCGCCGGGCAACAAGGCGGGCGGTATTTCGACCCTCGAGGAGAAATCGCTGGGCTGTACGCAGAAATGCGGCGAGGGCCCCGTGGAAGACGTGCTTCGCTACGGCGAAAGGCTGCGCACGCGGGGACTGAACCTGCTCTCCTCGCCGGGCAACGATCTGGTGGCGGCCACGGCCCTCGCCTCGTCGGGGTGCCAGGTGGTGCTCTTCACCACGGGGCGCGGCACGCCGTTCGGCACCTTCGTCCCCACGATGAAGATCTCGACCAATACCCCCCTGGCGGTGAACAAGCCCCATTGGATCGACTTCAACGCCGGAACGCTCGTCGAAGGCAAAGCGATGGAGGCGCTGCTGGCCGAGTTCATCGACTACGTGCTCGACGTGGCCAGCGGTTTGGAAGTGAACAACGAACGGAGCGGTTTCCGCGAAGTGGCGATCTTCAAGACAGGGGTCACGCTGTAATCCCGGAACGGGCGCTTTACAAAAGGCGCCCGTTTTTTATTGTTCTGGCATACTCCTTGGGGGTATGCGGGAACAAACGGAAAATCATGAAGAAGATTTTTTTACTGGGCTTTGCGATGATCACACTCGGGATATTCACCGGGCAGGAAACCGCGGGCATCCGGTTCGAAAACTCGAACCTGGCGACGGCGCTGGCCAAAGCGAAGCAGGAGGACAAACTCCTCTTTGTGGATATGTACGCCTCGTGGTGCGGGCCGTGCAAGTACATGTCCGAAAAGGTGTTTACCCAGAAAAAAGTGGGCGACTACTTCAATTCCACTTTCGTCAACGCCAAATTCGACGTCGAGAAAGGTGAAGGCGTGACTATGGCCCGCCGCTACGGGGTGGATGCCTATCCCACCTTCCTGTTGCTGGACGGCGACGGCAGGTTGGTCGGCAAACTGGTCGGAGGCAGCGACGCGGACGACTTCATCGCCAAGATCAAAAAGCTGGCAGCCAACGCCCGGAAATAAAAAAAGGGAGTTCATGTGAACTCCCTTTTTTTATGGTGATACAAGTCTACCAGCGGAACCCGAGGTAAATGCGGGTCGTGTTGATGGCTTTCTTGCCTATGTCAGTGGATCCAATATCTTCCGAGTCGACTTTAATCTCCTTGTATTTGCAGTTGCCCCAACGGCTTTCGACGCCGAAGGTGATGAATCCGTAACCCACCGAAGCGCCGGCCACGAACGCCGAGGTGAAACCACCGGCAATGCTCAGGTTGTCGAAGTTGATGTTACTCAGGTCCGACAGGTCGATCCCGTCGCCGGAGTTGACAAAGAACGCCGAATAGGTGGGCGCCCAGCGGAAATAAGCGCGGCAGTCGAGCTTACCGAGGGGGTTCACCGTGACCGAGGGACCGAAATGCATCCCGAACTCGCCGGCGTGCGATTTGGTGGACCCGATTTTGTAGCTGGCGTAGTTGATGTCGAGGTAGGTCCAGTCGAGGCCCACGCTGAGCATGCCGAGCAACGGCTTGGTCACATAGTACGTGTGTCCCATGACAAAGGCGGCACCCATATCGCTCTTGCCTTCAGGAACCAGGTCCTTGACAAAATCCTGTTTCTGGATTACGTAGTTCAGGTTGAGGTAGTTCTTCGGCGGACGGCGGGCGATTTCCTGCGCATTGGCGCCGATCATAAGGCCGCAAACCAGGGTGAGAGTAATGGTGTAAAGAATCTTTTTCATAGACTTTGAGGTTAGTTTATGTGCCAAAAATAATCAATTTTCGATAAAACAAAAAAAAAACGAAGCAAACCGAAATAAATTGCTTTCTTTGATCACATTATTGGTATTTTTGTGATGCTTAACTCTAATCAAAGCCCCGATCCTATGAAGCGTATGGTACGTTATCTCTTTGCGGCAGCCCTGGCGCCGTTCCTGTTGCTGATCTCCTGCGGCGAGAACCGCGAAATCATCCCTTCCGCCGAATTCGCGCCCTACGTCAGCGCCTACACCGGCGGGGTGATCACGCCCTCCTCGACGATCCGCATCGAATTCGCCCAGCCTGTCGAAGGGATTGCCGAGAACACGCCGGCCGAAAGCAAACTCTTCAAATTCAAGCCTTCGGTCAAAGGTTCGGCCGTGTGGATCAACAACCGCACGATCGAATTCGTCCCCGAAGAGGGAGCGTTGCGCACCGGGATATTGTACAACGGCTTCTTCGCGCTCGGCAAGGTGATGGACGTGCCCTCGAAACTGCGCAGTTTCGGGTTCTCGTTCCGCGTGCAGGAACCGGGCTACTCGATGGACGTCCACCCCTGCTCGATCTCCGAAGAGGATCCCCGGTTGGTGGACATTGCGGGCGAGATCCGCACCAGCCAGTTCACCGAAACCGAAAAAGTGGCCTCCATGCTCTCGCTCGAGGGCTCCCGGGCGCAGCCTTCGGTGACGGCCGACGAGGCGGGGACCACGTTCCGTTTCGAATTCAACGGCATCGAGCGCGCGGCCGAGCAAAAGACCCTGACGCTGACCGCCCACGGCCGCAAGGCGGGTTACCGCGAAGATATCAGCCAGACGGTGGTGGTCCCGGCGCTGGGGGTATTCGAGGTGATGGACGCGCAACTGCTGCGCGAAGGCGATCCCTCGATCGAAATATCGTTCACCGACCTGCTCGAAAGCGGGCAGGACCTGCGGGGACTGGTCGTCCTGAGCGGCGCGGGCGACTACCGCCTGGCCGTCAACGGCAGCAAGATCAACCTCTACCTCGGCAGCACGGCGGTAGGAACGGCCGAGTTGACGATCAGCGAAAACGTGCGCAACATCGAGGGCAAGAACCTCCCGCGCGAATACTCCTTCACCTTCGAACTCGAAACCCCCAAGCCGCAGGTCAAGATGCTCT
>JAVBRR010000094.1:0-3094 GCA_031547705.1 Rikenellaceae bacterium | reverse complement strand
CAAGCGCTGGGTGAACGTCGAGGGGCGGCGCGTCCCGTTCGAAAAGGAGGTGGTCACCATCCCCACGTTCGGCGAGAACATGGCCTATTTTTTCCGCTACCAGCTCAATTTCATGTACATCCGCTACTTCCTGTGGAATTTCGTGGGACGGCAGAGCGACGTGCAGTCGATGGGCGAGATCACCGACGGCAACTGGCTCTCGGGCATCAATGCGATCGATTCGATCCACCTGGGGCCCCAGGACGGCATCCCGGACGAAATGGCCCAGAACAAGGCGCGCAACAAATACTATTTCCTGCCCTTCATCTTGGGGATCATAGGATTATTATATCAATTGAACCGTGATCCGAAGAACTTCACGGTGGTGCTGATGCTCTTTTTCCTGATGGGTATCGCGCTGGTGCTTTACTTCAACTCCAACCCTGCCGAACCGCGCGAGAGGGACTATGTCTACGCCGGGTCGTTCTACGCCTTCTGCATCTGGATAGGCTTCGGGGTGATGTGGCTGGCCGATGCGCTCTCGCGTTTGGCGAAGAAGGAGTCGGTGACGATGGCCGCAGCGGCTACGGTGGTGTGTGCCGTGGTGCCGGGCATCCTGGCGGCCCAGAACTGGGACGACCACGACCGTTCGCACCGCTACGTGTGCCGCGACATCGGGTGGAACTACCTCAACTCGTGCCTGCCGAACTCGATCATCATGAACTACGGCGACAACGATACCTTCCCGCTGTGGTACAACCAGGAGGTCGAGACCGTGCGCCCCGACGTGCGGATCATGAACATGAGCTACCTGATGGGCGACTGGTACATCGACGAGATGCGCATCCGCAGCAACGAGTCCGACGCGGTTCCCTTCTCGCTGCCCCGTGCCAAATACGTGAGCGGCAGCAACGACTACATCTTCGTGCACGACCTGTTCAGCGGCAAGGCGGTCGACCTGCGCCAGGCGATCGATTTCCTCAGGAGCGACGACCCGCGCACGCGCATCGACCTGGGCCACTCGGTGATCGATTACCTGCCCGCCAAGCAGCTGGCCCTGCCGGTCAATAAAGAAAATGTACTCGCCTCGGGCATCGTAGCCGCTAAGGATGCCGACCTGATCGCCGACACGGTCTTCCTGAACGTCACCAAAACCTCGCTCGACAAGGGCGAGATGATGTTCCTCGACCTGCTGGCCACCTTCGACTGGACGCGCCCGCTCTACTTCACACAGGTGCAGTCGCTGGGCCCGCTCGGACTGCGCGATTACCTGCAGTTCGACGGCTACGCCTACCGCCTGGTGCCGATCAAAACGCCCGTCAAGAGCGCGGCGGCCATCGGGCGCATCGACCCGGAGTATATGTACCCGCTGCTGATGGAGACTTTCCGCTACGGCAACGTGAAGGACCCGCGGGTCTACTGCGACTACTTCGTGCGCTATAACTACAACGTCTCGCAATCGCGCAACGCTTTCGCGCGCCTGGCACAGGGCCTTGTGGCCGAGGGCGATTCAATCCGTGCGGTAGAGGTGCTCGACCGTGCGCTCTCCCAGATGCCCACGGCGCAGATCGGCCACAGCTACGTACAGACCATCCCCCTGATCGAGGCCTACTACGCCGCCGGGGCGACCGAAAAGGGCGACGCGCTGTTGGACGATTACATCACAAACCTGGAGCAGTACGTGGATTACTACTTCCGCTTCCCGCGCAGCAAGGCCGAACTGGTTGCCGACGCGCTGGATGACAAGCTCTCGCACCTGGGCACGCTCTACGCCGTGGCGCGCGACGCCGACCGCGAGGCGCAGGTCACGCGTATCGAGCAGATCTTCGCCCGCCACAACCTGCATTGAGGCCGGTGCCTCAAAACAAAACGCCCCGCCTGGTTCCAGGCGGGGCGTTTCTCATACAGGAAGCCTTACTTCAAAGAGGCAGGCACGGGGCAGGCGCCTTTTGCGTAGCTGATGATCTCGGTCGCCGGCACGTGGTTGTGGGGGACGAACTCGAACACCTGGGCCCAGAGGATCTCTTTGCCGGGGATGCCGTAGGCGATCACCTTCACGGCCGAGACGGTACTCATGGACATTTCGGCGATCTTATCGAAGCGGCCTTCGGTGGCGTACTGCTTGACTTTGTCGCGTGCGCCGGCCTCGAACTGAAGCACGTACTGGCGCATTTTTTCGCCGGTGGGGGCATAGGTATACTGCCACGAGTGGCCGCCCAGGGCGATCGCGAGCAGGATGGCGCCCGCAGCCGCGGCGCTCCACCCGATGATCATGGTGGCGGACGAGAGATCGGCGTTCTCGGCCAGGGCAGGAACGAACGTATGGAGCATGGCGAGGATCACGCCGCCCACCAGGATCAGGATCGAGGGGACGGGGCTTTTGTGTTTGCGGGTAACCTGGCCGGCTGCGGCCTCAAGGAAATCTTTATCGATGCGTAACATATTTCTATATTTTAGTTGTTTTTGCAAAAAAAGGTATCCGGGGAGGGGATTCCTCTCCGAAAGCAGACACAATGCAAAAACAACTAAACGATGATCTTCCGCAGCCCGTAGACGCTCCGCAGCGCCCCGGGGAGGGAAACTCTCGAAAATTCGCCCCCTTGAGGGCGGGTGAGACGATCGGGGGGGATGAAGGCCGCCGGGCGGGGCGTGTACTCGCACACGCAACCGGGAACGGTCTGGACGCGCTCGGCGGCGGGCAGGCGCATCTGCGCAGGCGCTTCGTAGAGGGACATGCTCACGCGCATGGCCTGGATGGTGTGCGCCGCGGCGGGGTTGAGCCCTTCGGGCAACGCGGGCAGCACGTTGCGCCCGACGTCGCCGCCCGCCGCGGGGCCATAGCCCGAACAGCAAAGCCACCCCAATCCGAGGCAGATCCAGAACACTATGGCCGCGAGGCGTTTCATCGTGGAGCAAAGATACACATTTTCCCACGCGGTGCAACTTTCCGGCATTTTTCATACTTTTGCATACCGAACCCCGACCCTGCCCTATGAAATCCAACCGCCTGAGTTCATTCACCCTGCACATGCTGCGCTACGCAGCCACGGTGGGGTTGCTCCTGCTGGTGGGGGCAGCCTACCGGACGGTATTCGCGCTGTGGTACGCTTCGCCT
>JAVBRR010000078.1:0-15139 GCA_031547705.1 Rikenellaceae bacterium | reverse complement strand
GGCGACCTACCTGCTCATCGTGCTGATCGCCACGGCGGGGCTCTACCTGCTGCTGGATTACCACTTCCTGGCGGCGGTCCAGCTGTCGGTCTACGCGGGCGGCATCCTGATCCTGTTCATCTTCGCCATCCTGCTCACCAGCGCCCGGGGTGACCGCGCCGAGCCCCACGACCGCCGCAGGGCGGTGGCGGCCCTGGCGAGCGTCGCGGCCGGCGTGGTGGTGACCACCCTGGCTACGGTCAAACACAAGTTCCTCTACGCTCCCCTTCCCGCCACAGCGGGCGATCACCAGATCGACATGAAGGCGATCGGTCACGCGCTGCTGGGGACCGATAAATACCAATACATCCTGCCCTTCGAGGTGCTGAGCGTGCTGCTGCTCGCCTGCATCATCGGCGGCATCCTGATCGCCCGCAAACGCTAAAGAAACTCTGTTATGATACCAATGGAATACTACCTCATACTGAGCACCGTGATGTTCTTTACGGGCATCTACGGGTTCCTCACGCGCAAGAACCTGCTGGCCATCCTGATATCCATCGAGCTGGTGCTGAACTCCGTGGAGATCAACTTCAGCGTCTTCAACCGCTTCCTCTACCCCGAGCAGATGGAGGGGATGTTCTTCTCGCTGTTCGGCATCGCCATTTCGGCCGCCGAAACGGCCGTGGCCATCGCCATCATCATCAACATCTACCGCATCGTGGACAACATCGACGTGCGGCACATCGACAAAATGAAGTTTTAGGCTATGGAACAGTTGCTGATATTTCTGATCCCGTTGGCCGTGTTCCTCACGCTGGGACTGTGCGGCCACAAGATGAAGCCCGCCGTGGCCGGTGCGATCGGGACGGCCGGGATGGGGATCTCGACCCTGCTGTCCTACGCCGCGGCGTGGAGTTACTTCCGCAATCCGACCCCGCGCAGCGTGTCGTGGGAGTGGCTGCGCTTCTCGGACAACCTGCACATCGACCTGGGCGTGCTGCTCGACCCCATTTCGGTGATGATGCTCGTGGTGATCACCACCGTGTCGCTGATGGTGCACATCTACAGCCTGGGCTACATGCACGGTGAGCGCGGTTTTGCGCGTTACTACGCCTTCCTGTCGCTGTTTTCGTTCTCGATGCTGGGGCTGGTCGTGGCCACCAACATTTTCCAGATGTATATCTTCTGGGAACTGGTGGGCGTGTCGTCCTACCTGCTCATCGGGTTCTATTATACGAAACCCGAAGCGGTCGCCGCCTCGAAAAAAGCCTTTATCGTCACCCGCTTCGCCGACCTGGGATTCCTGGTGGGGATCCTGGTGCTGTCGTTCTACACCGGGACCTTCGACCTGGGGCAACTGACGGCCGACGGCGGGCGGCTGGTGATCGATTCCACCGCCGGGGCGTCGTTTCTGGGCCTTTCGGCCGCTTCGTGGGCCATGGCGCTGATCTTCGTGGGTGGCGCGGGCAAATCGGCGATGTTTCCGCTCCACATCTGGCTGCCCGACGCGATGGAGGGCCCCACGCCCGTTTCGGCGCTGATCCATGCCGCCACGATGGTCGTCGCGGGGGTCTACCTCGTGGCGCGCCTCTTTCCGGTCTATGTTTTCGCCGCGCCGGATGTGCTGACGATGATCGGCTACGTGGGCGCTTTCACCGCGCTGTTCGCCGCCGTGATCGCAATCACCCAGACCGATATCAAGCGCGTGCTGGCTTTCTCGACCATCTCGCAGATCGCCTACATGATGACCGCCCTGGGCGTTTCGGGCTACGGCGGCCACGACGGGCTGGGCTACATGGCCTCGATGTTCCACCTCTTTACCCACGCCTTCTTCAAGGCGCTGCTGTTCCTGGGCGCCGGGGCCGTGATCCACGCCGTGCACAGCAACGAAATGGGCCGGATGGGGGGCCTGCGGCGTTACTTACCTATAACCAACATCACTTTCCTGGTCGCCTGCCTGGCGATCGCGGGGATCCCCCCCTTCTCGGGCTTTTTCAGCAAGGACGAGATCCTGGCCGCCGCCTTCCACCACGACAAGGTACTCTTCGGGGTGCTGTGGGCCGTTGCGGGGCTGACGGCGTTTTATATGTTCCGCCTCTATTTCAACATCTTCTGGGGCCGTGACACGCACTACGAACACCCTCCCCGCGAACACGGCGTGTCGATGCTGTTGCCGCTGGTGGTGCTGGCCGTGCTGACGTGTGTGACGGGATTCATTCCTTTCTCGCGCTTTATCAGCAGCGACGGCGTGCCTTTCGCCACCCACATCGAGTGGGGAGTGGCTGCGGCGGGGATCGCCGTGGCGCTCGTGGGGATCTTCACGGCCCGCGCCCTCTATATGCGCGGCAACGACCGTCCGGCACGCATCGCCAGCCGCCTGGGGGGATTCTACACCGCCGCGCTGCACAAGTTCTACCTCGACGAAGTGTGGATGTTCGTCACGCGCCGGCTGATCTTCCGCGGCATCTCGACGCCCGTGGCGTGGTTCGACCGTCATGTGGTCGACGGGGCGATGAACGGCCTGGGGTGGACGACAACGAAACTCGCCTACGTCATCCGGGGTTTCCAGTCGGGGCGCGTGCAGTTCTACGCGTGGGTCTTTGTGGCCGGAACGCTTTTGATAACCATTTGGGCTTTGTTTATATAGAATTATTATGAATATACTCTCTCTATTCGTCGCCCTGCCGTTAGTGATGTTGCTCGCGCTGCTGGTGTGCCGCACCCCGGCGCAGATCCGCACGGTGATGGTCGCGGGGGCCTCGGGGTTGCTGGCTCTGGCCGTCGCGCTGATCCCGCTGTTCCTCGGGGCGAGGGCCGCGACCACCGACGCGATGGTGCTGATGGCCGACACGGTGTGGTACGCGCCGTTGAACATCCACTACACGGTGGGCGTCGACGGCGTTTCGGTGCTGATGATCCTGCTCTCGGCGGTGATCGTCTTCACGGGGGTCTTCTCGTCGTGGAACATGCCGCGCGAGTACTTCATGTGGTACTGCCTGCTGGCGATCGGGGTCTTCGGCTTTTTCATTTCGCTCGACCTGTTCGTGATGTTCATGTTCTACGAGGTGGCGCTCATCCCGATGTACCTGCTGATCGGGGTGTGGGGCACGGGACGCAAGGAGTATTCGGCCATGAAGCTCACCCTGATGCTGATGGCCGGCTCGGCTTTCCTGCTGGTGGGCATCCTGGGCATCTACTTCGCCTCGGGGCACACGACGATGAACCTGGTGGAACTGGCGCAGCTAAGTATCCCGATGATGCACCAGTACTGGATCTTCCCCGCCGTTTTCGTCGGGTTCGGGGTGCTGGGGGCGTTGTTCCCGTTCCACACCTGGTCGCCCGACGGCCACGCTTCGGCGCCCACGGCGGTGTCGATGCTCCACGCCGGGGTGCTGATGAAGCTGGGCGGTTACGGCTGCTTCAGGGTGGCGATCTGGCTGATGCCCCAGGCCGCGCAGGAGCTGTCGTGGATATTTCTGATCCTTACCGGAATAAGCGTTATCTACGGGGCTTTCGGCGCCGTGGTGCAGACCGACCTGAAATACATCAACGCCTACTCCTCGGTGAGCCACTGCGGGTTGGTGTTGTTCGCGCTCCTGATGCTCAACCGCACGGCCATGACCGGTGCGGTGCTCCAGATGCTGTCGCACGGGTTGATGACCGCGCTGTTCTTCGCCCTGATCGGGCTGATCTACGGGCGCACCCACACGCGCGACATCCGCCAGATGGGGGGTCTGATGAGGATTATGCCCTTTGCCTCGGTGTGTTACGTGATCGCCGGTCTGGCCTCGCTGGGGTTGCCGGGCCTGAGCGGTTTCGTGGCCGAAATGACCGTTTTCGTGGGTTCGTTCGAGCACGCCGACCTGTTCCACCGCACCCTGACCGTCGTGGCGGCCTCGTCGATCGTCATCACGGCGGTCTACATCCTGCGCACGGTGGGCAAGATCCTCTACGGTCCCGTCTTCGATGAGCACCACCTGGGCCTGGCCGACGCCACGTGGTACGAAAAAATTTCGGCCGTGGGCCTGATCGCCTGCATCGTGGCGCTGGGTATGTGGCCTTCGGCCGCCTCGGACATGATCCGCGAAAGCCTCGCGCCTATCATTTCAAATCTGTTGTAAGAGTATGGATTTCAGTAATTTTTTGCTGCTGCACCAGGAGGCCGGACTGATGGCCGTGTTCCTCGTCTTGCTGGTTTGCGATATCTTCGGTCCCGAGCGTTCGCGTTGGATCCGGCCTGTGGCGTGCGTCCTGATGGGGTTGCACACCGCGGCGGGGTTCCTTCCCGCAGCCACGGGGAGCGCCTTCGGGGGGTTGTACGTCACCTCGGAAGTGGCCATCGCGATGAAGAACATCCTCAACATAGCCACCCTGCTGGTCTTTCTGCAGGCGGGCGAGTGGTTGCGCACGGGCGAAACCTCCATCCGCCAGGGCGAGTTCTACGTCGTCACCCTGGCCACGCTGCTGGGGATGTACGTCATGATCTCGGCGGTCAACTTCATGATGCTCTACATCGGCATCGAAACCGCCTCGCTGCCCATGGCGTGCCTGGCCGCGTGGAACAAATACAAGGAGAAGTCGGCCGAGGCCGGTGCCAACTACAGCCTGCTTTCGGCCCTCTCGTCGGGGATCATGATGTTCGGCCTGTCGTACCTCTACGGGGCGATGGGCACGATGTACTTCGACGACATGGCCGCCGCGGTGTCGGTCAACCCGCTGACCGTGCTGGGTTTCGTCTTTTTCTTCGTGGGGCTGGCGTTCAAGATCTCGCTCGTGCCGTTCCACCTGTGGGCCGCCGACGTCTACGAGGGCGCTCCCACGAGCGTGACGGCCTACCTTTCGGTCGTGTCGAAAGGCGCTGCCTGCTTCGCGCTGCTGTTTTCGCTCTACCGCGTTTTCGGCAACATCGAGCTCGTCTGGCACCACATCCTCTGGGGGCTGGCGGTCCTAACGATCGTCGTGGGCAACCTGTTCGCCATCCGCCAGAAGGATATCAAGCGCTTTTTCGCCTTCTCGTCGATCTCCCAGGCGGGGTATATCCTGTTGGGGCTGATCGGCGGCACGGCGCAGGGAATGACCGCCACGGTCTATTATGTGCTGGTGTATGTCTTTTCGAACCTCGCGGCGTTCGGGGTGATCACCGCGATCGAGAACCGCTCGGGCCGCACCGACATCGCCGCGCTCAACGGGTTCTACAAACTCAATCCCGGGCTTTCGTTCGTGATGATGCTGGCGGTCTTCTCGCTGGCGGGAATTCCGCCCTTCGCGGGGTTCTTCAGCAAGTTCTTCATCTTCGCCGCCGCTGCCGCCGAGGGGGAATACCTGCTGGTCTTTATCGCCCTGGTCAACACCGTGGTTTCGCTCTACTACTACCTGCTGATCGTGCGGGCCATGTTCATCAACCCCGCCGACGAGCATCCCCTGGGGCGCCTGCGTACCGATCCGTACCTGCGGGTGAGCCTGGTGGTGTGCGTGGCGGGCATCCTGGCGCTCGGCATCCTGAGTTGCGTTTACGGGGCCCTGGATTCGATCAGTTGGGGAATCGTGTAGCTGCGCACATCGCACGCCATATTTCGATGATCCTCCTGCGCTCAAATCCTCACATACTTCGAGTATGCTGCGGTTTGATGCTCGGACGATAATCGAAATTTGGCGCACGCTATGCACAGCTTGGTGCCGGGAAGTTCTAAACAAATAAAGCGGGCTGGAATTCAGATTCCAGCCCGCTCCTTTTTGTCTGACGGAAACTATCTTTTGAACACGTAGTTCTCGTCGCAGTCCACATACCACACTCCGTCGGACAGCTGTCCGCTTCGCCAGAGCAGGTATTTCGGATAGGCCAGTTCGATGCTCTGGAACTCGCGGCTCCACTGGTAATTGGCCGTCAAAGGTATCTCGAGCACATAGGGATAGGCCTTGTCGTTGTCGTTTACCGTGTTTTCGAACACGTAGTGCGATCCGTTGTAGAGGTAAGGCTTGATGTCGCCGTAGAAAGTCGCAACGGCCGATTTACCCAGGTCCTTGTATGTTTGTCCGCGCATGACGTTGTCGTAACCGGTTATATCGGCGAGCATGGGGGTGTACTGGTTCGTCCCGAGGTTGAAGAATCCGAAGGTGTTGTTGTATTTGGCGCCGTTGGCCAGCAGGGTCGCCTGCACGTCCTTCTGTTTGTTGGGCGTGGTGTAGTAATCGCTGATCTTGTACTGGATCACCACGTCGTTGAAGTCGTAGTCGCCCCTCCAGGGGTAGTTGTCTTCGAAAAGGTAGAGGCCTTCGGTGATCGTTGCGGGGTTGACATCCGGGGGAGTGACGTCGTCGTGGGGTTTGATCGCCACGGGATTGGTTTCTACCAGGCAGAGCATATCGTTGTAGTCGCCGTCGTAGCCGCCCTGGCCGGGAAGGCGGTTCTCCATCCCGAGGATGTTACCTTCGAACTCACCGAGGGCGATGTGCTGGATAAATCCGCACGACACCTTTCCGTTGGTGATCGTAAAACTGGTGTTGTCCGGGTATTTGATGACAGCTTTGGCGAGCAATTCGTTGAGGTTGGGGGTGGTGAACCGGGATTCGGTGTTGCCGCGGAACACGAAACCGATGTTCACCCCTTTGGGAAACTCGCCCAGGGCCACCTTGCGGAACGACGATGAGCCGGTCGCGAGTTCATCTTTGGAATAGAAAATATGCTTCTTGTTATTTTTGATTTCGCTGTATGCAACCTGCACAACTTCCCCGTTGACGACACCGTAGAACGTACAGTCATCGAGGGTGAGCGTAGCGAGCTTTTCGCTGGGGTAGGTGTAGGCCCAGATCCTGCCCCAGCCGCCGCCGATGTTGAACCCGCCGTCACCCACGAAGGTGATCCAGGCCTGTGCCGTTTCGAACTCTTCGGCCGCCTCCACATCGGTGATCACCAGGTCGGTGCACTTGTAGAGGTCTTCATGGCGGAAGTTGTATTTCGCTTCGGGGAAGTAGATGCTGTTGATGTTGGTGAGCACTTCGGAGGAGATGGCAGTCGAGGCCCGGGTTCCGCTTTTGGTGATCGCGATATCGCCCGTGTCCACGATTTTCAGGACACCTTCGCCCAGGATGTAGAGTTTCTTTACATGGGTGGGCACGCTGATCGTCTGGTCGATGGGCGTCCGTCCGCAGAGGGCGTAGTCGGCCACCAGGTCGCCGGTTTCGTTGTAGGGGAACTCGTAATAGACGGCGTAGAACGCCCCCTCGTTTTGCGAGGAGATGTTCACCTTCACTTCTTTACGGTTGCTGAAAGATTTTGCGTAGTCCTCATTGGAGGACACATTCCCGTTCTCAACGGGATCCTTTGCGCACGACGCGAGAAAAAACAATACACCCAGCAATGCCAGGGCAGGGGAGAACAATCTTTTCATATTTTTGAGAACTTAGGTTTAACATAAAATCCCTTCTGGAGTCGGGGCGGGATTTTTTGTATGCAATTAACGGGACAAATTTACATATTATTTTTGGAATACCAATTTGCGGGGTTGAAATTTATAAAAACTTTACGTGTTTATTATACGTAGAACGATTAAATAGGTTTGGTATTACCTTTGCCCTGTTAAAAACAAATAAAACACGATAGCCATGAAAAAAATTCTATTTTTCCTGTCCGCGGCCCTGTTGCTGCTGGCGGCCTCCTGTAACCGCACCCCCGTGTCCCACACGGTCGAAGGAATGGTCTACGACGCGACGATGAACAACATCATGCTGATCGCCGACTCCGGCGACACGCTCAACATCAGCACGATGGATTCCGATCCGCAGCAGGTGCACGGCGTGATGATCGACGACCGCGTGCGGGTGACCTACACCTCCGAAAAAATGGGTGACGCCGAGGTCCGGCAAGCGGTTTCGCTCGAGGTCCTGCGTCACTCTCCCTATTTCTACATCTCCGGAACGTGGGTCGAACCCAATCCCATCAACCCCGACGCCGTGCAGGGCGTTACCCTCAACCCCGACGGTACCGCTTCGTCGGTAGGCATGTCGACGCTTCTGTTCAAGAACTGGACGCTCGACCTGGGCGTGCTGACGCTCGTGAGCGAAAGCATCGGCAACAAGCAGTCGATCGTCCTCACCGAGGACTACCCGATCGTGAAGCTCGACGCCGATTCGCTCGTCCTGGCCCGTCCCGACGGTTCGCACTGGGGCCTCGGCCGCCAGTAGGCAGACGATGAATAAAGGACGTATCCCGCCACGGCGGGATACGTTTTTTTTATAGCACCATTTTTGCTTGTAGGGGGCAAAAACTCTGTTGCTATGGCAAAAACGGTCAAGTCGGGCATCGCGATGCTCGACGTTCTCGAAAGCTGGGGCGTGGACCACATCTACGGCATCCCCGGGGGGTCGATCAACTCGATCATGGAGGCCCTCTACGAAAAACGCCAAACGATCCGCTACATCCAGGTGCGCCACGAGGAGGTGGGTGCGCTGGCCGCTTCGGCCGACGCCAAACTCTCGGGGCGGATCGGCGTGTGCTTCGGCTCGGCCGGGCCAGGGGCGACCCACCTGTTCAACGGCCTGTACGACGCGCAGATGGACCGCGCTCCGGTGCTGGCGATCATCGGCCAGGTTTCGTCGCGGGCGATGAACACCGACGGGTTCCAGGAGCTGAACGAGAACCCGATGTTTGCCGACGTGAGCGTCTGGAACCGCACGGTGATGACGCCCGAGAGCCTGCCCGCGGTGGTCGACGAGGCGATCCGCCGGGCCTATGAATACAAGGGCGTGGCCGTGGTGACGGTTCCCGTCGATTTCGGGTTCGCGGAGATCCCCGCCGGCGACGTTTCCACCGCCCGCAACCACCGCCGGGGCACCATCCTGCCCGATCCGGACGACGTTGCCGCAGCCGTCAAGCTGATCCAGGCCGCCCGGCGTCCCGTGCTCTACGTGGGCCGCGGCGCCGCCGGTGCGGGCGATACGGTCGTCGCATTCTCGGAGCATTTCTCTATGCCGGTGGTACTTTCGGTCATGGCCAAGGGGATCATTCCCGACGCCACGGCGAATTTTATGGGAATGGCCGGCCGCCTGTCGACCAAACCGGCCAACGAAGCGTTGCTGGCTTCGGACCTGATCGTCTTTGTGGGCAGCAACTTCCCCTTTGCGAAATTCTTCTTCCCGCCTTCGGCCAGGTTCATCCAGGTCGACACCGACTCCTCGCACCTGGGCAAGCGCCACCGCACCGATGTGGCCATTCTGGGCGATGCCGGGGAAACGCTGCAACGGATGATGTCCGCCGCCGCGAGGCTCGCCCCCACACGGTGGCTCGACGCCTGCCGCACCAACCGCCAAAACTGGCTGCGCTGGCTGCACGGCTTCGAAGGCCGCGACGACGTGCCCCTGCGGGCCGAGCCGGTCTTCCGCGAGATCAACCGCATCGCCACCCCCGACGCCATCTTCGTGGCCGATGTGGGCAACACGACCCTCCACGCCGTGCGCCTGCTCGACATGAACGGGCGCGGGCAGCAATTCACCACCTCGGGCCTTTTCGCCACGATGGGGTACGGCGTACCGGGAGGCATCGCCGCCAAACTGAGTTACCCCGCGCGGCAGGTCTTCACGCTCAGCGGCGACGGGGGATTCGCCATGGTGATGCAGGACGTCATCACCCAGGTGCGCTACGGCCTGCCGGTGATCAACGTGGTTTTCTCGAACGACTCGCTCGGGTTTATCGACGCCGAGCAGGAGGACACCCGCCAGCCCCGCTACGGGGTCGACCTGACGGGGGCCGACTACGCTAAAATGGGCGAGGCGATGGGCGCCCGCGGTTTCACGGTCACCCGCCGCGAACAGTTGCGCGAGGTCTTCGACCAGGCGGCCCGCAGCGAAGTCGCGGTTGTGATCGACATCAAACTCGAAAACAAACGTCCCTTCCCCGCCGAGGCGATGGTCCTCGACGAGGCGGTCCACGGCCGGGAGGCGGTCGAGGCGTTCAAAAAGCGTTACGAGGTGAAGGGGATGCCCCTGCTCAGGGAGCTTCTGGAGTAGGCGCGGCCTGTTTGATCACCGCTTTGCCGCCCCGCCCGTCGACGAAGATGTAGAGCGGCGCGGGGAAACGCACCCAGCGCAGGAACTCGCCCTCGGCGACGGTTTCGGCCTGTTCGAGCGCGCGGGTGTCGAGCCCTCCGTCGCCCGCGAAGGGGTTGATGGTCAGGTACCCCGCCCCCAGCGAGATCAGGTTCTGGAAAAAGTGGGTTCCCTGGCTGGGTTCCACGCGGAAATTCTCCAGCCCGCACTCCACGATCACCCGCGCTTCGGAGATCTGCCCCCACTTCACCGGGATCCCCAGCCACGGGTCGGCCGACCCCCAGCGCCCGGGGCCGATGAGCACGTAACCTTTCGATTGCTGCTGCATCTGCTCGTTGAAGGCGGCCACCTCGAGGGCCATTTTTTCGGTGTGGCGGTTGTCGAAAGCCTCCGCTTTGACATACACCACGTCGCTCACGCCTTCGATCGCACCCATCCCCACTGCGCTGCGCGACCACAGCAGGGCGTCGTCCAGGTCGACCGCCGACCAGTCGAGCGTGGTGCGGTTCTCGCTCTCGACGATGGGGCGTATCTGCAGGAAATTGAAAATTCTCGGGGCTCCGTAGGGTACGTCCAGGTTGGCGGCGAATTCGATCTCGACCGGCGAGCGCATCTCGCCGCGCCCCACTTCCAACAGGTCGTCGAGGATGCGCGCCAGGGGGAAGGTGTCGTATTTGAGGATGTGGGCGAAGGTGATGATCTTGCGCCCCTGCTCGTACCCGCTGTCGGATATCATCTGGTTCTGCATGTCCCAGGTCGAGGCCACCAGGCGGATGTTTCGGAAATGTTTTGCGGCGTTGACCTCCATCTTGCGCAGGTTGACCGCGTCGTCGACCGAGGTTTTGAACTGCTCGGGGCGCAGGTCGAGCGCATACATTTCGCGCTGCGTTTCGCGCAGGGCCAGCTCGGGGGTCGACAGCTGGAGGATGTGCTTGGGGTGGCGGGGCGAGAAGCGCAGCACCTGCCCCCCGTCGACCACCAGTTTCCCGAGCCCCGCGGCGATCTCGGCCACCCCGTCCTCGGGACGCTCGCTGCCCAGGGGGTAGAAGTTCAGCGAACGCGCCACCCCCGAAAGCGTCGGGAAAAAATAGCCCGCATCCTCCGTTCCGCACACCTCCTGCAACACCACGGCCATCTTCTCCTCGCTGAGCATGTTGCCGCTGGCGGCGATGTATTGCCGCGCCGGGGCGAAAAACACCGAGGCGTAGACGCTCTTGACCGCCTTGCTCAGCAGGCGTAGCGTCTGGTCCTCGTTTTGCGCCAGGGGGATCATGTAGGTCAAGTAGATGCCGGCAAAGGGCTGGTAGTGCGAGTCCTCGAGCTTCGAGCTCGACCGCACGGCCAGGGGCCCCGAGGCGTATCGGACAAAGACGCGCAGCTTGGCGACCAGGTGCTCGGGCAGGCGCGCGCTGACGAATTCCGAGAGGATCTCCTCGTCGGAAACCTCCGAATTGATGATGTACTGCAGCCCGTTCTCTTCGATGAATTCGTCGAAACAGTCCGTCGCCACGATCACCGTGCGCGGGATCATCACCCGCACGCCCGGGTAGCGGTCGTAGAAGTTGTGCTTCTGGAGCATACTGTTCATAAACGCCAAGCCCCGCCCCTTGCCGCCGAGCGAACCCTCGCCGATACGCGCCATCCACACGCTTTCGCTGTAGGTGTCTTCCGCGAATCCCGCCACCACGCCCTGCGCCAGCAGCATCCGGTAGTCGATGATCTGCGCCGCGAGGTAGTCGCGCATACTTTTCACATCCGGGAAATCCTCCACGCTCAGATCCCTGAACGTGCGTCCCAGCGAAAACAGGCCCCGTGCGTAGAGCCACTTCGAGAGGTGGTTGAGGTTGGTGTGGTAGAGCAGCGACTCGTCGGGGATGGTCGCCAGGAGGCGCTGCATCTGCTTGAGGTTGTGGGCCCGTCCCGTTTCGAGTCCCGTGGCGGGATCGACAAAGACGAAGTCGCCGAAAAGGAATTCGCGGCTGATGTAGTCGGCCAGGCGGCCTAACAGGTTCTTTGAGTATTTTTCGAGGAACCCCACGCCCAACTCCTCGGCCACGGAGCGCATCGAGGCCTGCGACGACTGCAACAGGAACGGCATCAGCGGGTTGTCCCCACGGACCAGGCGGCAGAGGTCGATCCCCGCGTCGGGTTTTTCGTCCTCGGGCCTGTCGCCCTCCCGCACCACGAAACCCACGTCGGAGATCACCCCCAACAGGTTTTGCTTGTAGGTTTCGTAGAGGGCAGCCGCATCGGTGTAGTTGGTGGCGAAGAGGATCTTGGGCCGCGAACGCTTGCGCAGAATCTGCTGCCGTTCGTTGAGGGCCTCGCGGGTGAATTCGTCGCTCTGCTGCATCACCAGCCGGTAGACGGCCGGCAGGTAGGACGAGTAGTAGCGGATCGAGTCCTCGACCAGCAGGATGCACTGCACGCCCCCGTCGAGGATGTCGGCTGGGGCGTTCATGCGGTCCTCGATCACCTTGATGATGGCGATGATCAGGTCGGTGTTGCCGTGCCAGCAGAAGATGTGGTCGATGCCCGAGCGGTCGCGCCCGCCGATGTGGCGCTGGATGTCGCGCGTAAAGTGGGTGAGCAGCACGACCGGCAGCTCGGGGCGGTCGGCTTTGACGGCTTTGGCAAAGGTGAACACGTCGGGTTCGCCCACGTTGTACATACTGATCACCAGGTCGATGCCATCCTCGCGCGCCAGCGTTTCGAGTGCCTCGGCCGTGGTGCCCACGCGTGTGAACGAAGGCGGCCCGGTGAGGTTCAGGTCGTGGTATTCCTGGTTGATGCGCGACTCGATGCGCCCGTCCTCTTCGAGGATATAGGCATCGTAACTGCTGCAAATGAGCAGGATGCGCCGGATGCGCCGCTGCATCAGGTTGCGGTATTCCATCGCTTCGAGCGATGCCCTCGGATGTTCGGCCGGTGTTTTCATCCGAATCTATATTTTATTTTAGTGAAGCAGGCGGCTTCGGGGATTGCACCGAAAGTGCGAGCCGCCTGCTTCGCCGGTTTTTCTTTGAAAAAACCGGATTTAGACCACCCCTTGCGCCAGCATCGCTTTGGCCACTTTGATAAAGCCGCCGATGTTGGCCCCTTTCACGTAGTTGACGTATCCGTCGGGCTCGGTGCCGTACTTCACGCACACCGCGTGGATCTCCTTCATGATCGAGTGCAGCTTCTCGTCCACCTCGGCCGCCGTCCATCCCAGGCGCATCGAGTTCTGCGACATCTCCAGCCCCGAGGTGGCCACCCCGCCGGCGTTCGACGCCTTTCCGGGGGCGAAAAGCAGTTTGTTTTCGAGGAAGACGGTCACCGCTTCGGGCGTCGAGGGCATGTTGGCCCCTTCGGCCACGCAGATGCAGCCCCCTTTGACCAATGTTTGGGCCTCCTCGCCCGAGATCTCGTTCTGGGTGGCGCAGGGCAGGGCGATGTCGCACTTCACGCCCCAGGGCCGCTTGCCGGAATGGTAGGTCGCTTCGGGGTAGCGTTCGGCGTACTCGCGGATGCGTCCCCGGAAGATATTCTTGAGCTCGAGCACATAGGCGAGTTTTTCGGCGGTGATCCCGTCGGGGTCGTGGATGTAGCCGTCCGAGTCGGAGAGGGTCACGGGCTTGCCGCCCAGTTGCAGCACCTTCTCGGCCGCGTATTGGGCCACGTTGCCCGATCCCGAGATGACGACCGTTTTGCCCTTGAAATCCTCGCCGCGCGTGGCCAGCATCGCCTGGGCGAAGTAGCATGTCCCGTACCCCGTGGCTTCGGGGCGCAGGGGACTTCCGCCCCACCCGAGGCCCTTGCCGGTGAGGGTGCCGGTGGCTTCGTTGCGCAGGCGTTTGTATTGTCCGTACATGAAACCTATTTCGCGCCCTCCGACGCCGATGTCGCCCGCAGGCACGTCGGTGTCGGCGCCGATGTGGCGTTGCAACTCGGTCATGAAGCTCTGGCAGAACTTCATCACCTCGTTGTCCGAGCGGTTTTTGGGGTTGAAGTCCGATCCCCCCTTGCCGCCGCCCATGGGCAGGGTGGTGAGGCTGTTTTTGAACACCTGCTCGAAGGCGAGGACTTTCAATATGCTCAGGTTGACGCTGGGGTGGAAGCGCAGGCCGCCCTTGTAGGGGCCTATGGCGCTGCTCATCTGCACGCGGTAGCCGCGGTTGATCTCCACCTGCCCCCGGTCGTTGATCCACGGCACGCGGAACATCACCACCCGCTCGGGCTCGGCCAGCCGCTCGAGCACTTTCATCTGGCGGAGCTGGGGGTTTTCGACCACGTAGGGGGCGATGCTCTCCACCACTTCGCGCACCGCCTGGTGGAACTCTCTCTCTCCGGGGTTCTTGGCCGCTACCGCCGCCATAAATTCTTCGATGTAACTCTTTACTTCGGTTTCCATAATTTCCGTGTTATTTTATCCGTTACAAAAATAACACAAACCCGACCCCCCGCCAAAAGCGCCTGCAGCCGCGAAAAATAATTGTTATAACTCTAACACTAAAAATCGTTACGATTTTTTCCCCTCCCGCCCCGGCTGCTTTCGATCGGAAACCAAAAATGCCACTTTGCCCCGGCGATCGTAAAATGTAAGGAAAATATAAAAAAATCGAGCCGGTGAATTTTCACCGGCCCGGACGTCTTTTATTTAGAACGGCCTTCCCGGACCGCCGCCCCCGCCGCTGAAGGTGCCCGTTGTGGTCACCATGTTGCTGGTGGTGAAGGTAACGGCCTGGGAACCCTTGTTGTAGGAGCCGCCGGTGTAGAGCCCGTGGAAATCGCTGCCCGAGGCGCTGCCGCCCTTGTAGACGGTGTAGGTGGCGCCTGCCTTCAGGCCCGGCGACGAGAACAGGAGCACCATGTTGCTGGAGTAAGCCCTCGGGAGTTTGAACGTGAGCACGTTGCCGTCCGATCCCTCGATACCTATGAACTGCCCCGCGCTGAACGACGAAGTGCCCCACACCCACACCCGCTGGGTGCAGGCTGCGGAGGTCGGGGAACTCGTCGCACCGCCCACACCGACGACCGTCCCGCCCGTGATCGAAAAGGTGTTGTCGTCGCAGTCCAGCCCCTCCTCGGGCGAGCTGGTCCCCGACGAAACCACTACCCCGCCCGTGATGGTGAT
>JAVBRR010000154.1:0-13242 GCA_031547705.1 Rikenellaceae bacterium | reverse complement strand
CTATATTTCCCGGACGGGGATAGGTGCCGCCCCTGAGACCTCCGTAGTTGCCCATAAAATAGATTGTGGGGGTGTAGGTAAGAACCCGCGCGGATCGATCGTTGTATTCCGCGATGGCCTCGTAGTCCGACCATGCCCCCGTTCCGGAAAATCCGTGCCCGTACAACAACGCGGATGTGGAATCAAGCCAGGTTTTGTCATTCTCAAAACGGTCCATGAATGCTTTCGTATTACGCTCCGACCGCCCCGGCCTCACTACCGCCACCCCGATATTCAGATGGCGGAAGCCCTGTGGGTCAACCATCCACCACCGGCCGTTGTCCTTTTCCACACGGAAATATCCGCTCGCCCGGTAGCGCCTCGACGTGTCGCTCCCGTAACGATTCGGATTACCCGCCGTGGCGGCCTCGAATCCCGGCAGGTCCTCGATCCGCCTGACGGCATACCGCCTCCAGGCTACCGTATCCATCGCTGCCCTGTTCCAGGGTTTCGCCTCTACGTACGATATGTTTTCCGACGGGGGCTGCGACCGCACCATCTCCGCCGCCACACAAATAAAAAAACCCGATAACAAAATCTTACCGACGAGGGCCAGTCTGTTCTGACGACCGAAATGATTTTTGGTAACCCCACACATAAACATTCGCATATAATTGTTTTTTGTCGCTCCGGTACAGCGTATTAATCCAATGACAAAATTATCCCGCATCAACAGAAAACAATGTAACAATCGTACATTTCGCGGGTCAGCGCCCGGCCAATCGACAATCTGAAGCAAACCCACGACGTTTTCTTCCGTTTTCCCGAAATTATGCCGTACCTTAGCGGCAATGGCCGGAATTTACGTACATATCCCCTTTTGCCGGAGCCGGTGCGCGTATTGCGATTTCTTTTCGTGTACAAACCTTGCCGGGAAGGCGGATTTTCTGGAAAAACTGGAGCGCGAAATCGCTTTCCGCAGCCAGTTTTTAGGCGATAATACGATCAAAACCATTTACTTGGGAGGTGGGACGCCCTCGTTGCTCAGTGCGGACGACCTGGCGCATATCCTGGGGGCGATCGGCCGGACGTGGGACCTCTCGCAGGTTGCGGAAACGACCGTCGAGGCCAATCCCGACGACATGACCCCCGCGTGGCTCGAAGGAGCGCGGGCGGCGGGGTTCGACCGCCTGAGCATCGGCATCCAATCGCTGGACGACGACCAACTGCGCTACATGAACCGGCGGCACGATGCGGCCTCGGCGATCGAAGCGGTCAACGGTGCGCGGCGGGCGGGGTTCGGCAACATCTCCATCGACCTGATCTACGGCGTTCCGGGCAGCACGGCGGCAAGCTGGGCGCGCAACATCGAAAGAGCGCTTGCCCTGCGGCCCGAGCACATTTCGGCCTACCACCTCACCATCGAGGAGGGCACGCCCCTGCACCGTTCGGGCGCCGAACCGGTGGACGAGGCGCTCAGTGAGGAACAGTACCTGCTGTTGCACAATATGTTGACCTCGGCGGGGTACGACCATTACGAAATATCGAATTTCGCGCTGCCGGGGCGGCGGTCGCGCCATAACAGCTCGTACTGGAGCGGCGAGAGTTACCTCGGGTTGGGTCCTTCGGCCCACTCGTTCGACGGCGGCGTGCGCAGCTGGTCGCCGCGCTCGCTGGAGCACTACCTGGCCGCCCCGCTGGACAGCGGGTTCTACGAAAGCGAAACCCTCTCGGCGCGCGACCGTTACAACGAATACTTGATGACGCGCCTGCGGACCTCGGCAGGGGTGGATACCGGCGAGGCGGCGCGCCTATTCGGGGCACGCAAATTGCAAGATTTGCTGGTCCGGGCGCAGCGTTTCGTCGATTCGGGGGTGTGCGTACACGACGGCAACACGCTGAGGATAAGGCCCGAAAAATTTCTCATCTCGGACGAGGTGATCGCCTCGCTGTTCGAATAGGGCGAGTAACCCGCGGTCGCCCCTATCGATATTAATCCGAAATTAATAGGCCATGAGGGGGAAAATTAGTACCTTTGTGGCTTGATTTTGAAAAAAACGAACTATGATTTGCGAAGACGTTAACAACAGCCCCGACTTTTTGTTCGAAACGAGTTGGGAAATATGCAACAAAGTGGGCGGCATCCATACGGTCATTGCCACCAAAGCACTCACGATCACCCGCCAGATGGGCGACCAATATATCCTCATAGGCCCCGACATCCACCGCGAAGGGGTGAACCCCGAATTCGAGGAGGACCCCAACCTGCTCAAGGCGTGGAAACAGATGGTCTACACCGACGGCATCCGTATCAAGGTGGGACGCTGGAAGATCGCCGGCGACCCCCTGGCCATCCTGGTCGATTTCAGCTCGTTTTTCCAGCACAAGGACGAAGTGCTCAAGTTCCTGTGGGAAACCTACGGCGTAGACTCGATCAGCGGGCAGTGGGACTACATCGAACCGGTGCTGTTCGGCTACGCGGCAGGCAAGGTGATCGACAGCTACGTCGAGAACTTCTGTGCGTCGACCGACAAGATCGCGGCCCATTTCCACGAATGGATGACCGCCAGCGGGGGGCTCTACCTCAAGAAATTCTCGCCCTATATCGCCACCGGCTTCACCACCCACGCCACCGTAATGGGGCGCTCGATCGCCGGCAACGGGCTGCCGCTCTACGGCAACCTCCACAAGATCAACGCCGACGAATACGCACGCCAGTTCAACGTCGTGGCCAAACATTCGCTCGAAAAAACGGCGGCCAACAACTTCGACTGCTTCGCCACGGTGAGCGAAATCACCGCCAAGGAGTGCCAGTACCTGCTGGGCCGCGAAGTCAACGTGGTTACGCCCAACGGTTTCGAGGACGACTTCGTGTGGAAGGACAAGGTGTTCGAGGCCAAACGCAAAGAGGCGCGCACGGCGATGATCGCCGTGGCCGAAGCATGCCTGGGACATAAATTCGAGAAAGACCCCCTGATCGTGGGCACGAGCGGGCGCTACGAGTTCAAAAACAAGGGACTGGACGTCTTCATCGAGTCGCTGAAGCACGTCACCGCCTCCGACACGGGGCGCGAAATCCTCGCCTACATCACCGTGCCGGCGGGCAACAACGGCCCCCGCAAGGACCTCCAGGCCCACCTGGCCGACCCCGCGTCGCCCATCGACGCCAACCAATACCCCCACACCACCCACTACCTCTCGGACCCCGACTGGGACCCCATCCTGCGGGCGATGAAGGATTCGGTGCTGCTGGATCCGGCCTCGAAGGTGAAGGTGATCTTCGTCCCCTCGTACCTGAACGGCTACGACGGGATCTTCAACATGCAATACTACGAGTTGCTGATCGGGATGGACGTCACGGTATTCGCGTCGTACTACGAGCCCTGGGGTTACACCCCCCTGGAAAGCGTCGCCTTCGCGGTGCCCACCATCACCACCTCGCTGGCCGGGTTCGGCCTGTGGGTCGACCTCCACACCAAGGGGCACAAGGGCGTCGAGGTGATCGAGCGCACCGACACCAACGACGAAGAGGTGATCGACCACATCGCCTCGTCGCTGCTCAAATACTCCTCGATGGCCACCCGCGAAATGAACGCCTACCGCGAAGGGGCGTCGGCCATCTCGGCCACCGCGCTGTGGGACCACCTGATCGCCTATTACTGCCAGGCCTACGACATCGCCCTGGACAACGCCGCCGTACGTAACCACCAGACCGCCTACGAAGGCGGGGGTGCCTACAACGAACAGATCAACTTCGTGCGCCAGCAACTCGTGCGCGACAACCCCAACTGGGTGAGGCTGATGATCGAAAAGAGCCTGCCCGAAAGGCTGCGCTCCCTGGAAGCGCTCTCGAAGAACCTGTGGTGGTCGTGGACGCTCGGAGCGCACGAACTGTTCGAATACATCGACGACGACCTCTGGGTGGAATGTGCGCGCAACCCCATCGATTTCCTCGACCGCCTCAACTACGCGCGCATCAAGGAACTCGAACAGGACAAACAGTTTCTGGAGAAAATGGACGGCGTGTATGCCGCCTTCCAGAATTATATGAACGAGAAACCCGCCGCGGGACAGCCCTCGATCGCCTATTTCAGCATGGAATACGGCCTGCACAGCTCGCTGAAGATCTACTCGGGCGGCCTGGGGATCCTGGCCGGCGACTACCTCAAGGAGGCGAGCGACAAGAACGTGCCGATGGTGGCCGTGGGACTGCTCTACCGCTACGGTTACTTCACTCAGCGCCTCTCGGCCCAGGGTGCGCAGGAAGCGAGCTACGAAGCGCAGAACTTCTACAAACTCCCCATCTTCCCCGTCCGCGACACCGACGGCAACTGGAGCTCGGTACAGATCGCCCTCCCGGGACGCACCGTCACGGCGCGCATCTGGAAGTGCGAAGTGGGACGCACGGACCTCTACCTGATGGACACCGACCACGACCTCAACCTGGAGGAAGACCGCTCGATCACCCACCACCTCTACGGCGGCGACTGGGAAAACCGCCTCAAGCAGGAGATCCTGCTGGGCATCGGCGGAATCCGCGCCCTGAGCACCCTGGGGATCAAAAAAGACCTCTACCACTGCAACGAGGGGCACGCCGCATTCATCGGTATCGAACGCATCAACAAGCTGATAGACAAAAAGAAACTATCGTTCAGTGAGGCCCTCGAAGTGGTCCGCTCGTCGTCGCTGTTCACCACCCACACCCCCGTGCCGGCCGGACACGACGCCTTCCCCGAGGCGATGATCCGCCAATACATGTCGCACTACCCCGACCGCCTGGGCATCACCTGGGAACAGTTCATCAACCTGGGCAAGGTGAACCCCAACGATCCGGGCGAACGCTTCTCGATGAGCTACCTGGCCTGCAACATGTCGCAGGAGGTCAACGGTGTGAGCTGGCTCCACGGCGAGGTGAGCAAGGAGATCCTCAACGGCATGTGGCCCGGCTACTTCAAGGACGAGCTCCACATCGGCTACGTCACCAACGGCGTCCACTACCCCACCTGGACCGCCTCGGTGCTGCGTAAACTCTATGCCAAATACTTCCCCGAGGGTTTCTCGGAGCACCAGTACGACATCCCCGCCTGGCAGAAGATCCACCAGGCTACGGACCAGGAGCTCTGGGAGGCACGCATGGTGCTGAAAACAAAGCTGATCAAGCACATCAGCAAGCGCCTGACCGATCCCTCGCAGTTCCGTTTCGACTCGCCGCGCCAGATGGTCCAGATCAAGGACTCGTTCAAGCCCGACGTGCTCACGATCGGTTTCGCCCGGCGCTTCGCCACCTACAAGCGCGCCCAGTTGCTGTTCACCAACCTCGAGCGCCTCGAACGCATCGTCAACAACAAGGAGCGCCCCGTGCAGTTCGTATTCGCCGGCAAGGCCCACCCCAACGACAAACCCGGCCAGGACCTGATCAAAAAGGTGGTCGAAGTGGCCGCCATGCCCCAGTTCCTGGGCAAGGTGATCTTCCTGCAGAACTACGACATGGACCTGGCGCGCAAGATGGTGCAGGGCGTCGATATCTGGCTTAATACCCCCACCCGGCCCCTCGAGGCCTCGGGGACGAGCGGCGAAAAGGCCGTGATGAACGGCGTGATGCAGTTCAGCGTGCTGGACGGATGGTGGGTCGAAGGCTACAAGGAGGGCGCCGGATGGATGCTGCCCATGGAGCAAACTTTCGACGACACCAATTTCCAGAACGAAATGGACGCCGAGATGATCTACAACACCATCGAAGAGGAGATCGCTCCCAAATACTACGACCGCGGCGACGACGGCCTTCCCCACCAGTGGATGCAGTCGGTCAAGAGTTGCATCGCCGACATCGCGTCGAACTTCACGACCAACCGCATGATCACCGACTACCAGGAGCGTTTTTACAACAAACTCTACGAGCGCAACCGCACCCTGATCGCCCACGACTTCACCCTGGCACGCGAAATCGCAGCCTGGAAACGCCGCGTGAGCGCCGCCTGGGACCAGGTCGAGGTGGTCAGCGTACAGCAGTTCGACATGACCAAACAAGCCATCATGCTGGGTAACAGCTACAAGGCCGAGGTGGTCGTCGAGTTGGGGAGCCTGAAGGTCGAGGACATCGGCGTCGAGTTGATCATGGCCAGCCAGATCGACCAGGGAAGCGTCAAGATCGTCGAAAAGAAGGAGCTCGATTACGAGCGTACCGAGGGGACCCAAGCGCACTACATCGCCGACCTGGTGCCCGACCGCACCGGCACTTTCGACATCGCCGTACGTGTCTATCCCAAGAACCCCAAACTGCCGCACCGCATGGACTTCGCCCTGGTCAAGTGGGCGTAACCGCAGGCGGTTAATAAACGACAAAGGATCCCTCGGGGATCCTTTGTCGTTATGTCGATTTGATTGCTTCGGCCACCTCCTCGGCCCAGGCGGGCCAGTTCAACAGCCGCTCGTAACGGTCGCGCGAGGAGCGCACAAGTTCGGCGTAACCTCCGCCGCGCCAAACGCTCTCGATCCGGTCGGCATACGCCGCGCCGCGCGCCTCGGGCGGGAACAGAAAGCCGTTCTCGCCCTCTTCGATCGCCGAGCTCACGCCTCCCGTGTCGGTGGCCAGCGAGGGGATGCCGTAGGCGCTCGCTTCGCAGAAAACCACGCCGTAGCACTCCGCACGCGTGGGAAGAACCAGGAAATGGGTCGAAAGCATCAGCTCGTGGAAACGCACCCGGTCCTGCTCCGAATTTTTGTTCAGGAACGGGATCACCTCCATCCGGGGATGCGCGAATTCCGGCGGAGGGACACATCCGCACACCGTCAGGCGGCAATCCACCCCGCGGCGCAGAAGCTCCTCGAACGCCTCGAAAGCGATAGCACCTCCTTTGCGGCCCCAGGCCACGCCGAGCATCAACAGGTGGCACTCGCCGCTATTATCCCTGGCCAGTGCCTCTTCGCGCGTGGGCGTCACGGTCAGGCTGGCCCCCCAGCGCACGACCCTGGCCTTGGCCGGGTCGGCACCGTAATCCTCCACGGCCGACCGGCACACCCACTCAGAGGGAAAGATAAGCCGGTCCGCCCGGTGCATGGCCCAACGCTCCACCCGGTTGCCCTGGCGCACCGAAGCGGGGCACAAGTTTTCCCAGGCGGGGTAATAGTCCCGCTCCATCAACTTGAAGGTCATATCGGTGTTGCAAATAATCGGGACGTCGGTGCGCAACCGGGCCATATAGGGCGACCCGAAGGGAACGAACAGGTAGCGGGGATTCTCGCGGCGGATCAGACGGCCGAATTTCCGGGCGTAGTACCAGCACCTGAGTACGGAATAGGCCTTGTTGAACCGCCCTCCCCCGCCACTGGCGATCCACAGGATCGATTCGTAGGCCCCCTGGAGGAGTTTGAGCCACAGCGGACGGCCGGAAACCAACAAGGGCACCATCTCGAAATGCTCTCCGAGAGCCTGGTACATCGCCGCAGGGACACCCGAAGTCTTCGTGTGGTCCATCGGATCGTAAACGCATATGAATCCCAGACGGGGGCGTTCTCCCTGCATTTTATTCGCAAATGTTATCCCCGCTTGACCTTGGCGTTACCGGCAGCGTTCATGCCGACGACCTTGCCGCGACCGCGGTAGGATATCTTGCTGCTCGAGGTGGCGTTGATGCTGATCGAACCGTCGGCCGTGGCGTGGATCTCGCTGCCCGAGGTGGCCGTCAGATTGAGGTTGTTGGTGACCAGGCCGTAGGAGTAGAAATAGCTCCCCGAGGAACATTTCACCGTGCACACATCGCGGACCTTGCCCTCGAGGCTCACTTCGGAGCCGCTGTTGGTATTGACCTCCATGCGGTCGCAGGCGATTTCGCCCGTGATCTTGCTCGCCACACCGGCCCGAATGTACACCATACCCGGGGTGTCGAAACGATCTTTGAGCACGATTTCCGAACTGCCCGAAGCCACCAGTTCGCTGACCACCGGCATGGTTATGTAAACATTCAGGTCGCGCGAGCGGTTGATGATCGTGCGGGCCTTGAGGCGGACGTAGATCGTGCCGCGCTCGACGCGGGTTTCGATGTAGGGAACGATGTTGCGGTTGGTCTGCACTTTGACCGAAATTTTGTCGCCCCGGCGGATCTGGAGGTTGATACCCGACGAAACGCTCACGGCGGTGAAATCGGCCACCTGACGCTCTTCGGTCAGCAGGCCCCCCGAGCCGTTGAGCACCACACCCGGCGTCTGGTCGTAGGATTGCAGCAGGGAACAGAAAAGAACGACGGCGGGCAGCAGCGCCACCCGGCATACACGTCTGATAAGTAGTGTTGTTTTCATAGTCTTGGCAAGGGGTTATGTTGGGTTAGGGTTAGAGGTCGCGATTAATTTAAAGTATGTTGAGTAATTCGGTTTTCAGCTGTTCGGGCGAGATCGCGCAGGTGATCTTACCTGCCCGTGCTACAGCAATCGTGCCCTGTTCTTCGGAAACGGCCACCACCAGCGCGTCGGTCACCTCGCTCGCCCCCAGGGCCGCCCGGTGGCGCATCCCGAACGAAACGGGTACCTCGGATTCGGTGGTCGGCAGGATGCATTTGGCAGCCAGTATACGGCCGCCACTCACCACCACGGCCCCATCGTGCAGCGGTGAATTTTTAAAGAACAGGTTCTTGAGTAAAGGCGACGAGAGGCGGGCGTCGACCCGGATTCCCGTTTCGATGATCGAGGCCAGTTCGTCCTGGCGGCGGATCACCACCAGGGCCCCCGTGTGCGAATGGGCCATGTCGGAACAGGCGCGCACGATCGCCTCGGCATATTCCCCGTATTCGGTGCGGTTGCTGTCGGCGTAGATCAACCGGCCCAGGAAGGAATCGCGGCGCTGGCGGCCCGTGGCACCCAGGTGGTGCAGGAAACGGCGGATCTCGGGCTGGAACACAACGATCAGCGCGATGGCCCCCACGCCCACGATCTGCCCGAGGATCATCGACAGCAGTTCCATGTGCAGCGCCTTGACCACCACCGAGAGGAGGTAGATCAGGATGATGCCCGTCAGGATGCTGGGGGCGTAGGTTCCGCGGGTGAGTTTGTAGATGTAATACATGATCGTAGCGGCGACCGCGATATCAATTACATCTATGATCGAAAGGTGTATAAAACCCATCCTCATTATTCTTATATTGCCACGCCCTAAATTATACAAATATAATAACCTTTTCGGGGCGGGCAATCGCCCCGAAAAGGAAATAAGTAACTATTTGTTCACATTTTATCGAGTTGCGCCGCGAAACGACGCACAACGGGCGCTTCGCGCCTACTGCGGCTTGACGTCCAGGTCGGAATTGAGCGACATCTGGATGTAGTTGTTGTATTTGGTCAGCACACCCGTGAGCGAAACCGTTCCGGTAGGCACGGCGACCCCGGCGAATCTCGCATAGGTGCTCGTGCGTACCTGCACCTCGCCGCCATCGGCGAAGTTGAAATACTGCGAAGTGTAGGACGAGGAACTGGCGTCGGGGTCATCGGGATCGACGTAGTTGCCCGGTTGGGCCCAGGTGCTCTGGCCTGCCGGATAGGAACTCGAAGCGCCTTTCCAGGTCATGCCCGTGAGCGTGACCCAGGTGTAGAGGTCGGCATCCGTAATGGCAGACGAGGAAGAGATCACCGTAGGGGTGGGTTGCAGACCGAATTGGCCCTTGGCGATCACCCGGTCGATCCAATATTGGGGCTCGATGTAGGCGGTTTCGTACTTGGGATTGGGAGACTGCGTTCCCAGGTTGACCTGACCGCCGTATTTGCCCAGGGCGAGCCCCTTGAGCTTGATGTAGACCGTCTGGCCGATCTTGTAGTCGTTGTAAAGCTGGCCGCGGCCGACCTTGACCTCGATGCCACCCGAATCGTCTTGGATATAGAGCGAGCGGTAGTTGTTGCCGAGCACGTCGGTGCTGATCACCGTTCCGGCAATCACGTCGTCGGTGGCGATCACCGGCACCTTGCCGCCGGTCGGGGCCACATACATGGTTTTCAACTGCGCGATCGAGAGCGTGGTGGTTGCCCAGGCGGGATAATCCCTGTCGGCGTTTTCGTATTTCTTGCAACCCGGCAACAACACGGCCACCGAGAGCATTGCGAGCGAAATTTTAATTATATTTTTCATAGTGCGCTGTTTTTATAATTAGAACCTCAGGAAGATATTCAGGTAGTAGTTCGTGCCCATCAGGTAGAAGTAGCGCGAGGGGAAGGGCGTGTAACTGGTCACAGTCCCGCCATCGTCCCTATTCCTCTGCAGACGCAACTGCTCGTAGCCACCCGTGCGCACATCCTTGTTGTTGAGGATGTTGTTGACCGAAAGGTTGACCCCGAGGTTGTAGACACGCTTGATATACCACGACTTGCCGATGTTGGCGTTGAGGACGAAAGCCGATTTGAATTTCTCCTGGCCGGACATCGCCGCCCTGCCTGCGTCGTCGAGCCCGAGGTAGGCCGCGTCGATACGGCGTACGGGGTTCATATCGATGTAGTTCTTGTCGTAATAGTTGCAGTCCACCCCGATGAAAAGATAGGAGGGCGCGCGGTATTCCAGCCCGAGGTTGGCCGCCACCTGGGGCGTACCCGGAACGCGGTAGTTTTTCCAGTAGACCGGTTCGTCGTGCAGCAGAATATCATCGCTGCTGTCCTCCGTTTCGGTAACCAGGGGATTCGAGGTGTAGAGGTAACGGCCGTAGTTCAGCACGCCGGTCAGGTAGAGGTTGGCCGGCAGGGCTACCTCGGCACCGAACTCGATGCCCATATTTTGCTGGTCGATGCCGCTCATCGCGAAGTTGACGAACGTACCCTCCACGTCGTCGTAGAAAGTGATCAGTTTGGTCTGGTCCTTGATCTGGCCGTAGAAACCGGTCACTTTGGCCTTGAAGCCCGGCAGACGGAGCGAGTAGCTCAACTCGCCGCTAAGGGATTTGTCGGTTGTCAGGTAGTCGATCACAGAATTGCGCGTACGCGGAGAGATGAAGGCTTCGCTGAAATAGGGAGCCGACACCACATAAGCCACTGCTCCCGAAACGGTGTGCGCACCCGAGATCTTGTAGGTGGCACCTGCCTTGCCAGTATAGGTCCAGAACTCCTGCTGGGCCGATTTACCTTTGGAATTGTCGGGGAAGAGGCCTTTGCGGTAGATCCCGTCGCGCCAGAAGGTGTTGTAACCCCCTTCGAGGCCCGCGTAACCTTCCCAGTTGCCCTTGCTAAAGCTCATCGAGGCCCACGCCCTGGCGTCCTGCACGTAACCGTAGTAGTCGTAGCCGTACTTGTCGCCCACGGTCACCTTGCGGTTGGGGTGGTCCATGTCGTTCTGGGCGATATTCGGATCGAAGTTGTAGTTGTCGCGTTCGGCAAACTGGTCGACGTTCAGCCACGAGTCGCCGCCCAACAGGTCTTTGATCGTCTTGTAGTATTCGGCGCGGTTCCAACGGTACTGCAGTCCCCCGGCGATCTTGAAATCGCCCCGGGTGAGGTGTACGAGCTGCAATTTGATGTTGGCATCCCGCTGGTCGACGTGGCGCTCCTCGATCACGTATATCGAGCGGCGCTCGGCCAGGGGCGCGTAGTTGATGTTGTGGGGATTTACTGAATAGAGGCTGTTGTAATTGTCATTATACAGGCCGTCCCAGTTGATGTGGCGGTAATCGTTGCTCGTCCTCCATCCTTCGATGGCATTGTTGGCCTGATCGATATTGTAATTGGACCCGGGCTGCAGATAGTAGCTCGGCAGGTAACGGTAGTAGTCGGGGCGCGGGTCGGCATTATTGTACCAATCCAGGGCCGAGTAGCCGTTGAACCCGAAGCGGTAGGAGGCCATCGCGTAGAGCTTGGTGCGGCTGGAGATGTCGTAGTTGTAGTTCAGCACGATCACCGGTTCGTGGCTGCGGCGCACGCGGGCGTTGCGCATCTTGCCGTTCTGGTAACCCCAGTTGGAGTTGTAGAAATTGCTGCCCACCAGGTCGTAGACCTCCTGGGTCGAAGCGTTCTGGGCTCCCCTTTCCGAAGGGGCACCGATGACGGTCAGGGCCAGCGTCCCGCCTGCGCAGAACTCCTTCTCGACCGAACCGTAGTAGCCGAAAGCGTTGGTGTAAACCCCTTTCACCCAGTCGTTGCCGCCCTGGCGGGTCGAAAACGAGAGGGCGTAGGACCATCCGTTGTCGGATTTACCCGAACCGTAGGTGGCCAGGGCGCGCCAGCGGTAGGCGTTGTTGCCGTTGGCCAGCGAGAAGCGGAAGCCCTTGCGGATGCTCGAGGCGGTAGCGTTGATGACGGTCGTGCCGTTGAAGCCCCCGATGCCGTATTCCGCCATGGCCATCCCCTTGGAAACCTCCTGGTTGCGCGTGGCGTCGTTCATACCGCTCCACAACGACCAGGGGGTGTAGCCCGTCTGGGCGTCGTTGAGGTAAACTCCGTTGAAGAATACATCCTCGGTCGACGTGTCGTAACCGCGGTCGCGGAAACGCATCGCCCCGAATTGGTAGGCGGCCACGTTGCTGAAGATGTCCTTGCCGGCCGAAAGCTGCACCGGCATCGACTGCGCGTCGTCGGCGAGGTTCTCGGAATCGAACTCGGCGAAGGTCGCGTCGTCGAGCGAAGGCGCGTACTCGGTCGACAGGGTGATGAAATTGATGTCGTTCATCATTCCCTGGACCCTGACGTTCACCTCGGCAGGCATGTATTCCAAGGCGGTTACGGTGATCCTCCACGTACCGTCGGGCACGTTCTCGAAGACGAAGCTTCCGTCGGGACCACTGATGACAGTCTGTTCCGCAGGCGTATTGATGACCAATTTGGCGTCGGAGATCGGCTGCCTGTCCAGGCGGCTCACGATCCTACCCTTGACCCCTCCCTGCTGGGCTGCGGCCCCGAAACAGAGAAGTAACAGAAGGGTAGTTAATAATGTCCTGATCTTCATAATATTTGAGTTTTACGTTATTTCGAAATATAGATATAGACCGGAAAGTGGTCGCTGTAGCCCCCCGTAAAGTTGGTGCCCACGTAGGTGCGCAGCGGATACCCCTTGAACTGGCCGCTCTGCTGGCGCAGGAACGAACGGTCGAAAATCTGGCCGTAATACTTGTTGCCGTCGCCTTTGGTCAGCTTGAGGTTGCCCGAAGAGCCGTTGAGCAGCACCCCGTTGACGATCAGGTTGTCGAACAGGTTCCATGCGTCGCCGTAGGCCAGCGATCCGAGCCCCCGCTTGTACATGTCGTAATAGGGATTGAACAGGTCGCCGCCCGCCTTGACCGCCGAGGCATTGCCCTGGGCGCCCAATGT
>JAVBRR010000002.1:0-5648 GCA_031547705.1 Rikenellaceae bacterium | reverse complement strand
CACCGACATCAGCCTCGAAAAAGCCTACGGCCTAAGCATGAAGCACGCCCTGGACGCGATTGTCGCCGCAGGGGGCAAGGTTTCGGGCGACCGGGTGACGATCCGTACCCAGGCCGTGGCCCCCGTGGCATACGAAAAGGGCTTCGAGGGGCTGGCCGTGGCGCAGAAAGTCAAATCGGGCGCCGTGCTCAACGACGGCCCCTTCGAGCTGGCTTTCACGGGCTGCGGCATCGTGGTCGAATGCCCGGTCAACAAGAGTGATGACGGCGAATATGTGGCCCAGATCGAGCTCACCCTCGACGGCAACAGCGAAACGCTCGCGCTGCCCTACAAATTCAAAACCCGCAAAACCGACGCCTACTGGAACTACGACCTCCCCGAAGGTCCCCACACGATACGCCTGGAACTCAAAAACCCTGTGGACAGCGTGGCGGTGACGCTCCGCGACGTGGTTATCTACAAAAAAGAGTAAATTTGCCCTCCGAAAACGAATAGAATGGAAAAAGTAAATTGCCTGATCATCGGTAGCGGCCCTGCGGGCTATACGGCTGCTATCTACACCGCCCGCGCCAACCTCAGCCCCGTGCTTTACGAGGGCATCATGCCCGGGGGCCAGCTCACCACGACCACCGAGATCGAGAACTTCCCGGGCCACCCCGAGGGGATCACGGGCTTCCAGTTGATGGAGGACATGAAGCGCCAGGCGCAGCGCTTCGGCGCCGACGTGCGCCCGGGCGTGGCCACGGCGGTCGATTTCAGCAAACGCCCCTTCCGGGTGACGATCGACGGCGGGCACGAGATCGAAGCGCGCGCGGTGATCATCTCGACCGGTGCGACGGCCAAATACCTGGGGCTGCCCTCGGAACAGCGTTTTCGCGGGATGGGGGTTTCGGCGTGCGCCACGTGCGACGGCTTTTTCTACCGTAAGAAAAATGTGGCGGTCGTAGGCGGCGGCGACACGGCGTGCGAGGAGGCGACCTACCTGGCGGGCATCTGCAACAAGGTCTACATGGTCGTGCGCCGCGACGTGCTGCGCGCCTCGAAGGCGATGCAGGCGCGGGTGCTCGGCACGCCCAACATTGAGGTGCTGTTCGGCTACCAGACCGAGGAGGTGCTGGGCAGCGAGGAGGGAGTGAGCGGGGTGCGCCTGCGGCACCGCGACGGCGGCGAGCGCGAGATCGCCATCGACGGCTTTTTCCTGGCCATCGGCCACCACCCCAACACCGAGATCTTCCGCGACTGGCTCGAACTCGACTCCGAGGGGTACATCAAAACCCACCCCGGAACCTCGAAGACCAACATCCACGGCGTCTTCGCCGCGGGCGACGTGCGCGATCCCCACTACCGCCAGGCCGTCACGGCCGCCGGCAGCGGATGTGTGGCCGCCCTGGACTGCGAGCGGATGCTGATGCTCGATCCAACGACGACACCATAACCCGCAATGACCATCGACGACATACTCGGCATCGCTTCGCCGGCCCGGTTCGAGGCCGCGGCGCTCGAACTGTTCGCCGTGCAGGCCGCCGCGTGTGCACCCTACGCCGAATACCTGCGCCGCATCGGGGTCGATCCAGCGCAGGTCGACAGCGTGGACAAGATCCCCTGCCTGCCGATCTCGCTCTTCAAAACCCACAAGGTTTACTGCGGCACGCGCGAACCCGAGGCGATCTTCACGAGCAGCACCACGGGCGGCAGCGTCCCCTCGCGCCATTACGTGGAACGCGTGGCCGACTACGAACGAACCTGCCTGCGCGCCTTTTCGCTCTTCTACGGCGAGCCCGTGCCCCTGTTCGCGCTGCTGCCGTCCTACCTCGAGCGCGGAGGCTCGTCGCTGGTGTGGATGGCCCGCAAGCTGATCGAGGCGGGGGGCGGCGACTTCTACCTCGACGACTACGACGCCCTGCTGCGCGACATGGTCCGCACACCCGGGCCCAAGATCCTGCTCGGCGTGAGTTACGCCCTGTGGGACCTGGCCGAAAAACATCCCGGCAAGCTGGCCGACACGATCGTGATGGAAACGGGCGGCATGAAGGGCCGCCGCGAGGAGCTGCCGCGCGAGGAGTTGCACAAGATACTCTGCACGGCCTTCGGGGTCGGTACGATCCACTCCGAGTACGGTATGGCCGAGCTCTCGTCGCAGGCCTACTCGCCCGAGGGCGGGATCTTCCGCGCACCCCCCTGGATGCGGGTCGCGGTGCGCGATGCGAGCGATCCCTTCGACATCAAACCCCCGGGCAGCACCGGCGCGGTCAACATCATCGACCTGGCCAACCTCTCGTCCTGCGCCTTTATCCAGACCGACGACCTGGGGCACACCTACCCCGACGGGCGTTTCACCATCCTCGGCCGCCGCGACCGCAGTGAATCGCGAGGCTGTAATCTATTGATACAATGAAAATAACGGTCGTCATACCCCTCTACAACAAGCGCGACGACGTGATGCGCGCCGTGGCGTCGGCCTGCAGCCAAAGCCTGCCGCCGGTGGAGGTGATCGTGGTGGACGACGGATCGACCGACGGGGGCGGGGAGGCGGTGGAAGCGGCACAGTGGCCCCTGGAGGTGCGTGTGGTGCGCCAGGCCAACGCAGGGGTTTCGGCGGCGCGCAACCGCGGGATCGCCCAGGCCGCGGGCGACTACGTCGCCCTGCTGGACGCCGACGATTGGTGGGAGGAGGGTTTCCTGGCCGAAACAGCCTCGCTGGCGGAGGAATTTCCCGGATGCGGCATCTACTGCACGGGCTTCAACGTCCACCGCCGCAACGGTGTCTTCCCCAACGAGCGGATCATCCACTCGCGCGGGATCATCGACAACTACTTCGCCACCGCCCCGCGGGCCTATGTGTGCCACAGCTCGGGCTTGATGGTCCCGCGCGCGGTTTTCGAAGCCGCGGGAGGTTTCCCCGAGGGGATGAAGCTGGGCGAGGACCTCTACATGTGGACCAAGATCGCCATGCGCTGGCCGGTGTGCTATTCGCCCGCCAAGCTGTCGAACTACAACCTCAACGCCCCCAACCGCTCGACCCACAGCTACCGCATCGAGCAAACCCCCTACTCGTTCCGCGAGTTCTACACCCCCGGCTGGGACGACCTGAACGAATACATCGCCCGCTGCGAGCTGGGCAAAGCGATCACCCATTCGGTGAACGGCTACACCCGCGAGGCGCGCGAAACGGAGCGCTTCTACGCCTACACGCGCCGCAGCCGCCTGGCGTGGTGGAAGCTGCGCACGCTCAACCGCCTGCCGGTGGCGTGGCGCAAACCGCTCCTGCGGCTTTATGGACGCCTGGCCTGGCTCGTCTCGCGCAAGGGCGTTTTCGAACAATAAGGAATCAGTTAATGGATATCTACGAATTTTTTCGCAACGACCGGTATGCCGCCCTGTCGGGGATAGAGCTCACCGAGGCGCGCGAGGGCTATGCCCGCGCCCGCATGGAGGTGCGCGACTGCCACCTCAACGCTGCGGGAACGGTCCAGGGCGGCGCCCTTTTCACCCTGGCCGACCTCGCTTTCGCCGCCGCCGTAAATGCCTACGGACGGGCCAGCGTGTCGCTGCAAACGAGCATCTGGTTCCACAAGCCCGCCACGGCCGGAACCGTCCTCCACGCCGAAGCGCGCGACATCCGCACCGGCAACACCACCGGAACCTACGAGGTGACCATAACCGACCACCAGGGCGAGCTGATCGCCACATTCGTCGCCTCGGCCTTTCGCAAGGACATCCCCCTGCCTTTCACGAAAAAAGGCAAGACCGAAGTCCTGCCTTAAAACATTCACGCCCCCGAAGGTCAGATCGAGATATCGAGGATTTCGAAGTGCAGCACGCCGGCGGGGACGGTGATGTCCACGCGGTCGCCCTTGCGCTTACCCAACAGGGCCTTGGCGATGGGGGTGCTGGTCGAGAGTTTGCCCTCCTTGAGGTTGGCCTCCTGCTCCGAGACGAGGGTGTATTCCACGATCTTGCCGGTGGTGTGGTTCTTGAGCGTTACTTTATTGAGTATCTGAACCTTGCTGGTGTCTATTTTGGACTCGTCGAGGATCCGTGCGTTGGCGATCATATCCTCCATCTGGGCGATGCGCATTTCGAGCATTCCCTGCGCCTCCTTCGCCGCGTCGTACTCGGCATTTTCCGACAGGTCGCCCTTGTCGCGCGCCTCGGCGATCATGGCCGACACGGCGGGACGCTCCACCGAACGGAGCTGCTCAAGTTCCTCTTTCAATTTCTGATACCCCGCGGGGGTTAAATATACAATTTCCGATGCCATATCTGCTTGCGTTTCATGTAAAGACTAAAAACAAAGAGCCTGACCCACAATGAGTCAGAACCCCCACTTCAAAATGATATATACAAAGGTAGGAAACAAATCCCAAACTTCCAAATTTTTTTACGTTTTCCCAATGCCGAAAAATGTTATCTTTGCGACAGCAAAAAACCATTGATTTCATGGCAGACAACCAACTGCTCGGCCGGCTCGACGGCCTGAAAATAAAATACGAAGAGATCGGCCAGCAGATGACCGACCCCGAAGTGATCGCCGACATGAAGAAATTCGTGGCGCTCAACAAGGAGTACAAGGAACTCAAACCCCTGGTCGAGGCCAGCGAGAAGTACCGCAACGCGATCTTCAACCTTCAGGACGCCAAAGATATCGCGGCCAACGAAAAGGACGACGAGATGCGCGAAATGGCGCGCGAGGAGATCGCCGTGCTCGAACCCGAGACCGGGCGGCTCGAGGAGGAGATCAAGTTGCTGCTCATCCCGCGCGACCCCCAGGACGACAAGAACGCCATCCTCGAGATCCGTGGCGGCACGGGCGGCGACGAGGCGGCCATCTTCGCGGGCGACCTGCTGCGCATGTACATCAAATTCATCGAGAACCGAGGCTGGCGCTACGAGATCAACAGCGCCAGCGAAGGCTCGTCGGGCGGCTTCAAGGAAGTGGTGCTCAAGGTGACCGGCGACGGGGTTTACGGCGTGCTGAAATACGAGTCGGGCGTCCACCGCGTGCAGCGCGTGCCCCAGACCGAAACCCAGGGCAGGGTACATACCTCGGCCGCTTCGGTGGCGGTTCTGCCCGAGGCCGAGGAGTTCGACATCGACCTCAACATGAACGACATCCGCAAGGACACCTATTGCTCCTCGGGTCCCGGGGGACAGTCGGTCAACACCACCTACTCGGCCGTGCGCCTCACCCACATCCCCACGGGGATCGTCGTGCAGTGCCAGGACCAGAAGTCGCAGCTCAAGAACTTCGACAAGGCGCTCGAGGAGCTGCGCACGCGTATCTTCAACCTCGAATACCAGAAATACATCGACGAAATCGCCAGCAAACGCAAAACAATGGTCTCGACCGGCGACCGCAGCGCCAAGATCCGTACCTACAACTACCCCCAGGGACGCGTCACCGACCACCGCATCAACCTCACGCTCTACAACCTCGGAGCCATCATGGACGGCGACATCCAGGAACTGATCGATAAACTCCAAATCGAGGAAAACGCCGAACGCCTCCGCGCCGAAAACGTATAGATTTTAGGTAACTGTATAGTGCTTTACATCTATTTCTTATGTGTTCTTTCTTATAAGAAAGAAACACAGAATTTTTTGGAAAACTGCGTTTCCCGATAGTTACCTTGCTTCACAGATAGTCT
>JAVBRR010000053.1:0-3836 GCA_031547705.1 Rikenellaceae bacterium | reverse complement strand
GGGCGCCGATGTAGTATTTGTCGGTGTAGCTGCCCGTTTCGGCGAAGCGCGCGTAGTACGAGCCGTTGAAGCGGAAAGTGAATCCCTTGAAGGGCTTGATGTCGATGAACCCGCCTAAACGAGCGTTGTCGGCGACGGTCTGGATCTGGCTGTGGGCCTGCATGTAGAGGGGGTTGTTGTCCTCGGTGTTGATGCGGGGCACCAGGTTGCCGTCGTCGTCGTAGGCGATGGCGTAGGGGGGGCAGTTGATGTAGGTCTGGAAGTTACCGTCCTCCTGGTCGAGTTTCGACTTGGCGAACGAAGTGTTCACGCCCACGCTCAGCCATTTGTAAACGTCGTAGTCCACATTCAGGCGGATGCTTCCGCGCATGTAGCCCGAACCGGTTTTGACCATACCGTCCTGGTTGACGAATTCCATTCCCAGTGCGATCCTGGTCTTCTCGCCGCCGCCGCGTACGCTCAGGTTGTATTCCTGGTTGACGGCGGGTTGGATCATCAGGTCTTCCCAGTTGGTCACTTTGCCTTCCTGCCACGCCTTGAGCATGATATCATCGTTCCAGATCTCCTCGGGCGTGAGGTCGTCGATCGTCAGGGCGGGATTGCCTTTATCGGTCAGCACGGCGTTGGCGCGAAGCGTATAGAACTCCTCGGGGGTGTAGAAATCGAAGTTGCGGTGCAGGGTCTGTACCCCCACGCGGCCGTCGATGCTCACGTCGACCTTGCCGGCCTTACCGCGCTTGGTGGTCACCAGGATCACGCCGTTGGCTGCACGGGCGCCGTAGATCGCCTGCGAAGCGGCGTCCTTGAGCACGTCGATGCGGTCGATGTCGTTGGCGTTGATCGTCGAGAATTCGGAAGCTTCCACCGGAGCGCCGTCCACAATGTAGAGGGGATCGTTCGAGTCCTCTTTCAGCGAGCGGCGGCCGCGGATCATGATGGTCGGCATCGAACCCGGGCGGCCGGTGGTAGTCGTCACCTGAAGGCCCGAAACGCGTCCGCGGAGCATGTCGGCCACGTTGGTGGCGGGCGTCGCGATCAGTTCGTCGGTCTTGACCGAGGCCACGGCGCCGGTTACGTCGCTGCGGCGCTGGGTACCGTAACCCACCACCACCAGTTCGTCGACCTGGCGCGCATCTTCGGCCAGCGTCACGTTGATGGCGCTCTGGGTGCCCACGGTCACCTCTTTAGAGATATAGCCCAGGTAAGAGAACACGAGGACATCTTTGGCCGAAGCTTCGATGCTGTAGTGCCCTTTGGCGTCGGTGGCAGTCCCTTTGTTGGAACCTTTGATCAGGACATTGGCTCCCGGAATCGGGCCTGAAGCGTCCGAAACCACCCCCGTGATATGTTTGGCCTGGGCGAAAACACTCACGCCGCAGATCGCAAAACACAACGAAAGGATAATCGTTCGTAAAGTTAAGTTCTTCATATTTATAATTTTAAAGTTTTTTAGGTCTTATGGTTTCAATGCTTTGTCGCAGGGGAGGTCTACTCCGCTCCACGCCTTGACGGCGGTCCATGCTTCGGCGGGGGTGCTCCAGAAAGCGTTCTCCGCAGGCAGGCCCAGGGCCACGAAAGCGGCGCAACACAGGTAGAGGCTGCCGGTCGAGATGTAACCTTCGCCGATGGCGGGCTGGTGGCCGGCGAATCCCACGCGCAACCATCCGTTGTCGTTGAACGTCCCCGGGGCTGCCACCTGGCGCGCCATGACGGCGCTCAGGGCACTGCGCACCTGGGCGGGAGTGACCGTGGCGGGCAACATGCCGCGGTAAGCAACGTCGGAAAGGGCCTGGAAGGCGCCGAAACGGTAAGCCAGCGAGCGTCCCACCGCCGGGTAGGTCCCTTCGGGCGAGATCAGCCGTTCCTGTTGTTCGGCGTAGCGGGCGTAGCGGGCCTTCTCCACTTCGAGCAGCTCGGCGTACGAGGCTCCTTCGGGCGTTTTGACCGCCGTTTCGAGCACCTGGATCATCATCGGCTGGATCACGAAGCTGTTGTAGTAGTCGAGGTGGAAATCGGCACCGTCGCCATACCATCCGTCGCCTTTATACCACTGCTGGTGGCGGTCGAGGGCGTATTTAACGCGGTCGAATTCCCACTCGCCCCCGAACTCCTTGAGGGCGCACTCCACCATGGCGGCAAAGAAGAGCCAGTTGCTTTCCGAAGGTTTGATCACGCGCGAGGACTTGAACTCGGTGAGCAGGCGCTCGCGGGTCGTCTTGTCCAGGCGGCCCCAGAGTTGCGTCGGGGCGCGCAGCAGGCCGTGCGCCAGGAAAGCCGCGTCCACGAGGGGCTGGCGGCCCTGGTTGAAGTTGAGGTAGTCGGGCGACTCGGGATCGACGCCCTGGGCGATGGCCTTGACGGCCATATCGATGTATTGGGCGCGAAGTTTACCTTCGGGGCTCTTGTCGGCACCCAGCTCGAGCCAGGGGGCGATGCCTTCGATCGTGCGGCCCAGCGCTTCGAGGTAGGTGCACTCCTTGCGTTTGGCGATGTCGGAATTCGATTCGACGGGCATATTCTGCTTCAATGTGCCGCGGCTGAGGTTTTCGAGCATCGGACGGGCTATGCGGTCCATGGCCGACAGCCACATCCCGCGGTCGGGAAGGGTGCTGCAATAGGTGCGCGTATCCACTATGGGTTGCCCGTTTTGCAGGCGGCGGTGGCGCATCAGCGCTTCGACGAAGTAGTAGTCGGTGTAGTTCAGCGGCGCGTCGATCTCGTACTGCTTGGCCATGAAACCCAGGCTATGCTGCACGATGAAGTTGGCGTTCTTGCCCAGCTTGGCGCGGTAGGCCGGCGAGGCGAGCGAACGGATCTGCTGTTCGCCCAGGCGCATGAACTTTTCGCCGAGCTCACCGTCGAGGATCGAGCCGAGCTCCACGAAAGCCGAAGCCATGATCGCACCCGCCGAAGCGTCGCGCAGGGCTTTGGGTATCTCGGGGGCGTCGAAGTCCCAGTAGGGGATCTTGTCCTTGGGCAGGCGCGGGTGGTTCATGATGAACTGTCCGATCTTCACGGCGTGGTCGAGGTATTCCTGACGGCCGGTCTGGCGGTACATCATCACGTAGCCGTAGAGTCCCCACGCCTGGCCGCGAGCCCACGCCGAAGCGTCGCTCACACCCTGGTGGGTCACCTGGTTCACGACGCTGCCGTTGATCGAGTCGTAGCTCACCACGTGGTAGGAGCTGCCGTCGGGACGGAAATGGTTCGTCAGGCTCTTGTCTGCGTGCGAGCAGGCCATGGCGTAATGGTCGCCGTTGCCGCTCAGGGCCGAGGATACGGTGAGCAGCTCGAGGTTCATCATGTTGTCGATGATGACCGTGAACTGCCACTTGCGGTTGTTCCACGAACGGGTGCAGCCCACAGCCGGATCGAAACGCGTGGCCAGCGAACGGGCGGCGTTGAGGATCGTGTTGCGGTAGTCTTCGCGTCCCGTGAGGCGGTAGCCGTTGCCGAAGCTGCAGTTGATCTGGAAGCCCACGTCGTGGTTGTCGGTGACGTACTGTTCGGGGGCGACACGCGCGGTCATGCGTTCGGCCGCTTCGCGCAGGGCGGGGTCGGCGCTGTATTCGTAGAGGTACCACAGCATGCCGGGATAGAACCCGCTGGTCCACCAGTGCGAATTGCAGGTGATGAGCTTTTCGCCGGTAGCCGTGCGGGGGAAGACCCCTTCGGTATCTTTAACCGTCTGGTACATCAGCATACTTTGCCGCACCGAGAAGTCGAGCGCCTCGTCCACCGTTTTTTTCATGCGGGGATCGGGCGCCGCGGCGTTCGCGGCGGCAGATATGCACAGTACAAGGGTTAATATCAGTATCTTAATCTTCATTTATTCT
>JAVBRR010000076.1:0-2567 GCA_031547705.1 Rikenellaceae bacterium | reverse complement strand
CCTGAGCCGCGACTCGGTGATGATCGGCGACCAGTTCACGCTGCGCGTCGAGATCACCAAAGACGTGGTCCAGCCCCTGGCCTTCCCCGAATTCGAGGGACGAAAAATGTGGGACGGGTTCGAGATCATCACGGAAGGCGGTATCGATACGGTCGAAGCTGCCGGACGGAGCGTGACGCTGGCCAGGGAATACACCCTGACCTCTTTCGACGAGGGTAACTACCGCCTGGGGTTGTTCCCGGTGGTGTATGCCGACAAAAACCTGGTCGACACGATCTGGTCGCGCGATTCGCTGGCCATCGTGGTGACCACGTTCGAGATCGACACCCTCACGCAGACCATCTACGACATCAAGCCCCAGATGACCGCTCCTTTTTCGATCTTCGAGCTGAGTTGGGTGGTGATCGTGCTGTGGCTGCTGCTGGTCGTGGCGGGGATTGTGGTCTACATCATCTTCCGCAGGCGCAAGCAACGCATCGCGGCCAGAAAAATGGTTCCGCCCCACATCGCCGCCATCCGCGCCCTCGAGGAGCTGAACAACCAGAAGGTGTGGCAGAACAACAAGCACAAGGTGTACTACACCCGCCTGACCGACATCCTGCGCGTGTACATCCAGCGACGGTTCGGGATCGGGGCCATGGAGCTTACCTCCGAGGAGATCAACGAGGCGATGGCGCTGTTCAAACTGCCCGAAAAGAGCATCCGGGAACTCGCCGCGCTGATGCACATCGCCGACATGGTGAAGTTTGCCAAATACACGCCTACGGCGGCCGAGAACGAAAGTTCGTACCTGGGGGCGTACTATTTCGTCGAGGAAACCAAGCCCGTGGAGGATGCCGGCACGGCCGAAGCGGAAGGAAAGGAGAAGGAGATATGACGGGGCGGAAAACTATTTTAGCGGCGCTGTGCCTGCTGTTCTTCCACGGTCCGGCATCGGCCCAGGGCCCGGGGGATTCGGCGCGTATGCAACGGATCAACCAGGCGCAGGCCGAGCTGATCGGCAAGGCCATGAGCCTGCCCGGGCGGAAATACGTGCGCTCGGGAAACCGCGACTACGAGCGCGGCAACTACGTCGAATCGGAGGTCGGCTACCGCCGCGCCCTCGAAACCGCCCCCTCACCCGAGGGAGCCTACAACCTGGCTGGGGCGCTCTACAAACAGGAAAAATTCGACGAGGCGGCCCAGATCTACGCCGGGGTCGCCAACATGGGCAAAGCGGCGGGCGAACAACTGCCCGCACAGTACAAAGACATGGCGGCCAACTCGTTCTATGGCGACGGCAACGCGCTGTTCAAACAACGCAAACTGCAGGAAGCGTTGGAAGCCTACAAGGACGCCTTGCGCATCAACCCGGGCGACCAGCAGGCTAAATTCAACCTGGCCTACACCAAAAAGCTGCTCGAAAACAACAAGCAGGACAAGGACAAGGATAAAGACAAGGACGACCAGGACCAGCAGCAGCAACAACAGCAACAACAACAGCCCCAGGGCGGCCAGGAGAAAAAACCGCAACCCGGCCAGAGCCATATGACGCCCGAGGAGGCGCAGCAAATGCTCGAGGCGATGCAGGAAAGCGAGGACAGGACCCGCGAAAAAGTGAACGAGGCCCAACGGGCGAAGGGCATCAGAAAATCGGATAAGAACTGGTAGGTCGATGGAAGAGATCACGCGCTTTATGAACCCCCGGCTGCTGTGGCTGCTGCTCGTCATCGCGGCGATGGCGGGCTACTACGTCTACCGCACGTTGCAGGGAGGCGCCACGCTTACCCTCTCGGACACCTCGGGGCTACGGGCGCGGCGCACGGCGCGATACTACCTGCGCCACGCGCCTTTCGTGCTGCGGTGCCTGGCCGTGGCGCTGGCGATCGTGGCGCTCGCACGCCCCCAGAAGGCCGAAAGCGGCAGTTCCTCCACGACCGAAGGGATCGATATCGTGCTGGCGCTCGACATCTCGGGCAGTATGCTGGCGCGCGACTTCAACCCCGACCGCATCACTGCCGCCCGGGATGTGGCCACACGCTTCGTGATAGACCGCCCCGACGATCGCATCGGGTTGGTGGTCTTTGCCGGCGAAAGTTTCACCCAGTGTCCGCTAACCACCGACAAAAGCACGCTGGTGAGCCTGTTGGGGCAGATCGACGTCCTCACCCAGCAAGTCCGCAACGGCACGATCAGCGACGGTACGGCCATCGGAAACGGCCTGGCGACGGCCATCAACCGCCTCAAGGAGAGCGCGGTAAAGAGCAAGGTGGTGATCCTGCTCACCGACGGGGTGAACAACAGCGGACAAATGGCGCCCCTGATGGCGTCGGAGATCGCCCAGAGCCTCGGCATCCGGGTCTACACCATCGGCGTGGGCAGCATGGGCACCGCCCCCTACCCCGTCATCGACATGTGGGGCAAGATATCCTACCAACCCATGAAGGTCGAGATAGACGAGGATATCCTCCGCCAGATCGCTGCGCAAACCGGCGGCGAATACTTCCGCGCCACGGACAACACCAGCCTCCAGGGAGTTTACGACCAGATCAACCAACTAGAACGCTCGAAGATCGAAACCGATAGCT
>JAVBRR010000128.1:0-10421 GCA_031547705.1 Rikenellaceae bacterium | reverse complement strand
GTTCGGCCACCGGCTCGAGGAGGTGTTCCACGCCCTCGAAAGCCTCCAGCGCCGCCACGATCCTATCCGACGCCACCCCGGCGCACATCGCTGCGAGCGAGGAGGCCATGGCGTTGTAGATATTATGTATTCCTTTGATTTTCAATTCGTCGGCGATCACCGCCACCCGGCGGTACCACATCTTGGCCCGGATTTCGCCCTGGTCGAGCACCGCGCCGTCGGACGTGTCGTAGAAACACGCGCGGTCCTTCACCGAAAAGGGTAGTAACCGCGCTGCGGGCTTCGCCGCGTCGCCGTCGGGCAGGGCCAGGCGGCGCTGCAACTCGCTCTCAGTCTGCGTGTCGTCGCAGCAGAAAATAAAACTGTCCTCGGGGCGCTGGTTGGCCGTGATGCGGAATTTGCTGGCCACGTAGTTTTCGAAACGGTAGTCGTAGCGGTCGAGGTGGTCGGGCGTGATGTTCATCAGCACCGCCACGTCGGCCCGGAAATCGAACATCCCGTCCAGTTGGAAACTACTGATCTCCAATACATACCAATCATAGCCCCCCTGCGCCACGCTCAGCGCGAAGCTCTGGCCGATGTTGCCCCCGAGCGCCACGCGAAAGCCCGCCTGCCGCAGGATCTCGTAGGTGAGCGTGGTGGTGGTGGTTTTGCCGTTCGAGCCCGTGATGCAGATCGTGCGGGCGCCGTCGAGATAGCGGCCTGCGAACTCGATCTCGGAGATCACCGGGATGCCCGCCTCGTGCAAAGCCTTGACAATGGGCGCCGTGTCGGGAATACCGGGGCTTTTGACCACCAACTGCGCCGCGAGGATCCGTCCGGCCGTGTGGCGCCTTTCTTCGAATTCGACGCCGGCCTCGATGAGCTTGCTGCGGTATTTCGGGGTGATCGCGCCGCTGTCCGACAGGAATACGCGCCACCCCTTGGCGAGTCCCAGGACCGCCGTGCCGTAGCCGCTTTCGCCGCCTCCGAGTATGACCAGGTTATTCAAATTACGATCTATATTATCCTTTTCTCGGCCTCAGTCGCGCCCGTCCCGCCCCCCTCGGGGCGGGCGCGGCGGTTTCTATGAAACCGCAATTACTTTGCTTTTGTAGAATTTAATGCGGTCTTCGCACACGCGGCGCGTGATCTCCATCAGAAGTTGTACCCGCCCGGTCAGCGTGTCGATCTCGGCGGGCGTGACAGTGAACTTGGGGTTGTAACGCCCCTCAACGTAGGCGTCGCACAGCAGTTTGAAGAGGTCTTTCTCCTCCTCGGTATCGCACGGAAATACCACCCGCAAGCGCTTGCTGAACTTCATCGCCGTGTTATAGATCTTGTCCAGTTCATGGTTCTTGGGTGCGTAGAGCGTGAATACCAACCGGGTGCAATGCAGCAGGTTCTCGGCCGCCTGGTGCAACATAAAGGCGCCCAACTGATATTGGTATTTGCCTTCGGTGACCGATGCCATTTTCATAAATCCCTCGCCTCTCCCGACTTTTTCCTCAAAATATTCCTCTGCCAATTTGAGTACTTTTTCGGGCGGCAACTCTTTTATACTCCTGGCATTGGGAACGGGATAGTGCTCGTGGATATAGAGCAGCACGCCCTCCTTGACCATATCCGTATAAAACGGGCGCAGGTCGTCGAGCGAGGCGCGGAAATGGGCCAATCCGTCGTGAATGATTTGTGAGGGAGTGCCGGTGTACCCGCGGTCGCGGCGGGCGTCGAAACTCATCGATACCTCGCGGAGCTTTTCGCTTACCGTCAGGTATTCGATACCCTTTGTCACCACCTCGATATCGTAGTCGCTGCGGAACTCGGTGCGTACGCCAAACTCCCAGCGGGTATCGTATGTCACGTAATTCCCCCGGGCGTAACTGCCGTAGAGGATCACCATCTTGGTTTCGGGTACCGCCGCGAGGATCATTCCGGTCAGTTCCCGCAACTCCTGCTGGTTGTCGTGCGGCAGATGGTCGAGCGAGGTTTTCATGGCCTTTATCGGACTTTGAGGGTCATCAGCACAATGGCGCACAGCAGGATCTGGATGATCCAGAAACGCGTGACGATCTTCGATTCGGGGTAGCCTTTTTTCTGGTAATGGTGGTGCAGGGGCGACATCAGGAAGATGCGGCGCCCCTCGCCGTGTTTGCGGCGCGTGTACTTGAACCAGCCCACCTGCATCATCACCGACAGGCTCTCGACCAGGAAAATGCCGCACAACAGGGGCAGCAGCAGCTCCTTGCGGATGGCCAGCGCGAAGACCGCGATGATCCCCCCGATGGCCAGGCTGCCCGTGTCGCCCATGAATACCTGGGCCGGGTACCAGTTGTACCAGATAAAGCCGATCAGGGCGCCGATCATCGCCGCCGCGAAGACGGTCAGCTCGCCGCTTCCGGGTATGTACATGATATTCAGGTAGTCGGCGTAGATCATATTGCCACCCAGGTAGGCCATGGCCCCCAGCACGACGATAATCAGGGCCGACACCCCCGCCGAGAGCCCGTCGAGCCCGTCGGTGAGGTTGGCCCCGTTCGACACGGCGATCACGATCACGATCGCCACCAGGATGTAGATCAGCCACGTCACCGCGTCGTCCGTGGGGCTGTCGCCCGCAACGAGCCAGTGGTAATCGAATTCGTTGTTTTTGACGAAGGGGATGGTGGTCTTGGTGGTCTTCTCGGGCTGCGAGAGGTAGACCGCCCTGCGGCTGCCGCCCTCGTCCACGTAGGTGACCTCGGAACCCGTGGTGCGCTGGTACGATTTCTCGCGCACCACCACCTGCGGGCTGCAGCACATCACCGTGCCCACGATAATCCCCAGGCCCACCTGGCCCACGATCTTGAAGCGCCCCTGCAACCCCTCCTTGTTTTTGCGGAACACCTTGATGTAGTCGTCCAGAAAGCCGATCGTCCCGAGCCACAGGGTCGAAACGATCATCAGCTGGATGTAGACGTTGGTCAGGTTGCAGAACAGCAGCGTGGGGATCAGCACCGAGGCGATGATGATGATGCCCCCCATCGTGGGCGTGCCCTTTTTCTGGAGCTGTCCCTCGAGGCCCAGGTCGCGGATGTCCTCGCCGATCTGCTTGCGGCGCAGGAAATCGATGATCCGCCGCCCGAAGATCATCCCCACCAGCAGCGCGAGGATCACGGCGATCGTCGCCCGGAACGACAGGTAGTGCACCATGCCCGTTCCCGGGATATCGAACCGCGTTTCGAGGTAGTTGAGCAGATGGTAGAACATGCGCCTATTTCTTAAACAGTTTGATCGCCACGGCCGCCAGCACCCACAACAGTATCAGGATGTTGGCCCCGAGCGAGGCGGCATAGATCCTCCCGAAGCCCGGGGCGGCGAAACGGAATTCGACCGTGTGGTCGCCCGCGGGAAGGATCATCCCCTCGAGGATGTAGTTGGTGCGGAAATAGGGGACCTCCACCCCGTCGATACTTGCGACCCACCCTTTGTCGTAATATATCTCCGAGAATACGGCTATGGACGTTTGTGGCGACCGGTAGCTGTACTTGTGGAGGTTGACCCTATATTCCGTCATCTCTATCGTTGCCGTCGAGTCGGCCGCGGCGCGCGTCACACCCGCGCCCAGGCCTTGTTCGACGATAGTTTCAAATTTGCGGTCCACCACGACCGTATGCCGTTTGTCGATCTCCCCGAGCAGGGCGATCTCCTCGTCCGCCGTGGCGGCCCACACGATGCTGTCAGCCAGCCACGCCGCGCCGTAGGCCCCGGGATTGAACACCGCCATCGGTTTGTTGTCCGGGCCCTGGCGGATGATGTAGCGCGTGTTGAGCATATTGAGCACCCCGCGGTCGGAGTGCGCGAGGTAGCGGTCGATCACGTCCTGGTAGCGGCTCATCTTGGCGCCGTGGTAGCCCCCTACCGAGCGGTGGAAATACGACGTGAGCGCGTCGTTGAACGGGCTGGTCGTGGTGTTAAACACCCGGAAACCGGGGGTCGTGTCGGCCAGGATCCGCATGTCGGCCTCCGTGGGGAGGATCTGCTGCTCCTGCTTTTTCTCGACGAACCGGCTCTGGGGCACGAAGCGCAGGTCCACAGGCACCAGGTCGATGCACACCAGCCCCGCCAGCAGCACCACGGCCCACCCTTTTTTGAGCTTACCCCAGCCCCACAACGCCACAACGCCCGCCGTGGCCAGCACCAGTGCCAGCGAACGCAGCGAATCCGAGCGCATCATCGAGGCGCGCTCGCCGCGCATGGCGGCCACGATGTCCTCGGGCAGCCCCATCTGGGCGTCGTTGGGCGAAGAGAAGTTGAAGATCCCGCCCCCGAACACCAGGAAGAACAGCGCCACGCCGCCGGTGATGTACAGCGAGGTCACGAGCGCCCTTTTCAGCTCCTCGCGGCCGATCTCCTGTTTCCACAATTTGTTGAGCGCCAGCGCGCCCAGGAACGGTATGCTCCATTGCAGGATGACGAGGATCATCGCCACCGTACGGAATTTGTTGTATCCGGGGAAGTAGTTGAAGAACAGCTCGGTGAGCCACATGAAGTTGTTGCCCCACGAGAGCATCAGCGCCACCGCCGACACCGCCGCCACCCACCATTTGTTGCGTCCCGCGAGCAGGCACATGCCCAGCACGAACAGGAAGATCATCGCCGCGCCCAGGTAGGTGGGGCCCCCGGTGAAGGGTTGGTCGCCCCAGTAGCCGGGCAGTTGGGTCGCCAGGCCGCGGGCGTTGTACTTCGCCAGGGTCTGCGCCACCTCGCCGTCGGGCGCAAAGCCGCCGTCGGACGCCCCGCCCATGAAGTCGGGGATGAAGAGGTTGAAACTCTCCGTTTTGCCGTAGCTCCACACCGTGGCGTACTCCAGCGCCAGCCCCTTGTCGCTCTCCATGCTCCCGGGAGCGGAAAGCTCCGATCCGCCGCGCATCGAGTAGGGCGAATACTGCGCCACGTAGTGGTTGAGCACGAAACTCGACCCGTAGGCCAGCCCCGCCGCCAGCACGAGCACGCCCGTGGATTTCAGGAAATGCGGGATGGTCCGCTTGCGGATGGCGCGCACCAGTTCGTTGATGCCCAGAGCCGCGACAATGAACAGAAAGTAATAGGTTATCTGCGGATGCTGGGCCAGCAGTTCGACGGCGCCGAAAAACGCCGCCAGCGCCCCCCCCAGCCACACGTCTTTGCGGTAGGCGTAATAGACCGCCCCGATGAGCAGGGGCGCGTAGGCTGCGGCAACCATCTTGGTGACGTGTCCCGCACTGATGATCAGCGGAAAGTAGGTCGAAAAACCGTAGGCCAACCCCGCGACGATCCCGATCCAGGGGTTGACGCCGAACATGACCAGCATGAAAAAGAACGCGGCCATCGCCACGAAGAGCAACCCCGCCGGATAGCCCAGGAATTCGAATCCGGTCGATATTTTTTTGATGCTCACCGGCATTTTCTTGCCGAAATTGATCAGGTACGAGGGCATGCCCCCGAACATGCGGCCTTCCCACTGGGGGTCTTCGCCGTATTTTTCGCGATGCTGCTGAATGTCGCGGTCCATCCCCCTGATTTGCGTCAGGTCGCTGCTGGGCAACACTTTGCCCTCGAACTGGGGAGCGAAATAGATCGCCGGGGCGATGATAAAAAGGGCCAGCGCCACTACATAAGGTATCGCAAAGGAGAATCTGCCCCGGGGTTTGGTTTCCATGCCGTTGTTTTTCGTCCGGGTGTCCGTGAAGGACACCATAATAAGGTACAAAGTAACAAAAAATAGTTCGGATTAGCGAAAGTTTGGCAAAAAATTAGCGTACATTTGTGCACCTGAAAATTCGGAATGTCTACCCTCGAACAGATAGCAAGTCCCGTTGCGGCCGACATGGAGCGTTACCAGCGGCTCCTGCGCCAGGTCCTGGCCAACGACCAGGCTCCCCTGGCGACGATGATCGACCATGTGCTCGCCAGCCAGGGCAAGCGCATACGGCCCGTCATCACGCTGTTGGTCGCCTCGGCCTACAACGGCGGACAACCCCTGGGCGAGAAAAGTTACCTCAGTGCGGCGATGGTCGAGATGATCCACGTCGCCTCGCTGATCCACGACGACGTGATCGACGACTCGCCCCTGCGCCGTGGCAAACCTTCGGCGCTCGCGCTGTGGCAGTCGCGCAACGCCGTGCTCCTGGGCGACTACATCCTCTCGCGCGCCCTCTCGGCGGGACACCGGGCGGGGTACCACGACGTGGTGACCCACATCGCCTCGTCGGTCGACCTGCTCTGCGAAGGCGAGTTGATCCAGAGCCACAAAACCAAAACGCTCGACCTCACGCGCGGCGAATATTTCGATATCATCCGCAAAAAAACCGCTGTCCTGCTCGGAGCATGCAGCGGTGCGGGAGCGATTTCGGTCGATGCCCCGGCGCAGGCGGTCGAAGAGATGAACCGCTTCGGGCTGTTGCTGGGCATGGCGTTCCAGATCGGGGACGACATCCTCGATTTCTCGGCTTCGGAACAGATCGGTAAACCGCGCCTGTCGGACCTGCGCGAACACAAGATCACGCTGCCGCTGCTCTCGGTGTTCGAATCTTCGGACCATGCGGAACGCGAACGCCTTTTGGAATTGTTGCGCACCAGCGTCGAGAAGCCCGAAAATATCGATACCCTGAGCGAGGTTATCGTGGCCCGCGGCGGGCTCGAAACGGCGGCTCGCGCCATGGACGGCTATCTGGCCGAAGCCCGCGCGATCCTCGCCGCCCTGCCCGAGGGTCCCTGCCGCCAATCCCTCGAATTGCTCTGCCGCTACATCGCCGAGCGCGAAACGTAGCTTCCCCCAATGAAATAAACCGGTATTACCGGGTTTCGATCTTTCCCGCCGGACGTGCGCCGGTGCCGGTCGAGCCGGTGTTGGCGTCGACCAGCTCGCGGCTCAGTTCGGCCAGGCGGGCTTTGAGGCGCTCGACCACTTCGGGGTACATGGCGATCACGTTGTAGCGTTCGCCCGGGTCGCGGCGCAGGTCGTAGAGTTCCCAATCGCTTTCCACTTTGACCGTCGGTTTGGGCTGTCCTCCGTCGCCGGGAAGCACGCCCTCGTAGGAGGTGTGCCGGTGGGGGACGACCAGTTTGAAACGCCAGTCGCGGATGGCGTTGATCGCCCCGCTATAACAATATATGAGCTCGGTGCGGGGTTCGGCGTCCGCCTGGCCGCGCATGAGCGGCAGGATGTTCACCCCGTCGATCGGGTTGTCGGACAAGCGCCCGCCGGTCATCGCCGCGAAAGTGGGCAACAGGTCGATGGCACCGGCCAACTGGTTGCAGACCGCTCCGGCGGGGATCGCCGCCGGCCAGCGCATCACGCACGGCATGCGCATACCGCCCTCGTAACACACGAATTTACCTTCGCGCAGCGCCCCGGCCGAGCCCTGGTGGTCACCGAAGTTGAGCCAGGGGCCGTTGTCGGAGGTGAAGATCACCAGCGTATTTTTGTCCAGCCCGGTCTGCTTGAGGGCCTTCATCACCTCGCCGACGCTCCAGTCGATCTCCATCATCACATCGCCGTAGGCCCCCTGGCGGCTCTTGCCCCGGAATTTTTCGGAAACGGCCAACGGCGTGTGGGGCATGTTGTGGGGGATGTAGAGGAAGAAGGGCTTGCGGGCCGAGCGCTCGATGAACGACACGGCGCGCTCGGTGTAGAGCGTGGTCAGCTCGTCTTCGTCCTCGAGGGTGTTGATGGTGCGCACCACCTCGTTGCCGTCGTAGAGCGGCAGGGGCGGGGACGCCGGGTTGACCACTTCGCCCGGTTTGCCGCGCCAGATCTTATAGCGGTAGGGCCACATGTCGTTCGAATAGGGAAGGCCGAAGTATTCGTCGAACCCGCGCTGCAGGGGCAGGAACTGGCGGGCGTCGCCCAGGTGCCACTTACCCACGATGCAGGTCGCGTAACCCTGCTCGCGGAGCATCTGGGGAATGATCCACTCGTCGCGGTTCAAGGCCGTGGCGCTGCGCGGCTGGAGCGCTCCGTAGATCCCGATGCGGTTGGGGTAGCAACCCGTCATCAGCCCGGCACGCGAGGCGGAACTCACCGGCGCCGGAGAATAGAACTGCGTGAAACGCATCCCTTCGGCACAAAGCCGGTCGAGGTTGGGGGTCTGGTAACCGATCGCGCCGTTGGCAGCCATGTCGCCATAGCCCATGTCGTCGACATAAAACAGAACAATGTTCACCGGCTTGGGTTTCGCAGCCTGGACAGCCTGCACGCCCGCCGCCGCAACCAACGCGGCAGGAAGCAAATAGGGAATATTCATAATAGTGACTCTATATTATTTTAGCTCTTTCTCTTTTGTTCTCTTTTGTAAAAGAGAACCAGAAAACTTTTGGAGAAACTGCGTTTCTCATGATTACTTCACTCCGCCTCATAGCCGTTCGAATAGAGGGGGTCTGAATGCCAGTTTGAAAGTCCCCGCTTAGTTAGAACCCCCTCTATTTGAACGGCTGTAAGATAGAGCAAGGTAAATATCGGAAAACGTAGTTTTCCCAAAAATTCTTTGGTTCTTTCTTATAAGAAAGAACACATAAGACAAGAAGTAAACTAATATATAGTTACTAATTAATAATACGCTATTTCGCGGCCTTCGATGGCTGTGAGGAGGTGGTTGGCGAGGGAGCTGGCGCCGATGCGGAAGAGTGCGGGGGTGAGCCATTCGGCGCCCAGGATCGATTCGACGATCGTGTAATAGAGTGCGGCGTCTGCGGCGGTGGCGACCCCGCCTGCGGCCTTGAAGCCCACGCGGCGTCCGGTGCGGGCGTAGAATTCCTTGATCGCCGTGCACATCACCACGGCCGCTTCGGGTGTGGCGCTCACGGGGACTTTGCCCGTCGATGTCTTGATGAAATCGGCACCGGCCAGCATGGCCAGCACCGAGGCGCGCCAGATGAGCGAGGGGTCGGCCAGCGCTCCCGATTCGATGATCACCTTGAGCACGATCTCGCTGCCCGCCTCGCCGCGCAGGATCTCGATCTCGTTGCCCGCACCGTCGTAGTCACCGGTCAGGAACTGCCCCAGGTTGAGCACGATATCGATCTCGTCGGCTCCGTTTTCGACCGCCATGGCCGTTTCGAGCGCCTTGACTTCGAGGTAGGTCTGCGACGAGGGGAAGCCTCCCGCCACGCTTGTGATGGCGATGTCGCTGTCGCCCAGGGCGAGGCCCACGGTTTCGATGAACGAGGGGTAGACACACACCGAGGCCACGTCGGGCACACCGGGGAAAGCCCTGCGCGAACCGGCCGCCTTTTGTGCGAAGGCGTCGATGCGGGGCGCCGAGTCGGTCCCGTTGAGCGAGGTGAGGTCGATGCAGCCGTAGCACGCACGCCACACGTCGGTGCGCTCGTTGCCCCGGGCGAGTTCCCGCGCCAGGGCCACCGCTTCGGCGATCTCCGCTGCGGTGATCCCGAAGGGGTATTCTTTCACTTTTTCAGCGTATTCCATAGGGCCGTCGTTTTATTTTGGGAATCTACCCCGATAAAGGTACGGATTTTTTCCGGTCCGGAGCACTCTGTGTGCGATTTTTTAAAGAATCGGTTCGAGCAGCCGGGCCATTTCGGCCTGGGTTTCGGCGGCTGCCGCGGCGGCTTCGGCGGCGAAATCCTCGCCCGACCCGGCAAAGATGATCCCGCGCGAGGAGTTGACCAGCAGGCCGCAGTTGTTCGTCATCCCGTATTTCGCCACGTCGGCCAGGTTGCCGCCCTGCGCTCCGATACCCGGCACGAGCAGGAAGTGGCGGGGGATCAGCTTGCGGATCGGGGCGAGTTGCGAGGCCTGGGTGGCGCCCACGACGTACATCGTGTTGTCGGTCGTGCCCCAGCTTTTGGAGGTGTTGATCACCTGCTCGTAGAGCCGGCGCCCGTTTTCGAGGGTGAGCATCTCGAAGTCGAAAGCGCTGCCGTTCGACGTCAGGGCCAGGATGATGGCCCACTTGCCCGGGTAGTGGAAGAACGGTTCCACCGAGTCGCGGCCCATGTAGGGCGACAGGGTCACGGCGTCCACCAGGTTGTCTTCGAAAAACGCGCGGGCATACATCTGGGCCGTGTTGCCGATGTCGCCGCGCTTGGCGTCGGCGATGATCAGCATGTCGGGATAGCGCTCGCGGATGTAGGCGCACGTACGCTCGAAACTGATCCAGCCCGCCGCGCCGTTTTCCTCATAAAATGCCAGGTTGAGCTTGTAAGCCACCGTGTAAGGTTCCGTCGCATCGACGATCGCACAATTGAATTCCGCCTGCGGATCGGCCGCCGAGCGCAAATGCGCCGGGAGCTTCCGCACATCGCTGTCCAACCCCACACACAAAAACGAACGCTTGGCCACGATCTGCCCGAAAAGTTGCTTGCTGTCCATTAGTAGTTATATGTTGTTTTATATCTTTCTCTTTTGTTCTCTTTTGTAAAAGAGAACCAGAAAACTTTTGGAGAAACTTCGTTTCTCA
>JAVBRR010000087.1:0-6619 GCA_031547705.1 Rikenellaceae bacterium | reverse complement strand
GTCGACTCGCCCGACTTCGTGATCATGTTCGTACCCAACGAACCCGCCTTCATGGCCGCCCTGCAGGAAGATTATTCGATCTGGAACGAGGCCTACGACAAGAAAGTGATCCTCAGCAGCCCCACCAACCTGTTCGCGCTGCTGAAGATCGTCGACGACCTGTGGAAACGCGACAACCAGAGCCGCAACGCCCTCGAAATCGCCAAAGCCGGCGGCGCGCTCTACGACAAATTCGCGGGCTTCGCCGAAACGCTCCTCGACGTGGGCAAGAACATCGACAGCGCCGCACGCAGCTACGACAAGGCCCTCGGGCAACTCAAAACCGGCAAAGGCAACCTGCTCAACCAGGCCGAACGCCTGCGCAAACTCGACGTCAAGGCGTCGAAATCGATTCCCGCACAACTTTCAGATTACGAAGAACAATGAAACGAACGATCCTGACCGCAATCCTCGTTGCCGCCGCCCTGACCGCCGCGGCGCAGCACAACCGCTACGGAATGAACCTCACGCCGGGGCCCGCCCGCACCTGGACTGTCACCAACGCCGCCAACATATCCAAAATATTCGACCTGGGCACCCTGCCCCCCGAGAAACTCTACACCCCCTACCGGACCACCCCCGTACGCATCGCGGACGAGGATTACAAGGGATGCACCACTTCGGAAAAATACATTTTCAAGGATTACGGGACCTACAAGCTCGACATGGTGGTCGACCTGCCGATCGAGGGCACGGGGCCCTTCCCGTTCATCATCTACGTCCACGGCGGAGGCTGGCGCGGAGGCAACACCTCGACGCTGGCCTACCAGTCGAAATACCTCGCCTCGCACGGCATCGCCGGCGTGCGGATCACCTACACGCTGGTGAAGGACGGCGGCAACATCGCCCTGGGGATGCGCGAAATGGACGAGGCGTTCGACTTCATCGCCGCCCACGCCGACGACTGGCACCTCGACATGACCCGTTTCGGTTACATGGCCGGATCGGCCGGAACGCCCCTGGCCGCCCTCTCGGCCTTCAAACGCGACAACTGCCGCGTACTGATGGGCTGCAACGGCATCTACGACTTCACCGACCCGCGCAAGACCGACGCCGAAGGATTGGCCCTTTTCGCCGGCGTACCTCTCGAACACCCCTATTTCAAAGGCATCACCGAGGGAGAGTTGCGCGGCTTCTCGCCCATCCACAACCTGCGGCCCGGGCACATCCCCGCCATCATCGTCTTCCACGGAACGGCCGACACCACCATCTCCTACCTCCACTCCGTGGCCCTCACCGACCGCGCCAAAGCCCTCGGCGGGGTCGTCGACTGCCGCATCTACCCCGGATACATCCACGCCTTCTACGGACGATCCGTGTCCGACCTCTACGAAGAGATCACCATCTCGATGCTCCGCTTCGCGGGCGAAGCATTCGCCAGATAACCACGCGACATTCCAACAAAAAACGCCCTGCCTCGGAATCCGAAGCAGGGCGTTTGTGTATAGACGCCGCGCGGTTATTCCGCGGGCGTTTCTTCCGAGAGGTTCTTGTAGACGAAAGCATTCATACACGTAAGATCCTGAAAACCAGCAATCATATAGAGTGAAACATCCTCCTTCTTACCTGATTTTCCTCAGTTTCTTTTCCCAGGCCCACGATGCCGAAAGCGTCTCCTCGAGGGTGCGTTTGGCCTTCCATCCCAGTTCGTTGTTGGCCTTGGTGACGTCGGCCCATATCGATTCCACATCACCCGCGCGGCGCGGTGCGATCTGGAAGTTGATCTTGATGTTGTTGACCTTTTCGAACGTGTTCACCACGTCCATCACCGAGATCGCCTTGCCGCTGCCGATGTTGAACACCTCGTAGCGCTCGCGGTTCTTGCCGTCGATCATGCGTCCCACGGCCGCCACGTGGGCCTTGGCCAGGTCGACCACGTCGATGTAGTCGCGCAGGCACGTTCCGTCGGGGGTGCCGTAGTCGCCGCCGAAGATGTTCAGGTGGTCGCGCACGCCCGCCGCCGTCTGGGTGATGTAGGGCACCAGGTTGTTGGGCACCCCGCGCGGCAGCTCGCCGATCAGGGCCGACGGGTGGGCGCCTATGGGATTGAAATAGCGCAGCGAGATACCTTTCAGGTTGGGGTAGGCCACGATGGCGTCCTGCAGGATGTCTTCGCAGATCTGCTTGGTGTTGCCGTAGGGCGAGGTGGGGTCCTTGCGCGGGCTGGATTCGGTCACGGGGAGGGTGTCGGCTTTGCCGTAGACGGTGGCCGACGACGAGAACACCATGTTGTTGACGTTGTGGGCGACCATCCGTTGCAGTACCTTGACAAACGATCCGAAGTTGTTGCGGTAGTATTCCAGCGGTTTTTCGACCGACTCGCCCACCGCCTTGAAGGCGGCGAAATGGATCACGGCGTCGATGGGGTATTTGCAAAACACCGATTCCATGCGCTCGACATTGCAACAGTTCACCTGTTCGAACGGCACCTCTACCCCCGTTATCTCACGCACTCCTTCCACGGCCGACATCTCGGCGTTCGACAGGTTGTCCACGATGACAACGTCGTAGCCTGCGTTGACCAACTCTACGGTGGTGTGGCTGCCGATATACCCGGCCCCGCCTGTTACCAATACGGTTTTCTTCATACTTTAGTATTTATATTTCATCCACTTGAAAAGTTCTTTCCAGGTGGGTTTCTTGCCGTACATAAATATCCCGACACGGTACACTTTTCCTGCCAGCCACACCATCGCGCAGAAGCTGCCGTAGAGCAGCGCCAGCGACAGCGCCACCTCCCACGCCGGAACCCCGTAGGGCAGGCGCGCCATCATGATGACGGGCGAGGTGAGCGGGATCATACTGAACCAGAAAGCGATACTGCCGTTCGGGTCGTTCAGCACGCTGAGCATCACCACCACCGCCAGGATCAGCGGAATGGTCACGGGCAGTTGCAGTTGCTGCGTGTCGGCCACGTTGTCGGTCGCGCTGCCGATCGCCGCGAACATCGCCGCGTAGAGCAGGTAGCCGCCTATGAAATAGAGGACGAACCCTCCGAACATCTTCGCCAGGAACCCTATGTCCGTGGCTCCGCGCAGCGCTGCCGCCGCATCGGGACCCATGCTGCCCGCCTGTGCCGCCGTCTGGGCCATTCCCGCCGCCACTTCCGAGGGCAGGAACTGCGAAACGATGCCTCCCAGCGCCGCGATGAGCACCATCCAGATGGCGAATTGCGTCACCGCCACTGCGGCGATCCCCAGGATCTTGCCCATCATCAGTTCGTAGGGCCTCACCGACGAAACCATCACTTCGAGTACCTTCGAGCTCTTCTCTTCGACCACGCCGTTCATCACCATCGCCCCGTACATGAATACGAACATGTAGATCAGAAAGGCGAACATATAGGCCGAGATCATCGCCAGCATCCCCGAGCTCTCCTTTTCGCTTCCCGAGTCGTCGATCTGGAACGACTGGATCTTCACGTCGGCCTTAATGGCCTTCATGATCTGCGGCAGGCTGTCGATATCGTATGCCTTGAGCCTTTCGGCCTCGATGACGCGCTTCAGGCGGCCTGCTATCTCCGACTCGGCGTCGAGGGTGACGCTCTCGCGCGTGTAGAGTTGTATGTCGCCCGGGTTGGCCAGCGCGTCGCTTCCGATAAACAGGAAGCCGTACATCTCTTTCGACCGTCCGTTCAGCCCGGCGGGCGAAACGTCCGCCGCCTCGGCCTCGGGCAGGACGGTAAAGCTGATCCGGGCGTCGTTTTCCAGGTTGGCGGCCAACGTGCCGGTGCGGTCCACCACGAGGACATCCTTCGTTTTTCCCGTCTTGACCATCGACAGCAGCGCCGGGGCGGCCATCAGGCCCACCATCAGGATCGGCGTGACGATCGTCGTGACGATGAAGCTGCGCTTGCGCACCCGGGTGTTGAATTCCCGCTGGATGATGATGCCTATCTTACTCATACGGCGGGATTTTTACCGGCCACGGCGCCGATGAATATGTCGTTCATGCTGGGGATGATCTCGCGGAAACTGCGGAGCTCCACCGAGTCGTTGACCAGGGAGATGATCCCGCGCACGGCGTTGTCCGAGGGCGCGTGGATTTTCATCGTTTCGTAGATCGAGGCGGCGCGCTCATCGCCTTCGAGCACCGTGCACCGACCCTCGAGGGCGCTTTTGAGCTTGTCGTAGTCGCCGCGGAAGTCGAGCTGGAAGATGTTCTGCCCGTGGCGGTGGCGTATTTCGTCCACGCGCCCCGAGAGGATGTTGCGCGATTTGTCTATCAGAGTGATGTGGTCGCAGATCTCCTCGACCGACGACATGTTGTGGGTCGAAAAGATCACCGTGGCGCCCCGGTCGCGCAGGCGCAGGATCTCCTCCTTGAGCAGGTTGGCGTTGATGGGGTCGAAACCGCTGAAAGGCTCGTCGAAGATCAGCAGGTCGGGCTCGTGCAGCACCGTGACGATGAACTGCACCTTCTGGGCCATCCCTTTGCTCAACTCCTCGACCTTCTTGTCCCACCACTCGCGGATGCCGAAACGCGTGAACCACTCCTTGAGCCGGACGGTGGCTTCGCGGTGCGACAACCCCTTGAGGCGGGCGAAGTAGATCGCCTGCTCGCCGACGCGCATCTTTTTGTAAAGCCCGCGTTCTTCGGGCAGGTAGCCTATGCGGGCGACGTCTTCGGGGCGGATTTCGTGCCCGTCGAAGAAAACTTTGCCGCTGTCGGGCGCCGTGATGCGGTTGATGATACGGATAAGAGTCGTCTTGCCGGCTCCGTTGGGACCCAGCAAACCGTAAACACTACCCTGGGGGATGACCATCGAGACATCCTCCAGAGCGATGTGGGCGGCGTATTGTTTAGTGACGTTCTCTACTCTAAGCAACTCCATTGTTGATTCACACGCAAAACTCTGGGCAAATGTACGAAATTTTGTATATTTGTGCGTTAATAAAACCTAAATTTTAATGATTTACCCTCTTAAGTTCAAACCGTTCTTCAAGCAGCGCATCTGGGGCGGCGAAATGCTCGGCAGTAAAATGGGGAAAAAGCTTCCCGCCGGTGTGCCCGTCGGTGAAAGTTGGGAGATCTCGGGCGTCGAGGGCGATGTGTCGGTCGTGGCCGAAGGGAAACTGCGGAACAACACCCTCGAGGAGTTGATCGAGGTCTTTATGGGCGAGCTGGTTGGCGAGGGGGTGTACGAAAAATACGGTCTCGAATTCCCCGTGCTCATCAAACTGATCGACGCGCGCGACGTGCTCTCGATCCAGGTGCACCCCCACGATGAACTGGCCCGCGAACGCCACGGTTGCAGCGGCAAGACCGAGATGTGGTATGTGATCGACTGCGAGCCCGGCGCCGAGCTCTACCTGGGCCTGCGCCCGGGAACCACGCGCGAGGAGTACCTCACCGCCGTCGAGTCCGGGACGCTGCCCGCGCTGCTCAACCGGGTGAAGGTCGCCCCGGGCGATGCCTATTTCATCCCCGCCGGCACGCTCCACGCCATCGGCCGGGGGTTGTTGCTGGCCGAGATCCAGCAAACGTCCGACGTCACCTACCGCGTCGACGACTGGGGCCGTGTGGACGAAAAGGGCCACCCCCGCGAGCTGCACACCGCCCTGGCGCTGGACGCCATCGACTTCGCGGCACCCGGGGAGTACGATGTGACGCAAAATCCCGTTGCGGGACAGGCCGTTACGCTCAAAAAATGCCCCTGGTTCACGGTCAACCTCGTGGCGGTCGAGGGATCGCTCGTACGCGACTACCACCGCCTCGACTCGTTCGTGGCCTACGTCGTGCTGGAAGGGACGTTCTCGGTGGTTTACAGCGCGGGCGAAGTGACTGCCGGGAAGGGCGAAAGCGTGCTGGTCCCGGCCATCGAGGACGAGATCGAATTGCGCGGGGCGGGGAAATTACTGGAAGTGTATATGGAATAATAAAATAAATTCCGGAAATATGGAAAATCCTACCCTGAACCGCACCTACATCCCGGCCCTGGCTTTCGTCGGGATGATGTTTTTTACGCTGGGCTTCGCCTTGGGAATCAATTCGTTCCTGATACCGGTGCTGAGCAATTCGCCCGGCATTTCGTCCGGGGCGTCCTACCTGGTGCTTTTCGCCACTTTCTCGACCTTCATTATCTTCGGCTATCCGGCCTCGATGACGATCAAGCGGATCGGCTACCGCCTGACGATGGCGCTGTCGTTCGCGATCTTCGCCGCGGCCTTCGGGCTGTTCATCCTGTCGGCGATGTACGAAAATTTCTATCTTTTCCTCGTGTCGTCGTTCGTGAGCGGAGTGGCCAACACCTTCCTGCAGGCTGCCGTCAACCCTTACATCACCATCCTGGGGCCGATCGAGAGCGCAGCGCGCAGGATCAGCCTGATGGGGATATGCAACAAGCTGGCCTGGCCCGTGGCCCCGCTGTTCCTGGCGTGGGTGATCGGCAAAAGCGTGGACCACACGCTGGTCGCGGACCTCTACACCCCGTTCTGCATCATCGCGGGGATCTTCGTGGCGCTGGGCGTGGTGTCGCTGCTGGTGCGCCTGCCCGAGGTGAAGGCCGTGGGCGAGGACGAAGCGACGGCGGCCGACTGCCCCTACGCCGCGGGCAAGAGCTCGGTGTGGCAATTTCCGC